>DASWCU010000060.1:0-36171 GCA_036389935.1 Candidatus Limnocylindria bacterium
GGATCGCCGTACCGCTCGACGAGCGCGACCGCCGGCACGCCGGCGAGCCCGAACGGCGCCGCGTCGAGGATCGTGTTCCCGTCGACGGCGAGCTGCTGCACGAGCGGCGCGATGCCCGTCGCGTAGCGCTCGTTCGCCGCCACGACGCGATCGCGCAACGCGGTCGAGGCGCTCGTGTAGGAGATGAGGTCGAGCCGGTCGGCGAGCGGATTGAAGCCGACCATGTCGATGTTCACGACCGCGGCGTAGGGGTAGGGCTTGGGCAGCGACGCGACGTACGCGCCGCTGCCTTTGAAGAAGAGCTCCTCGCCGTCGAAGAAGGCCAGCACGACCCGCTGCCGGAGCGTCGCCCGCTCCCGCGCGAGGATGCGCGCGTACTCGAGGAGCGCCGCGACGCCGGTGGCGTCGTCGTCCGCGCCGGGCGCCTCCGACGTCGCGGCGTTCCAGCCCGCGGTCCGGTTCGAGATCGAGTCGTAGTGCGCGCAGAGCATCACCCAGCCGCCGGCCGGCGGTCCGCCGGGCGGGTCGATCGTCACGAGGAGGCTTTCGAGAGGAACGCCCTGATGGACATTGCGGAACGACTCGACCGTGACGCCGATCGCGCCGAGCTGCTCCTTGAGGTACGCGACGGCCTTCGCGTGGGCGGGGTGGCGCGGGTCGCGCGAGCCGACGCCGGCGAGCGCGACCATGTGGTCGTCGAGCTTGGCCGGATCGATCGCAGCGATGAGCCGCCGCACGGTCTCCGCGACGGGTGGCGCGGCGGTCGCGGAAGGGAGCGGCGATGAGGCGGTGTCCGCCGCGGGTGTGGCCGCGCCGTTGTCCCTGGAGGCGGCGGGCGCGGAGTCCGAAGGCCGGGGAGTGGTAAGGCCAACCCCGGCCTGCGGACGCCCGCAGGCCGCCGCTGTCGAGACCGCGAGGCAGGCGAGCCCGAGCGCGGCCGCACGCACGAGCGAGCGGCGGCTCAATTCAGCGCGCCGACCGCCTTGCGCTCCCGGTGCTCCTCCGCCTTCTTGGCGGCGTACTCCTCGTTCCAGAACTGGATCTCACCGTTCTCCGAGTCGACGAAGACGGTGTCGCCCTCCTTGTACTGGCCGGCGAGCACGCGGTGGGCGAGGGGATCGAGGACGAGCTTCTGGATCGTCCGCTTGATCGGGCGAGCCCCGTACACGGGGTCGAAGCCCTCACGGGCGATGAGCGCCTTCGCGTTGTCGGACAGCTCGAGGCGGATCTTCTTCTCCTCGAGCCGCCTCGCGAGCTGCTTCGTCTCGAGCTCCACGATCTCCTCGATCTGCTTGTCGACGAGGCCGTGGAAGATGACGATCTCATCGACGCGGTTCAGGAACTCGGGCCGGAACTGGCCGCGCAGCGCGTCCATGACCCGCGTGCGCATGAGCTCATCGTTGCCCGCGAGCTCGCTGATGAACGTCGAGCCGACGTTGCTCGTCATGATGATGACCACGTTCTTGAAGTCGACCGTGCGGCCGTGCCCGTCGGTCAGGCGCCCGTCGTCGAGGATCTGCAGCAGGACGTTGAACACGTCCGGGTGGGCCTTCTCGATCTCGTCGAGCAGCAGCACCGCGTACGGCCGGCGGCGGACCGCCTCGGTGAGCTGACCGCCCTCCTCGAAGCCGATGTATCCGGGCGGGGCACCGATGAGCCGCGCGACGGTGTGCTTCTCCATGTACTCGCTCATGTCGAGCCGGACCATCGCCTTCTCGTCGTCGAACAGGAACTCGGCGAGCGCCTTCGCGAGCAACGTCTTGCCGACGCCGGTCGGTCCGAGGAAGAGGAACGAGCCGAGCGGCCGGTTCGGGTCCTGCATGCCGGCGCGGGCGCGGCGGACCGCGTTCGCGACGGCCGTGACGGCCTCGTCCTGCCCGACGACGCGCTCGTGCAGCCGGTCCTCCATCCGCAGCAGCTTGCTCACCTCGCCCTCGAGGAGCTTCGTGACCGGGATGCCGGTCCACTTGCCGACCACCTGGGCGATGTCCTCGGGGGTGACCTCCTCGGTGAGCATCTTCCGCTGTTTCTGCAGCTCGGTGAGCTTCTCTTCCCCCGCCGAGACCTCCTTCTCGAGCGCGGCGAGGGTGCCGTACTTCAGCTCGGCGGCCTTCGCGAAGTCGGCCGCGCGCTCCGCGCGCTCGATGTCCGCGCGGATCTGCTCCAGCCGCGACCTCTTCTCGCGGATCTCGCCGATCGCGGCCTTCTCCTGCTCCCAGTGGGCGCGGAGCTCGGCGCTCGACTCCTTGAGGTCCGCGAGCTCGCGCTCGAGCCGGGCGAGGCGCTCCTTGCTCGGCGCGTCGGTCTCCTTGCGCAGCGCCTCGCGCTCGATCTCGAGCTGGCGGATGCGCCGCTCGACCTCGTCGAGCTCGACGGGCATCGAGTCGATCTCCATCCGCAGCTTCGAGGCGGCCTCGTCCACGAGGTCGATCGCCTTGTCCGGCAGGAAGCGGTCGCTGATGTAGCGGTTCGAGAGCACCGCTGCGGCGACGAGCGCGCTGTCGAGGATCCGCACGCCGTGATGCACCTCGTAGCGCTCGCGCAGCCCGCGGAGGATCGAGATGGTGTCCTCGACGCTCGGCTCGCCGACGTACACCGGCTGGAAGCGCCGCTCGAGCGCGGCGTCCTTCTCGATGTGCTTGCGGTACTCGTCGAGCGTCGTCGCCCCGATGGCATGCAGCTCGCCGCGAGCGAGCATCGGCTTCAGCAGGTTCGACGCATCCACCGCGCCCTCGGCCGCGCCGGCACCGACGACCGTGTGCAGCTCGTCGATGAACAGGATGATCTGGCCCTCGCTGGCGCTGATCTCCTTCAGCACCGCCTTGAGCCGCTCCTCGAACTCGCCGCGGTACTTCGCGCCCGCGAGGAGCGCGCCGATGTCGAGCGCGAAGACGCGCTTCTCCTTCAAGCCCTCGGGCACGTCGCCGCGGACGATCCGCTGCGCGAGGCCCTCGACGATCGCGGTCTTGCCGACGCCCGGCTCGCCGATGAGGACGGGGTTGTTCTTCGTGCGCCGCGAGAGGACCTGGATGACGCGCCGGATCTCCTCGTCCCGGCCGATCACCGGGTCGATCTTGTTCTTGCGCGCGAGCTCGGTGAGCTCGCGCCCGTACTTCTCGAGCGCCTGGTACTTCGCCTCGGGATTCTGGTCGGTGACCCGCTGGTTGCCGCGGATCTCCTGCAGCGCCGCGAGCACGCGCTCGCGCGTCGCGCCGATCCGCTGGAGCGCCTGGCCGGTGTATCCGGCGTCCGCGGTCATCGCGAGGAAGAGGTGCTCCGTGCTCACGTACTCGTCGTGGAGCGACTCGGCCTCCCGCTGGGCCTGTTGCAGGACCCGGCCGAGGCGGGGCGTCGCCGCGAGCTGGACGCTCCCGGTCACCTTTGGCTGCCGGGCGAGCTCGGTGTCGATCGCCGCCTGCAGCTGGCCGACCGATCCGCCGAGCGATCCGATGATGCTCGGCACGATGCCGCCGGGCTGCGCGAGCAGCGCGGAGAAGAGGTCCTCGACGTCCAGGCTCGCGCGACCGGCCTCCTGCGCGCTCCGCTGGGCGGCGACGAGCGCCTCCTGCGATTTCTCGGTGAGCTTGTTCGGATCGATCACGTCGTCCCTCCCCTGCCGGCTAGATCAGATGCGAGCGGACGTTCTCCGCCCGGCGTGACGCGGCGAGCTCGTGCGCGAGCTCGCGTTCCTTGTCGTTGAGCTTCGTCGGCAGGACCACCTTCACCGTGACGAAGAGGTCGCCGAATCCGCCGCCCGGACGGGGCATGCCCTGGCCGGCGAGGCGGATCGTGCGCCCGTTCTGGGTCTCCGGCGGGATCCGGAGGCTCACCCGGCCTTTGAGGGTCGGCACCGTCACGTCGGCGCCGAGGAGCGCCTCGTGCAGCGCGACCGGCAGCTCCATCCGGAGATCGTCGCCCTCGCGGCTGAACAGCGGGTGCGGCATCACGTGGACCTTCAGGTAGAGGTCGCCGGCGGGACCCCCACCGAGCCCGGGCCCGCCCTGACCCGCGAGCCGGATGCGCTGGCCATCACGAACGCCGGGCGGGATCTTCACCGTGAGGCGCCGCGTCCTGCCGTTCTCCTCACGCAGCTCCAGGATCCGCTCGCCGCCCCGGTACGCCTCGACCAGCGACACGTCGAGCGTGTGCTCGGCGTCGGCGCCTGCGCGCCCGTGGGCCCGGCGCCGCGTGCCCGCGGGGGCCTCGTCAGCGAACCCGCCCATGCCCCCGAAGAGCGTCTGGAAGAAGTCCGAGAAGCCGGTCTCCTCGAACCCCGTGGCGCCCGGCGTTCCGGTGTAGACCCACTGGAATCCGCCGTCGCCCGGCCGCGCGTTCGCCCCGGCCGCGAAGCGCTCCCACTCCGGCCCGAGCTGGTCGTAGCGCTTGCGCTTCTGCGGGTCCGACAGCACCTCGTTCGCCTCGTTCAGCTCCTTGAACTTCTTCGAGGCGTCCGGGCCCTTGTTGACGTCCGGGTGGTGCTGCCGGGCGAGCTTCCGATAGGCCTTCTTGATCTCCTCCGGCGTCGCGTTCTTCGAGACGCCGAGGGTCTTGTAGTAGTCCTTGTACTCGACGGGCATGGCTCGCTGGCCCCTCCGCTAGTTCGGTGGCGGAGGCGCGATCGTCGGGCGCGCGGCCTCGATCTGTGCCGGCGTGACGCTCGGCCCCGGGAGGAGCGCGAGCTTCAGGACATCGTCGATCGTCGCGACCGGCTTCACGTCCACGGTGTCGAGGACCTCCTTCGGCACGTCCACGAGGTCCTTCTTGTTCTTGTCCGGGAGGATGAAGGTCTTGATCCCGGCGCGGTGCGCCGCGAGCAGCTTCTCCTTCACCCCGCCGATCGGGAGGACCCGGCCGCGGAGGGTGATCTCACCGGTCATCGCCACGTCGCGGCGGACCTTCTTGCCGGTGAGCGCCGACACGATCGCCGTCGCCATCGTGACCCCGGCGGACGGCCCGTCCTTCGGGATGGCCCCGGCCGGCACGTGGATGTGCATCGAGTGGTCCTTGAAGAAGCCCTTCGGCACGCCGAGGTCCGCCTGGTGGGCCCGCACGTACGACAGGGCGGCCCGCGCGGACTCCTCCATGACCTTCTGGATCTGCCCGGTGAGGACGAACTCCTCGGTCTTCGAGCCCTGATCCATGATCGTGGCCTCGACCGTCAGCACGTCGCCGCCGTGCTCCGAGACGGAGACGCCGGTGACCGCCCCGACCTGGTCCTCTTCCTCGGCGAGCCCGAAGTCGAACCGCTCGGGCCCGAGGTACGTGGACAGGTCGGTCGGCTCCACGGTGATCCGCTCGGTCTGGCCCTCGGCGATGCGCCGGGCGACCTTGCGGCAGATCGTGCCGATCTCGCGCTCGAGGTTCCGCACGCCGGCCTCACGGGTGTAGTGGCGGACGAGCTCCTTGAGCGTGTCCGGGGTGAGCGTGAGCTTCGAGTCCTCGTCGAGGCCGTGCTGCTTCAGCTGCCGCGGCAGCAGGTAGCCGGTCGCGATGTGCATCTTCTCGTCCTCGGTGTACCCGGGGAGCCGGATGATCTCCATCCGGTCGCGGAGCGGCGGGATGATCGTGTCCTCGACGTTGGCCGTCGTGATGAAGATCACCCGCGACAGGTCGTAGGGCACCTCGAGGTAGTGGTCCGAGAACGTGCTGTTCTGCTCGGGGTCGAGGACCTCGAGCAGCGCCGAGCTCGGGTCGCCGCGGAAGTCCGCGCCGACCTTGTCGATCTCGTCGAGCATGAAGACCGGATTCGTCTCGCCGGCCGTCTTCATGTTCTGCAGGATGCGGCCGGGGAGCGCGCCGACGTAGGTGCGCCGGTGGCCGCGGATCTCGGCCTCGTCGCGGATGCCGCCGAGCGACATGCGGATGAACTTCCGGCCCATCGCGCGGGCGATGGACTTCCCGAGGCTCGTCTTGCCCACGCCGGGCGGTCCGACGAAGCACAGGATCGGCGCGCGGAGCTCCTTCGCGAGCTTCCGCACCGCCATGTACTCGAGGATCCGGTCCTTCACCTTCGGCAGGCCGTAGTGGTCGGCGTCGAGGATCTTCGCCGCCTCGGTGATGTCCCAGTCGTCCTCGGGCGCCTTCTTCCACGGCACCGACACGAGCCAATCGACGTACGTGCGGATGACGCCCTGCTCCGGCGAGGCCTGCGGGATCTTCTCGAGCCGCGAGACCTCCTTGAGCGCCTTCTCCTTCACCTCGTCGGGCATGCCGGCCTGCTCGATCTTCTCGCGGAGCTCGTTCACCTCGGACGAGCTGTCGTCCTCGCCGAGCTCCTTCTGGATCGCCTTCATCTGCTCGCGGAGGATGTACTCGCGCTGCGTCTTGTCGAGCGTCTGCTGGACGTCGCTCTGGATCTTCGCCTTCATCTGCAGGATCTCGTTCTGCTTGGCGAGGAAGACCGAGAGGAACCGCAGCCGGTCGACGACGCCGTCCATCTCGAGGAGCTGCTGGCGCTGCTCGAGCGACAGGTCCTGGCTCTGGGCGACGAGGTCGGCGAAGTGCGATGGGTCGTCGGTGTTCTTGGCGGTCATGGCGACCTCGGGCACGATCGAGCCGCCGTTCTCCACGTACTCGCTGAACAGCGTCTTGACGCTGCGGACGAGCGCCTCGCGCTCGACCGGCTCACCGAGATGCTCGGCCAGGGGGTGGATCGCGACGCGGTAGTAGCCGGGCTCGTTGTCGAAGCCCGTGATGCGGACCCGCTGGAGACCCTGCACGATGATCTGCGCGCTCCCGTCCGGGATCTTGAGCAGGCGCACGATCTCGGCGACCGTGCCGACCGTGTAGATCTGGTCGGGTGACACGTCGTCGACCTCGGCATCCTTCTGCGCGGCGAGCACGATGTAGTGCTTCTCCGCGCCCATCGCCGCGTTGATCGCGGCGACGCTCCGCTCACGCCCGACCCCCAGAGGCTGGACGATCTTCGGGAAGATCACCGTCTCGCGCAGGGGGACGAGCGGCAGTTCGGCGGGATAGGTGCGGGTCTCTTCGGTCATCGTGGGGACTCCTTCAACTGGGGCTCGGCCAGGGGCCGGACGCGGCGAGCCGCGAAGCGCGTGGCTTGCGTCACGACCTCGCGGCTCACCGCTCGTCTCGCTTACTTCGCCAGGATCTTCACGGTCTTGGGCTTGACGGACTCGGCCTTCGGCAGGACGAGCTCCAACACGCCGTTCGTGAACGTCGCGCTGACGTTGCTCGACTCGATCTGCATCGGCAGGGTGAACGTGCGCTGGAACTTGCCGGTACGGCGCTCCTGGCGCAGCCAGCCGTCGTTCGAGGCGTCGGTCTGCGTCCTCTGCTCGCCGGACAGCTGCACGGTGTCGCCGGTGACGTTGATCTCGATGTCTTCGGGCGTCAGGCCCGGCAGGTCGGCGCGCAGGTGGTAGGCGTCCTTCGTCTCCCAGAGGTCGACCGGCACGGCCAGCTGGCCGGCGGCGACGCCGCTCCAGGCGGTCGGACGGATGACGCTCTCCTGGAAGAGCTGGTCCATCGCGTCACGCAGTGAGACGAGATCGCTGATCGGGCTGTAACGGGTGATGGCCATCGCTAATCCTCCGTCGTGTCATTCGGTTCGTATTTCACGCGGACGACGCCGCGGTCGTGGCCCGCGGCGGCCGCCCCGTCCAGGTCGTCCATCGCCGCGGTGATCTCGCGCAGCAGATCCGACGCGTCGCGGAACTGCAGCAGCAGCTTCACGCCCGCCAGGTTGACGCGGCGCACCTGTGTGAGGTAGCGGATGCAGCGCACCCGCTCGACGTCCTGGTCCGAATAGAGCCGGATGTTCGTCTGGGTCCGGACGGGATCGACCAGGCCTTCCTCTTCGTAGATGCGGAGCGTGCGCGGATGGCAGCCGGCGAGGCTCGCGGCGATCGAGATCACGTAGACGGGTCGGCTTCCGCGCGCCACGGACATTTATATAAAGCCTGCCAACGCCATTGTCAAGGTTCTTGCTCAGTTGCCGCAGGCCGGGCGGCCGCCCGGCGGCTCAGCCGAAGAGCGCTCTGCGGACCTCCTGCTCGGCGGCCGTGGGAGCGAAGACGATGATCCGGTCGCCGACCTCGAGCCTGGTGTCGTCGTGGACGTGGAGGACCTGGCCGCGCCGGACGAGACCACCGATGAGGGCCCCCTCGGGCAGGCCGAGCGCGCCGGTCTCCTTCCCGGCCGAGGGCGTGCCCGGCGCGACCTCGGCTTCGATGATCTCGAGGTGCGAGCCGGTGAGTGGCATGAGCGGGAAGAACCCACCGGTCGGTAGCTCCTGCTCGATCACGCCCATGAGCACGCGCGTGGACGACACGGTCTCGTCGATGCCCATCGCCTTGAACACGATCTCGTTCTTCGGGTTGTTGACCCGGGCGATGACCCGCCGGGCGCCGGACCTGAGCTTCGCGAGCTGCGAGATGATGAGGTTGTCCTCGTCGTCGCCGGTGACCGCGAGCACCGCGTCCGCGCGCTGGCAACCGGCCTCGATCTGATAGCGGCCCTCGTCGGCCGGCGCATTGATCACGACCGACCCGAGCCGCTCCTCGACCCACTGCGCCCGGCGCCGGTCCCGCTCGATGATCATGACCTCGTGGCCGGCCTCGAGCAGCGCCTGCGACAGGTGATAGCCGACCTGGCCGGCGCCCGCGACGACGAAGTACATCAGCGCGCCACCAACGGGGCCTCGGCGGAGAGCTCCTCGTCGTGCTTCATCGCCGCCGCCATGAGGTTCGGGCCGATCAGCTTGTTGCCGGTCAGGGTGGCGTGGAGCAGCGTCCCCAGGATCGTGGTCCGCGAGAACGTGTAGAGGCCCTGTCCGCGGTAGGTGGCCGCCCGGATCGGGTCGTTGACCTTCGCCAGGACCTGCCGGACGGCGAAGATCTGCTTGGCGATCTGCGCCGACATGAGGTTCCGATTGTCCCCCTCGGTGAGCGTGAGGACGGCATCCGCGCTCTCGACCCCGGCCTGCCGGAGGATGTCGAGGTCGGTACCGTCGCCCAGGATCGTGGTCCCGCCGAACGACGCGGGCAGGCGCGCGAACGCGGCCCGCTCGACGTCCACGATCGACACGCGGTCACCCGACTGGTCGAGGAGCGACGCGAGGAACGCTCCGGTCCGTCCGCAGCCGACGATGACGACGTTCACTTGGGCTCCTCCTGACGATACGCGAGCACCGCGCAGGGCGCTCTCACATACACCGTCTCGACGGTCTTGCCAACGTACACGCGGCCCAGTCGTTTGCGGAACGGCATGCCGAGGAGGATCAGCTCGCTGCCCTGCTCCACCGCGGTGTCGACGATCGCGGCCGCGGCCTCACGGGCCTGGAGCACTTCGGTCTGCAGCCGCGCGCCGTGCTTTTCCGCCACGCGCTCGGCGTGCGCGAGGATCTCCTCGCCGTGCTCGAGCTCCGCGTCGAGCACCGCGTCGAGCGGCTTGTTCCACCGCACCTCGATGACGTGGACCGCCGTGATCTTCGCCTTGGTCGCACGCCCGAGGGCGATCGCGAACTCGATCATGTCGGGATCGATGGCGGTGCCGGCGAGCGGGACAAGGATGTTCGTGAGCTTCACAGCGCGCGGAGTCTACCCGTCGTTCTTCGGCGGCCCCTCGCGCTCCTCGAGGTGATACGGGACGTCGATGACCACCGTGTTCTTGCGGAGGAAGAGCGCGAGCTTCAAGCGGAGCGCGGTCTGGTTGTGGAGCACGGATTCCCACCAGTGCCGCGGAACGAACTCGGCGAGGACGACGACGATCGGCCGCGTGCGGTCGCCGTCGTCGATGCTGTCGAGATACGAGAGGAGCGGCGGCAGGAGCGCCCGGTAGGGCGAGACGATCACCTCGAGCGGCACGTCGTTCCCGACGACGCTCGCCCACCGCCGTCTGAAGTCCGCGGCGCCCTCCTCGTCGAAGGAGATGTGGACCGCGAAGACGTGCGGCGAGAGTCCACGGGCGACGCTCAGGGCCTCGACCGCGCTCCGATCGAGCCGGCTGATCGGCACGATGACCCGCGGCCGCCGATCCTTGAGCCGGGCGCCGATGTGCGGCGGGATCAGCAGCTCGTCCTCGATGCTCCGGTAATGGCGGTGCACGCTCCACATGAGGTAGACGAGCAGCGGCATGACCGCGAGGACCATCCAGGCCCCGCCATTGAACTTCGTCACCGCGACGACCACGGCGACGATCCCGGTGACGACCGCACCGACCGAGTTGATCGCGGCCGAGGACCGCCAGCGGGGTCCGCGCTCGCGCGACCAGTGCCGGACGAGCCCGGCCTGCGACAGGGTGAACGCGATGAATACCCCGATCGTGTACAGCGGGATCAGCCCGTTGACGCTGCTCTGGTACGCGACGAGGAGCGCGATCGAGAAGAGCGCGAGCACGATGATGCCGAACGAGAACGCCAGCCGATCCCCCCGCTGGGCGAACTGCCGCGGCATGAAGCGGTCCGTCGCGAGGATCGACGCGAGACGCGGGAAGCCGGAGAAGCTCGTGTTCGCGGCGAGGATCAGGATGATCGCCGTCGCGGCCTGGACGACGTAGAAGTAGGCGCCGTCGCCGACGATGGACTGGGTCAGGAGGCCCAGGACGCTCCTCGTCTCGGTCGCGTCGGGCTGGATGCCCATCCGGGTCGAAAGGAAGCTGATCGCGAAGAACAGCGTGCCGAAGAGCGTCCCCATGGCGATCAGCACGACGCTCGCGTTCCTGGCCTCAGGCTTCCGGAACGCCGGGACCCCGTTCGCGACGGCCTCGGTGCCGGTGAGGGCGACCGAGCCGGACGAGAACGCGCGGAGGATGAGGATGGCGGTGAGCGCCTCGTTGGCTCCGATCACCTTCGGCGGTCCGATCGGTGCGGGCACGTCGCCGGTGAGGACGCGGAACAGGCCGATGAGCAATACCCCGGCGACGCTCGCGACGTAGACGTAGGTCGGACCGGCGAACATCATCCCGGCCTCCCGGATGCCGCGGAGGTTCCCGACGGTGAGCAGGGTGATGAACGAGACGCCCATCCAGACCTTCACCGGTTCCCAGGCCGGGATCGCCGTCGTGAGCGCGAGCACGCCGGCGGCGACCGAGACCGCGACCGTGAGGATGTAGTCGACGAGCAGCGCCGCGGCGGCGACGAGGCCGGGCCCGATGCCGAGGTTCTCGCTCGCGACGACGTAGCTCCCGCCGCCCTGCGGATAGGCGCGGATGACCTGGAGATACGAGGTGACGACGATCGCGAGGACCACGATGATCGCGACGGTGAGCGGCATCGTGAGCGCGATCGCGCCGGCGAGCGCGAGGGTGCGCATCGTCTCCTCCGTCGCATAGGCGGAGGACGAGATGTTGTCAGAGGCGAAGATCGCGAGGCCGGTGACCTTGCCGACCCGCTCCTCGGATTCGGCTTCGGTCGCGATCCGCTTGCCGAAGAGGAACGCCCGCATCGTCTCGAGGAGGCGTCCGAGGCCGGTCTCCGGTTCGAGCGCCTTCTCGGTCGCTTCGACGTAGCCGCGGCGGCGGCGGAACTCCGTCGGGCGGACGATGCGGACGCGGGCATTGCCGGGAAGCCTGCCGCGCGCGCGCTCGACCCGTTCCAGCCGGTGCTCGGGCCGCGCGGGCTCCTCCGGCGGCGACGGCGCTGGGTCGTCGCTCAAGACGTCGGCAGTCTAGGGGTGATGCGCGCGAGCTCGGTCCCCAGCACGTCCACGAGGAGAGCCTCGTGCACGCCGCGCACCGCGCGCGCCTCGATGGACACGGTCTGCGCCGGCCACGTCAGCACCTGGGCGACCATCGCGTCCGGCGGGGGCGTACGGAGCGCGACCTTCACCGTCAGACGTGTGCCGTCGCGCACGATGCGCACGATCGAGATCGCGTGGCCCGCGGTGCGCCGCTCGCCGGCGCGCACGGTGATGCGGACGCGTTCTTCGCGCCGCGCCCACGCGAGCGGCGCGTCGCCGTGCTCGTCGGTCGTTTCGAGCCGGAAGGGGATCTCGCTCATAGCCCGTATCCGAGGCGGTCCGCGAGCAGCTCGGGCAGCCGCAACGCGCGCATCCGCCGCTGCGTTTCGGCGACATCGTACGCCGCCCGGCGGAACTGGACGGATCCGGTATCGGGATCGAGGAGCGCATATGCGGCCCGCGCGTCGCCATCGCGCGGCTGGCCGACGCTGCCCGGGTTCACCATGAGCCGGCCGTCGCCGACTTCGAGCAGCGCGGGAACGTGGGTGTGGCCGTTGCAGCAGTTCGGCACGGCCGTCGACGCCATCGACCGCTCGGCGGCGCCGCGGTCGAAGACGTACTCCCAGAGCGGATCGCGCGGGCTGCCATGACAGACGAGGTAACGTTCGCGGCCGACGAACGTGAGGGGCAGCGCGGCGAGCACGTCGCGTTCCCCGGCGCTCAGCCAGGCCTGATGGAGCGTCGCGGCCGCGCGGGCCATGGGGTTGAAGAGCCCCAGGCCTTCTCCCGTGGCGACCGCGCGATCGTGATTGCCGGCGATGAGCCGCGCTCCGCGCTCGCGGAGGAGCGCGAGCACGTCCGACGGATCCGGCCCGTAGCCGACCGTATCGCCCATCACCCAGAGCTCCTCGGTCGCGGGGAGCTCGGCGAGCACGGCCTCGAGCGCGACGAGATTCGCGTGGACGTCCGATAGCAGCGCGATCGTCACGCGGCCGCCGCCTTCGCGTCGGCCAGCGTGAAGCGACCCTCGGCGAGCGCGCGCCCGACGACGACGGAGGCGACGCCGCATGCGGCGAGGGCGCGGACGTCGTCGAGATCACGTACGCCGCCGCCGGTGTGGAACGTGAGGCCCACCGTCTGGCGGCCGAGCGCGGAGCGGATCAGCTGGATGAGCGCGATCGGCGGACCGGCGGGTGCACGCTCCGCGGCGAGATCGATCACGTACATCGCGCGAAGGCCGGCCCGGACCGCGGCCGCGGCGCTCGCAAGGACCCCACGGCCGGTCGCGCGCTCGACGAGCTCGGTCGGCCCGCCGCGTGGCGCGAGGAAGCCGTCGCGCGACTCGAGCTCGACGATCGCCGTCCCGCCGAGGGCGGCGATCTCGCGCAGCAGGTCGTCGTCGCCGAATACGGCGGACGAGAAGAGCACGCCGGCGAAGCCCTCGGCGAGGGCACGCCGCGCTCGGTCGATCGTGGCGATCCCGCCCGCGAGACGGCACGGGATCCCCGCTCCGCGCGCGATCTCGGCGAGGAGCGGAACGTTCGCGTAGTCGCCGCGCTCGGCGCCGTCGAGATCGACGAGGTGCAGCTCGTCCGCCCCGGCGTCGACGAAGCGTCTCGCGAGGTCGCGCGGCGTCGCCTCCAGATCGCCGCCCCGCCAGCTGACGCGACCGGCGCGGACGTCGATCGATGGGACGATCACCACGGCCGGCGGCGTGCCTCCGCGGGTGGACGCGGAAACCGATCGGCGGTCGCGCGCACCTTTCGCATCACCACGAGATTGCGACCGGGCAGGACGTCGGCGAGGCCGAGCTCCGCGGTGGGGACGATCCGCACCAACATGCCACCCAGCGCGGCGAGCGCGCGGCGCGCGGCCGGCAGCTCATCGGCGATCCGTCCCTTCCACACGATCGCGTCGCCCCCGACTCGGAGCAACGGCAGCAGGTACTCGGCACAGGTGGCGAGGGAGCCGACCGCGCGGGCCGTGCCGACGTCGAACATGGCCCGAAGGCCGGCGGCATGGGCGAGCGTCTCGGATCGCTCGTGGCGCAGCTCCACATCGTCGAGCCCGAGCAGCGCGGTCGTCCGCTCGATGAACGCCGCCTTCTTGCCGACGGACTCGATGCACGTGAGCCGAAGGCGCGGCAGGGCCACGCGGAGGGCGACCCCCGGGAAGCCCGCGCCGCTGCCGACGTCGACGACGCGCTCGGTGCCGCTCCACCGGCGGACCGCCAGTGCCGTGAACGAATCGAGGAAGTGCTTCGTCGCGATCGCCTCGGGGTCCGTGATCGCCGTGAGGTTCACGGACGTATTCCGTTCGATGAGCTCAGCGGCGTACCGTTCGCAGAGCGTGAGCTGCGCGGGATCGAGCCGCAGGCCGAGGCCCTCGGCGTGCGCCGCGAGCGCGGCGAACGGCGCGGAGGCGACCGCGGACACGCGGGCTATCGTATGCGTCCGCGCGTGATGGATCGGAGAACGACCGCGATCGGTCCGCGCGCCCGACGGATGCTGCGCGCGCTCGTGGCGATGCTCGTCCCGAGCATCATCGGCCTCACGCTCGCGCTGCCGGTCGCGGCGCTCGCGGCGAGCCAGACGGTGAGCGCGCTGTTCCCCGGATTCACGCCTTCGACCGTCCAGGTGAACGTCGGCGACAGCGTGACGTGGCGGAACGACGAGAACGGCGTGAGCCACACGGCCACCGCGGACAACGGGGCGTGGGATACGGGCATCGTCGGCTCGGGGCTGTCGAAGACACTGGCGTTCACCGTGGCGGGCACATTCCCCTACCACTGCGCGATCCATCCCTCGATGAAGGGCACCCTCGTCGTGCTCGGCCCCGCCCCGACGCCGGCACCCACCGCACCGCCGACCCCGGTGCCACCGCCGCCGACGGCGGCGCCCACGCCGGTTCCGACAACGGCACCGCCGGCGCCCGTCGGCACGACGCGGCCTGCGGCACCGCCGACCCCGGTGCCGACGACGGCCGCACCCACAGAGAGCCCGAGCCCGACGCCCGCGCCAACGCCGTCGGCGACCGCCGCGCCCAGCCCCAGCCCGACGCCACTTGCGGTCGCGCTCGCGAGCCCGGCGGCCGCGACCCCGGTCGCCGTCGCCGGGGCGGACTCCGGGCCGAGCGCGCTTGTCCTCCTCATCGCGAGCCTGCTCGCGGCGGGCGCGGTCCTGCTCATCGTCGGCGGAACCGCATTCGCGCGATTCCGCCGGGGATGAGTACGAGATACCACGCGCGATGATCAATAAATGACGCTCCGATCGGTCGTCACCGATCCGTTACGTCGACCGAGCGACTTGGCAGCGTCCATGCATCTTCACCGCACATGGCCGAACGTGAGTGGCTCGACGCGGTGTTCGGAACGGTCCGCTGCGCGAACTGCGGCGCGCTGTACGGCCGCGACGCCATCGCGATCGTCGGCAACCGCGACGAGTACTGGTTCGTTCGCTGTACGTGCGGATCGTGCGGCGCGCAGGGTCTCGGCGTGGTGATCGTGAAGCAGGCGGCGGAGCCGCCGCGGCCGCAGCCACAGGAGCTATCCGACGGACACGTCCTGCGCCTGGACGACGTGCTCGAGGCGCACGAGCTTCTGCGCGACTACTCAGGCGACATCCACGGTCTCTTCGAACGGGTGTCCGGCCGCTAGGTCGCATGCCACAATGGCGGTCCCATGCCGACCGCGGTCCGCAGCCCCGCTGAGGACATCGCCGAAGTCCTGATCGACGCGGACACGATCCGCACGAAGGTGAAAGAGCTCGGCCAGTCCATCGCGGCGGATCATCGGGACCGCGAGCCGGTGCTGATCAGCATCCTGAAGGGCGCGCTGCCGTTCCTCGCGGATCTCATGCGTGAAACGCCGATCCAGCTATCGCTCGACTTCCTCGAAGTGTCCTCGTACGGGAGCGGCACCAGCTCGAGCGGGGTCGTGCGCATCCTCAAGGACCTGGCCAGGCCGATCGAAGGACGCGATGTCATCGTCATCGAGGACATCCTCGACACCGGACGCACGCTGAGCTACGTCCTCGACCACCTCCGCGGCCAGCATCCCGCGGCGCTCGGGCTCTGCGTCCTCCTCGACAAGCCGGCGCGCCGTGTCGTGCCGGTCGACATCGACTATCGCGGCTTCGAGATCCCGGACAAGTTCGTCGTCGGCTACGGCCTCGACTTCGCGGAGCGGTACCGCAACCTTCCGTTCGTCGGGGTCCTCAAGCCGGAGGTGTACGCGGGGCTCGCATGAAGCGGGCGAAGAGCGGCTTCGCGAAATACCTCGCGCACGCGAGCGCGCTCGCCTTCGTCGCGAGCCTGGCAGCGAACGCTCCGGCCGGGGCGGTGACGCTCGCCGCCCTGCCGGCCACCGTCCGGATCAACGTCACCGGCCTCGGCACCTCGTACGCGGTCATCAGCTCCAGTGGCGCGCTGACCGCGACCGGTCCGGATGGGGCGGTCCTCTACCGCGGCACCGGCCGGACGCTCGCCCGGACCAACGTCCGCAAGGTCGCGAGCGCCGACATCGTCCTCCCGTCGCGGCGAGCGGGCCCGCTCTCACCCGAGGACCGAGCGGAGCGCGCGATGGCGCTCCATTCGGCGCGCGAGGCGATCGCCGAAGCCGGGCCGCGGGCCATCGTCACCGTGCCGTTCCAGTTCTCGATCCTGCGAGGCGAGGGCGATGACCTCGGCTCGGGCATCATCGAGGGCGAGAAGATCCTGAACGTTCGGTTCACCACCGAGGACGGCGTGCTCGCCGTGAACGGCCGGTCGTTCCGAGGTGCGTTCGAGCTCGCGGCGGACGACGAAGGCGACATGATCGTCGTCAACACGGTCCGGACGCGCGAGTACCTCGCCTCGGTCGTGGGCTCGGAGGAGCCGTCGACCTGGGAGCCGGAGGCGCTCGCCGCCCAGGCGATCGCGGCTCGCACCTATCTGTACACGCATCTCGCGCGCCACAAGAGCTATGACCTCGAAGGCGACACGCGCGATCAGGAGTACGACGGCACGCAGAACGAAGACGCGCGCACGATCCGCGCCGTCGAGCGGACCGCCGGGCTCATCGCGACATACCGCGGCACGCCGATCGAGGCGCTTTACTCCGCGAACGCGGGCGGGGTCACCGAGGACTCGGAGAACGTCTTCGCGAACGCGCTGCCGTACCTGCGGAGCGTGCCGTCGCCGGGCGACGAGGTCGCGAAGGACAGCTCCTGGGGCAAGACGAGCTGGGAATGGACGAAGGAGATGAGCGCGGCCCAGCTGCGCGAGTTCCTCCAGGTCCGCGGCAGCGCCGTCGGCACGCCCACGCGCATCGATCTGACCCGCCTGTCTCCGACCGGCCGGGTGATCGGCGCGCGCGTCGTCGGGACGAACGGCACGCAGGACATCGGCAAGGACGGCTCGCGTTACTACTTCGGGCTGCGGAGCACGCTGTTCACGGTCGAAGTGACACCGAGCGGCGCGAACGAGCGCGTCGCCGCGAGCGACCCTGAACGAGGGCGAGCGCTCGACGCGCTCGGCGCGCGCCGGGTCGCGACGGCCTTCGACATGCAGCTCGACGGGAACGGCAACGAGCTCGGGCTCCGCGAGACGGGCTGGGTCTACGAGCTGCCCGCGCGATTCATCTTCCGGGGCAAGGGCTTCGGGCATGGCGTCGGGATGTCGCAGTGGGGCGCCCAGGGCATGGCGCTCAAGGGCGCCTCCGCCGCGGACATCCTCGCCCATTACTACGTCGGGACGGGTCTGACCGCGGTCGGCGGCGATTGACGCGGCGCGCCGGGCTCACGATCGCCGCCCTCGCGGCGGGCGCGTGGATCATCGCGTACCTCACCAACCGCCAGGCTCCCGCCTACTACGACTTCATCGCGCTCTACGCCTCCGCCCGGCTCGTCGCCCTGGGCCGGCCCGCGGACGTGACCGATCCGGCGGCGATCTTCGCGATGGAGGGCGCGACCCGCGCCGATCTACCGGCACCACTGAACAACCCGAACCCGCCGATCGTGTCGCTCATCCTCGCGCCGATCGGCGCGCTCCCGTTCGAGCTCGCCTACCCGGTCATGCTCACGCTCGCGGTCCTCGCGATCGCGGGCGCGGCCGTGCTGCTCGCTCCGCTCGCGGCGCCCGCGCAGCGGGGCCGGCTCCGGCTGTTCGCGTTCCTCTCGCCGCCGACGCTCGTCGCGCTCGCGCAGGGCCAGCTCACCCCGTTCGTGCTCCTCGCCATCGCCGGCGCACTGCGCTCCTCGGGCGCACGAGCGGGCCTGCTGCTCTCGCTCACCGCGCTCCGGCCGCAGCTGCTGCCGCTGTTCGCGCTGTGCGCGCTCGCGGATCGGCGGCGGGCGATCGCGTTCGTCGCCGGGGTCGCCGGCATCGTGGCGGCATCGGCCGCGCTCGTCGGTCCGGATGGGCTCGCGCGCTATCCGGCGCTGGTGACCTACGCGGCGGCGGAGGGGCTGCCCGACGAGCTGGGCCTCGGCTCCCTCGTGCGTCGCCTGTTCTTCGGGACCGGCGGGAGCGGCACGATGGTGAGCATCGTCGGGTCGGCGCTCACGCTCCTCATCGGCGCGGTCGCGGTCCTTCGCGCGCCGACCTCCGAGCGACCGACGGTGGCCGGGCCGTGGGCGCTCCTCGGCGCGCCACACGCGCTGCTCCACGATCCGCTCGTCGCCTATCCCGCCGTCGCCGCACAGGCGACGACCGCGCCGCGGACCTATGCCTGGGTGCTGAGCGGGATCGGCGCGATGCTGCTCCACGGTGCGGGCATCCCCGCCGCGACGCTCTGGCTCGGGGCGCTCGCGCTCGCGCGGCTCCCGCGCCGCTATGCCGCGGGCGTGCCGCAGGCCGCGCCGGTCAGGTGATCATCGCGGCGGCCGGACGCATCGGCAGCCGGAGCGCGACGACGATCGTGCCGTCGGGGCGGGTCTCGGCGTGCGACTCGCCCTTCAGCAGCTCGAGGCGCTCGGCGCGCGTCAGGCCCGATTGCGGCTCCGTTCCGGGCGGGAGCTCCTTGCCGTCGCTCTCGAGCTGCATCTCGAGCGAGGTGTCCTTCCAGGTCAGGACCAGCGCGAGATCCTTCGCTGCACCCTTCTCGATCCGCTCGACGAGCGCGTCCTGGATGAGGCGGAAGATCGCGACCTCGTCATCGGCGGGGAGGCGGCGATCGCGCCCGTTGCTCGAGAAGTCGATGCGGATCCGGTGCTTGTCGATGAGCGTCTGGATGTAGCGGCGCAGCGTCGGGACCAATCCGAGGTCGTCGAGGATCATCGGCCGCAGCTCGAAGATGAAGCCGCGCAGCTCCTGGAGCGTCTTGTTCACCATCTGCCGGAGCGACGCGAGCTCCTGACGCGATCGTTGCGGGTCGATGGCGTACAGACGCTCGCTGATCTCCGTCTGCAGGACCACGTTCGCCATCGCCTGGGCCGGGCCGTCGTGGACGGCGCGGGCGATGCGCCGCCGCTCCTCCTCCTGCGAATCGACGACCGCTTGCAGGAGCCGGCCCTCGTCCACCGGCGCGCCGGCGTGCCCGGACGGCGCGTACTCATCGATCTGGCGCCGGGCCGTGCCGACGAGCGACTGCACCCGGTCGAGCAGCTTCCGCTTGCTCTGCAGGGCCGCGAGCTGCCCCTCCATCGTCAGCCGGCGAGCCATCGCCGCGGTGTGCTCGTCGGCGATGCCGAAGATCTCGTTGCGCTGGAAGTTCGCCGGGTTCCCGCGCGCCTCGTCGGCCTTCGCTTTCGCCCCGTCCTCGCGGGACCGGAGCCGGTTGACCTCGGTGAGCGTGGACTCGAGCAGGAGGTCGAGCTCTCGGATCTCCGCCGTGATCTTCTGCTGTTCGGTGGCGAAGCTCTCGGCGATCCCGGGCGGTGCCTCGCGGGTCACCCTAGTTTCCCATCTCCGGCCCCTTGATCCAGCCCTGACGGATGGCGTACACGACCGCCTGCGTGCGGTCGTTCACCGAGAGCTTGCGGAGGATGCTCGACATGTGGTTCTTCACGGTCTGCTCGGAGATCGCGAGCGTGTAGGCGACCTCCTTGTTCGTCATCCCCTGCGCGATGTTGTCGAGGATCTGCACCTCGCGCGGGGAGAGCGGCGCGAAGACGTGCGACGAGCCCGGCCCGTACACGGAGAGCTCGCGGAACTCGGCGAGCACCTTCGAGGCGACCGCCGGCTTGGAGAAGATCTTCTCGTTGATGATGAACTGGCCGGCCCGCACCTTGCGGACCGAGTCGACGAGCTCCGCGGGGTCGCAGTCCTTGTGGAGGTACGCCGCCGCTCCCGCGCGGATCGCGTCGAAGAGCGTCTGCTCCTCCTCCTGCGCGGTGAGCACGACGACGCCGACGTGCGGCAGCTCTCGCCGGACGCGCTGGGTCGCCTTCACGCCCGACAGCCGCGGCAGGTCGATCTCGATGATGAGGACATCGGGCTCGAGCTCGAGCGTCTTCGCGACGGCCTCCTCGCCATCACCGACGACGGCGAGGATCTCCATGTCTGGCTCTTTCTCGAGGACCTGGGTGATGCCGAGGGTCGTGAGGCGGCTCGCGTCTGCGAGGAGGATGCGAATGGCCTTTTCGGGCTTATCGGGCAAGCGCCTCGTCCTCCTTGTTCAACGGGAGCAGAAGTGTAACCGCGGTCCCCTGCCCCGGCGTCGATTGCACCTGGAGCCGGCCCCCGATGAGCTCGGCCCGCTCGCGCATCGAGAGGAGACCGACGGACTTGTGGCGGCGCGCCACCTTCACGAGGTCGAACCCGCTCCCGTCGTCGGTGCAATGGAGGACCCAGCTGTCGCGTGAGCGCTGCCAGACGATCCCGACCGTCGCGGCCTGGGCGTGCTTGTGGACGTTCTGCAGCGCCTCCTGCATCACCCGGTAGATCGCGAGCTCCTGCATCGGCTGGAGCCCGGTGTCCGCGGCGTCGAGGTGGCAATCCACGCGGAGCCCGTAGCGCTGCTGGTACTCGCTCGCGTAGTTGCGGATCGCGCCGGAGAGCCCGAGCTCGGACAGCACCGGCGGACGGAGGTCGTAGATCATCCCGCGGACCGATTCGAGCGACGAACGGAACTGGCCTTTCAGGTTCGCGAGCTCGCTGCGAAGCGGGCTGCGCACCTCGATCGGGGCGCGCTCGGAGATGCGCTCGATGTACTCGACCTCGAAGATCGCGTTCGCCAGGACCTGCGCCGGCCCGTCGTGGACGTCGCGGTACAGCCGCTCGCGCTCGGCCTCGAGGCTCTCGAGGACGCGCTGCGCGACATCCTGGAGCTCGTCGCCCTCGCCGCGCTCCGGCTCGAGGCCGCTGCCCATGAGGTACGCGGCGCTCGACTCGACGTGGCTGATCGCGAGCTGGAGCTGCTTCAACCGGCGGAACGCGCGCCGGGTCGTCTCGTCGGGATCGCCGCCGGTGCGCGACTGGAGATCGGCGTGACGCTCGTACGACCGTTGGAAGCGCTCGACCTGCTGTCGGAGACGCCGGACATCGCGACGCAGGCCGTCGACCACCATGTCGAACAGGCTGTCGAGATCGTCGTCGCGCGGGAGTCGCGCGGGAGTGGACTCGTTCGTGGGCCGAGTTTACGGGACGTCAATGAGCACGAACGTGTCGGAAGAGGCGCGAATCGGCCATCCGAGGTCGCGCGCGCGGACCGCGATCGGGTCGGTCGGTCGAACGAGGATCTGCCGGATCCGGCGCCGCTCGATGACGTCCCGCCATGCGGGGCGGACGCCGATGACCGTCGTGTAATCGGCCAGCACGTCGCCCAAATACGGCGTGAGCCGTCCATCGACGAAGACGGGCGTCGCGGGCGCGGCGGAGATGAGATAGCCACCCCAGTCGTACTGGTTCAACAGGCCCGGTCCCGCTCGTAACGACGCGAGCGCGCCCACCGGAAATCCCCCGAGCGAGGGAGCGGCATCGACGGTGAGCGACCCGGCGGCGAGCGCGAGCGCGGCGAACGCGAGCGTCACCGCGTCCGCGGCGCGCGGCGGTACCGCACCCGTACGCGACCCGCGAGGAAGACGCACCCGCACCGCATCGGCGAGCGCCCTGAGCGCATCGACGCCGTTCGACGCGAGGTACGGCGCCGCGGCGATCGGGAAGAGCGGCAGCTGGCGCGTCGCGGTCAGCGACACGAAGAGGACCGGCAGCAGCAGCGCGCCGTCGCGCAGCGCGCGCGTCCGCGCGAACAGCGCGGTCACGATGGTCGCGAACAGGGCGACGGAGAAGATGATCCCGGGCAGCGTGGTCACGTCCGGCACCGACCACTCCTGGATCTCCCGCGGCGGACGGAGCAGGTGATAGCCGGGCGCGGTCCAGCCGCCGATCCCCGAGGGCGTGAGCAGCGTCGCGGCGAGCGACGCGATCGCGACGGCCGCGTAGCGGCCGCGATGCGGTGCATCGGTGAGCGCGCCCTCGATCGCCATGGCGACGACGAGGACGGCGCCGAGCGCGAACGAGCCGTGGAGGTTCGCCCAGAGCGCGAGCAGCACGGGCAGCGCGACGAGCGCTCGCGCGCTCCCAGCTCGACCGGCGCGCAACAGCGGCACGAGCGCGGCGAAGCAGACGAACCCGAAGAGCTCGGGCCGCTCGGTCCACACGAAACGCGACAGGAGGATCGCGGGAAGCGCGGCCAGCACCGCGACGAGCGGCCGTCCCGGACGCTCGCGGAGCGCCGCGTACGCGACCAGGCCCACGAGCAGCGCGATCGCGAGGGCGCGCAGCGCGACGATGCCACGCCAACCCGCCGTGTCGAAGGCGAGCGCCCAGAGCACCTGGCCGAGCCACTGGTCGGTGGAGATCGCCTGACCCGCGACCGTCCACGAGTGCGTGTCGACGCGCGGCAGCCCGCTCGCGAGCGTCTCGTTGCCCGCCACGAGATGCCAGAAGACATCGCTGTCTCCGGTGCCGAGCCGTGTGGACACCGCGCCGAAGAAGGCGCCGACGGCGATCGGGATCACGAGCGCCGTGCGCCGCGCCGGCTCGGACGGGCCGGCGTTCATGGTCGCGCGAGCAGCACGAAGCGCGCGCCCTCCGCGCGGACCGTCCATCCGTCCTCGCGCAGCGCGACGACGAGCGCCTTCCCGGGCATCAGGAGCACCTCGCGCACGTCGTACTTCGCGAGCACCTCGCGCCAGTTCGCGCGCAGCTCGACCGCGTCTCGGTAGTCCCGCAGCACGGCCGGATAGAACGGGAAGAGCCGGCCGTCCACGAACACCTTGCGCTCGGGCGCGTGGTAGATGAGGTAGCCGCCCCAGTCGTATTCGTTGAGCAGGGTGCCCGAGCCCCCGCGGACGGCGGCGAGCGCGCCGGCCGGGTAGTCATGCTCGTCCGGACCGGTGGGGGCGCCGAGCGCGCTCGCGAGCGCGCCGAAGCAGAGCGCCAGGGCGAGGGCGGCGGCCGCGGGCTCAGGGAGCGGTCGCAGCGGCGCGCGGCGCCGACGCAGGCGTGCCGCTACCCGAGCGGCGCCGGCGGAGACGAAGGGCGTCGCGGCAAAGACGAAGAACGCGAGGTGCCGCTGCGCCGACAGGCCGAGCCAGAGGAGCGGCGGGAGCAGGAGCGCGTCGAGCAGTCCCCCGCCCTCGAGGAGCGCGATCGCGAGCGTCGCGAGCACGAAGAGCGCGAAGATGAGACCCGCCGGCTCGAGGACGTTGGGCGGCGCCTCTTCGCTGATGAAGCGCGGCGGCGAGAACGCATGCCCGGCCGCGCCTGCGAGACCGAGCGTCTCGGGGTTCGCGAACGACAGGGCGAACGCCGCCACCAGGGTCGCGCCGAGCCACGTCGCGTCGGTGCGCCGGCGGAGGAGGAGCGCTTCGACGAAGAACGCGGCGACGAGCGCGACCCCGATCGGGTAGGCGCCATGCAGGTTCGCCCAGAGGAGCACCAGCGGCGGGATCGCGATCAGCGCGCGGCGCGAGCCGCCGCGCGCTGTGTAGAGGAGGTCGAGCACGACCGGGAAGAGGACGAAGGTGAAGATCGCCGGCCGGTCCGTCCATCGCGTCTTCGAGAACACGAGGGCCCAGATGACGACCAGGAGCGCCGCCACGAGCGGCGCGCCGGTCCGCCGCGACAGCCTGGCCAGGAAGAACGCGGCCACGGCGACGCACGCCGCGCGGAAGATCGCGAGCCCGGCCCATCCGCCTCCGGCGTAGACGAGGTAGAGCACGACCTCGCCGAGCCACTCACCGACGCTGTACGGCTGCCCCGCAACGGTGGAGCTGAAGATGTCGGTGCGCAGGATGTCGCGGTGCTCGACCATCCACGCGCCGCTCGCGAGGTGCCAGTACGTGTCCGGGTCGGCGGTCGGAAAGCCGACCGCGAGGGTGAACGCGGCGGCGGCGAGGCCGATCGGGAAGGCGTTCCGGGCGATCCAGCTCATGGGCCGACCGAGCAGCCGATCTCCCCGCCCGGCCGGACCGGGTAGATCTTCGTGTCGCCGGCGACGATCGGATCGCCGAAGAACGGCGGCGCCTCACCGTGGTCGTAGAGCTCGGCGTAAGCGCTGAAGTGCGCGCGTTCGAGGACGATCGCCGAGGCCTTGTAAAGAGCGACCGCGCAGACGGCGGCGTCGATGCCGTCGGCGGGGGTCACGATGACCGGTCGGTCGGCGATCCAGCGCCAGGCCGCCGCGTCGATCGCGAGGAACGGTCCCGGCGGGATCCGGCCGAGAACGGCGAGCCGCTCGCGATAGGGCGGGTTGAACGCGGCGTCCCACTGGATGACGGCGAAGGCCGAGACGACCGCGAACGCGACGACTCCCGCGACGGCGGCGAGCCGACGGCGCTCGATGGTCGCGAGCCAGTCGCTCGTCCCGATGACGCCGAGCGCGACGCCGAAGGGGAAGAACGCCGCGAGCGAGTGGAAATACGAGCCGTGCGTCGCGTGGAGCGTAAAGATGGCGCTCTCGGCGAGGTACACGCCGAGCGCGAGCGCGGCGAACGCACCGACGTCGGGGCGATCGCGCCGCACGATGGCCGCGCGGGCCATCCCCGGCACGAGCAGGAGACCGAACGCGAAGAGGAAGGTCCCGAGGTCGGTCGCGAGGGCGGCGAGCTTCGTCGCCAACGCGTCCGGCAGGGCCGCCGCGAACGCGGCCGGTGCGGGCGACGCGATCGCGAAGAAGTCCTCGTAGCGCACGAGGAAGGCGCTGCGCCCGACGAGATCGGGCGCCGCTCCGAGCGACGCGCCGCGCACCAGCCAGGCGATCCCGATCGCGAGCGCGGCGCCAGCACCGGCGAGCGCCGCGGCTCGCGAGCGGCGGCCGATGACGAGCGGGACGAACGCGAGGCCGAAGAGCGCCCCTTCGGCCCGGGCCAGGAAGAGCAGGCCGACGGCGAGACCCGCGCCGGCGCCGGAGCGCACGTCGCCCCGGGCGGCGCGGGCATAGAGGACGAAGAACGCCGTCCCGAGCAGGGCGGCCGGAGCGAACGAGTCGAGGCTCACCCAGCCCGGCGCGAACGCGCCGCCGAGACCCGCGAGCGCCGCGGCCACGAGCGCCGTCGCCGCGTTCGCCCCGAGCGAGCGCGCGGCGACGTAGCCCGCGGCCGGGATGAGCGCGGCGAGCAGGATCTCCACCGCTTGTGCGGCGCGGAACGCGTCGAGGAACGGAAGGGCGGCGATCCCCGCCGCCTGCAGGAGCGACGACAGCGGCATCCAGAAGCGATGGCTCGCGACCGGGAGGGCGGCGAAGCCGGGCGCTTCGATGAAGTTCCAGACGAAGTCCGCGGTGAGGCCCTTGCCCGAGGCGAGCCGCTGGGCGACGTCGTGGTAGTAGTACGCGTCCGTGTACCCGGGCTGGAACACCATCGCCGCCGAGCCGAGACGGAAGAGGAGGAGCGCCGCCGAGACCGCCGCGAGGCGCGCGGCGTCGCTCACCGCCGCGGGCCGGACATCATCCGGCGGTGCCGCGCGTAGATGACACCGCCCACGACGATGACCGAGAACACGCTCACCGCCCGGTCGAGGACCGCGACCGCGACCGCGTCGGGCGAGGCGAAGCCGAAGCCGACGGTGAGCACGGTGACGATCGCGAACTCGACGAAGCCGAATCCGGCCGGAGTGAGCGGCACGGTCGTGAGCAGTGACGAGGCGACCGCGACGAAGATCACGCCCGAGATCGGGAGCTCGAGCCCGAGGGCCGCGAGGACGAAGGCGAGCCGCGTCGCCTCGGCGAGCCAGATGAGGATCGTCTCCGGACCGGCCTCGGGCAGCGCCCGGAACGAGTGCAGGACTCCCTCGCGGAACAACCGCCCGATGCGCCGGACCTCGCTCGGGAAGAAGCGCGCGATGCGCGGCGCGACGAAGTACACGCCGGCGAGGCCGGCGACGACGAGCAGCGCGAGGACCGCACCCGAGACGTAGACGAGGGTCAGGTCCGGAAGCACGGTCCGACCGAACGCGATGTAGCCACCGACGATGAGCAGGCCGAACACCGCGAAGATATCGAGGAGCCGCTCGGCGACTACGACCCCGACGGTCCGCGAGAGCGAGACGCCGAACCGTTCCTTGACGAGGTAGCTGCGGTACAGGTCGCCGAGCTTCGCCGGCACGAGGCAGTTCACGAACCAGCCGAGCATCAGGATCTCGAGCAGGTCCCGCCCGCGGACCTGCAGGCCACCCTGACGCAGGAGCCTCGCCCAGCGACGGGCGCGCAGCGGGAAGGAGAGGTAGTAGACGGCGAGGGCCGCGACGACCAGCAGTGGGCTGGAGCGGCCGATCGTCGCGAGGGCCGTCGTCCAATCGACGTTGCGCGCGAGCACCAGGAGCAGCGCGAGCGGGACGACGATCGAGATGAGCTCGCGCAGCCCGAACAGCTGGCGTCGGACCGCGAGCTCGTCGGTATGTTCGGCCTCCTCGGCGAGCTGCTCGATCGTGGGGTCCTCGACGTGGCCCGGAGGCGGCGTGAGGGTGAGCTGAGGCTCGCTGGACCGAGTCCTGCTCAATCTCTGGCCTCCGGCCAGGAGACACGCTCAGGGCTGGCGGAGCTCACTCCTCGCGGCGGAGCCGCTCGTCGCTCACGCTTCATCTCGCTCAATCTCTGGCCTCCGGCCAGGAGACACGCTCAAGGCTGGTGGTGTTCGCTCCTCGCGGCGGAGCCGCTCGTCGCTCACGCTTCATCTGGTGCGAGACCTGGCGAGCCACTTCCGCAGCTTGTCGTAGCGCGTGTAGAAGTGGATGCTGTGCCCGGCGAGCCGGCCGTGCACGACGCCGCCCCGCAGCGCGGTGAGGAGATCGCCCGGACCGTCGAAGTCGTCGCACTCGAGGTACGCGCGGCCGAGCTCCCACGGCCGATGCGCGTCGCTGCCGACGCCACCGGTCAGGCCGCGCTCCGCCGCGAACGCCGCGGCCCGGCGATTGTCGGCCGCGAACGCCTCGCGCGCGTTGAAGACCTCGATCACGTCGATCCTGGCGACGACGCGCTCGAGCGCGGCGCGGCGGATGTGGTACAGCCGGTTGTGGCTGAAGGGGTGCGGCACCGACACGATGCCGCCCTGCTCGTGGACGCGCTCGATCGTCTCCTCCGCGGTGAGGTCACGGGGGACGGGCCGCTCGAGGAAGAGTCCGATGACCTCTCCGTCGCGGGTCGAGATCTCCTCGCCGACGATGACGCGGAAGCCATCGGCGAGCTCTCGCAACCGGAGGGCGCCTTCGATCGTGTTGTGGTCCGTCGCGCACACGACGTCGAGTCCGGCCGCCTTGATCGCCCGAGCCTGCTCCGCGATCGGCGTGCGGCTGTCGGGCGAGTACTCGCTGTGCGTATGCATGTCGAGCTTGATCCGGGGGGTCGCGACGGTCAGGAGGTCCTCCTTTCGACGAGCGCGCGTCGCACGAGGTCGCGGATCCGGGATTCGAATCGTGACACATCGAACCGGCGCGCGGATTCACGTAGGGCCGCTCGATCGACGCCGTCGCGTTCGATGCGACGCACCGCGTCGGCGAACGCCACCGCATCCGGCTCCGCCACGAGCGTCCCGTCGATGCCGTCGCGCACGATCTCGGTGGCGCCGCCACGGCCAAGTGCGACCACCGGCGCGCCCGACGCGAGCGCCTCGACACAGACCATGCCGAAGTCATCCTCGGCCGGGAACACGAGACCGCGGGCCGATCCGAGCAGCTCGCGGACCGTCGCGTCGTCGACGCGACCGGCGAACACGACGTTGTCCCGCGCGAGCTCTTCGAGCGCGCGCCGCTCGCGTCCGTCACCGACGACGATGAGCCTCATCCCGATCTCGTTGAACGCACGGACCGCGAGTTCGGTGCGCTTGTACGCCGACAGCCGGCTGGGCATCGCCAGCCAGAAATCCCCGCGTTCGGCCGCCGGGGCGAACGAGTCGACGTCGATCGGCGGATGGACGATCTCACTGTCGCGGCCGTAGTAGCGAGCGATGCGATCACGGACGGTCGCGGAGTTCGCGATCCAGCGGTCCACGCGGGCCGCGCCCACGAGGTCCGCTTCGCGCAGGCGCACGAAGAGCGAGCGCATCGGGCCGTGGAGCGGCGCCGGCACCTCCTCGCGCAGGTACTCCTCGCTCCAGTCCCACAGGTAGCGCGTGGGTGAATGGCAGTACGCGACATGGACCGTCCCTTCGGGGACCGACAGGCACTTGATGAACGCGCTCGTCGAGGTGAGGAGCAGCTCGGTGCCCGGAGCGACTCGCAGGCCGGCGGCCGCCCGCGGGTAGATCGGCAGGAGGACGCGATGCAGACCGCCGCCGAGCGGCAGGCCCTGGAGGAACGACGTGCGCAGCCGCCATCCGTCGAGCGGTCCGTACGCGCGACGATCGTGGAAGAACGTGTACACCGGCGCCTCCGGCCACATCCGGTGGAAGACCGACACGACGCGCTCCGCGCCGCCGCGGACGGCGAAGTACTCGTGCGCGAGCGCGAAGCTCACCCGCGGCGTGCTCGCGCGAGGAGCACGTGCAGTACGAACAGCGGGAGCACGCGCTGCCGGCGCCAGCGGCGCGGCTCACGCACGAGCCGCCACAGCCACTCGAGCCCCACCGCGTGCAGGAGCGCGGGCGGCGGGACCGCGTGGCCGGTGAGGTAATCGAACGAGCCGCCGACGCCGACCGCGATGCGCACCGACGGAAGGCGTGGCAGGTTGCGCGCGATCCAGCGCTCCTGCTTCGGCATGCCGTAGGCGACCAGCACGATGTCCGGCGCGCAGGCGGCGACGCGCGGGACCGTGTCGGCGTCATCCTCCGCGCGACCGGCGTACGTGCCGGCGATGCGCAGGTCCGGGTGCCGCGAGCGCAGCACCTCCGCGGCCCGCTCCGCGATGCCGGGCCCCGCACCGAGGAGGAAGCACGAGAGGCTGCGTTCGGTCGCGACGGCCGCGAGCCGGTCCACGAGCAGCCTGCCCGGTGCACGGCCCGGAAGTGGATCGCCGAGCAGCCGTGCGGCAACGATCGCGCCCGCGCCGTCGGGGACCACGAGGTCCGCCTGGGCGCCGATCGCCGCGAGCTCCCGGTCGCGCCGGCAGAGCATCACGAACTCGGGGTTCGCGGTGATCACGAACGTCCGCTCGCTGGCGTCGAGACGGCGCTCGATCTCGGCGACCGCGTCGACGAGGGCGAGGCGGTCGAAGCCCACGCCGAGGATATCGACGCGGGGCCGCACCCTACGTGACCGGGACGAGGCTCTTCTTGAACGAGTCGAAGTGCTCCAACGCCAGGCCGGTGCCCTTCGCGACGCAGTACAGCGGGTTGTCCGCCGAGTAGCACGCCACGCCGGTGACCTGGGTGAGCAGCTTCTCCATGTTCCGCAGCAGCGCGCCGCCGCCGGAGAGGACCATCCCGCGGTCGATGACGTCGGAGGCGAGCTCGGGCGGCGTCTCCTCGAGGACGCCCTTCACCGCGGTGACGATCTGCTGCAGGACCGGCTCCATCGCCTCGGTGACCTCGTTGCTGCCAACGGTGATCGTGCGTGGCAGGCCGGCGATGAGGTCACGGCCACGGACCTCCATCGAGAGCTCGGGATCGAGCGGCAGCGCGGAGCCGATCTGGATCTTGACGTCCTCGGCGGTCCGCTCGCCGATCATGAGGTTGTAGCGCTTGCGAATGAAGCTCTGGATCGCCTCGTCGATCTTGTTGCCGGCGGAGCGGACGCTCTTGCTCACGACGATCCCGCCGAGCGAGATCACCGCGACCTCGGCCGTGCCGCCGCCGATGTCGATGATGAGGTTGCCGCTGGGCCCGGAGATCGGGAGGTTCGCCCCGAGCGCGGCGGCGAGCGGCTCCTCGATGAGATACGCCTCGCGCGCCCCGGCCCGAAGCGCGGCATCGCGCACGGCGCGCCGTTCCACGCTCGTGACCCCGGAGGGCACACAGATCATGAGCTCCGGGCGGAACAGCCGGAACCGGCCGCTCACCTTGTTGATGAAGTACTCCAGCATCCGCTCGGTGATGACGTAATCGGCGATGACCCCGTCGCGCATCGGCCGGAGCGCGGTGATGTTGCCGGGCGTGCGGCCGAGCATGAGCTGGGCCTTCTCGCCCACTTCGACGATCCGCGGCCGGTTACCGTCCTGGGTCAGCGCGACGACGGACGGCTCGGTGAGCACGATCCCTTTCCCGCGGACGTAGACGATGACGTTCGCGGTACCGAGGTCGATGCCGATCTGGCGTGCGAACAAGCGGCGTTCCCCTTCCAGGATGCGGAGCGACCGTGCGTGCGGGTGGAGTCTAGTGATGCGTCAGTGCGCATAACGTCCCGCGCCCGCCGCCGTCGCGCGTCGGTCTCGGCTCGGTTGGCTAGGTGCTCTCGACCGCGGGGCGGGGCGCGGCGATCCGCCCGATGACACCGGTGCGCCAGAGGACGAGGGCGACGGCGAAGTACGCCGCGTAGGCGAGACCTTCGATCAGGGTCGGATCCGCCGAGTAGCCGAACAGCGACCGGAGGACCGCGCCGAGCCCGGTGTCGTCCGGGAGCACGCCCGAGAGATCGAACAGCTCGGGACCGCCGGCGAGGACGCCGGCCTCGACGAACTCGTGCACGCCATGCGTGACCAGACCGGCCGCGAAGAGGACGAGCGCGACACCGGTCACGCGGAAGAAGGTGCGGAGGTCGATCCGGCGGCCGAACGCGTAGATGAGCAGGCCGATCGTCGCTGCGGCCGCGAGACCCACGAGGGCGCCGAAGAGCTTCCCCTCGCCGGGCGCGGCGAAGAGCAGCAGCGCGGTCTCGACGCCCTCGCGGACGACGGCGAAGAAGACGAGGAGGAAGATGCCCCAGGCGGCCGCGCCGGCCGAGAGGGCCTCCTCGACCGCGCGCTGGAGCTCGCCCTTCAGATGCCGCGCCTGGCGCAGCATCCAGAAGATCATCCAGGTCAGGAAGGCGGCCGCGAGGAGCATCGTCACGCCCTCGAAGATCGCTTCCGTCGCGCCCTCGAACTCCGCGTCCAGCGCGTTCAGCACACCGAGGAAGACGAGGCTGATCGCCGCGGCCGCCGCGACGCCGGCCCAGACCCACCGCCAGGCTCGCCGAGCGCCGATCTGGCTCAGGTACGCGAGGACGATCCCGACGATGAGGGTCATCTCGGTGCCCTCGCGAAGCGCGATGACCAGCGCGCTGAGATCGCCGGCTGCCATCTCGTGCCCCCTGCTACCTTGGCCATGGCCCCCCGGACCGTGGCCTCCAGCCGTGTTAGGCGAGCCTAACCATTTCCGACCTGCGGAGTCAACAATGGCGTCGACGGCGATCGAGGAATACCTGCAGGCGATCTACACCCTGGCCGACGAGAACGGTCACGTCGTCTCGGCACGCCTTGCGGAGTTCCTCGGCGTCTCGGCTCCGGCCGTCTCGGAGATGGTCCATCGCCTCGAACGCGACGGCCTCGTCTCGCTCGACGAGCGGAAAGAGCTGCACCTGACCCCGGACGGACAGCGCCAGGCCGACTCGGTCGTGCGCCGGCACCGGCTCGCGGAGCGGTTCCTCGTGGAGGTGCTCGGCTTCGAGTGGTGGAAGACGCACGATGAGGCCGAGCGGCTCGAGCATGGGATGTCGCCCGAGATGGAGTCGCGCATCGCGGCCGTCCTCGGGAACCCGAAGACCTGTCCCCACGGGAACCCGATGCCGGGCGTGAAGCCGCTGCCCACGCGCCCCCTCGGCACGCTCGGTCCCGGCGAGCGCGCGCGGGTCGCGCGGATCCCGGATCAGTTCGAGCATGAGCGCGGCTTCCTCGAGTACCTCGACTCGCAGGGCGTGAAGCCGGGCGTCACCGTCGAGATGGTCGAGCGCGGGCCGAGCATCCTGCGCGTCGGCGTCGATGGCGCGCCGCGCTCGCTCCGCCCAGACTGCGGTCAGAAGGTGTGGATGGCGCTGTGACCGAGCCGACGATCTTCGTACAGGGCAAGGAGACGTACTGGCTCGCCCACGTCCCGGCGCTGCCCGGCTGCGTCGCCTCGGGCACGACCCGCGAGCAGGCCGTCGCCAACGCGAGGCGCGCGTTCCGCGCCTACCGCGAGCTGCTCGACGCGCGCGGCGTCTCGGTCGAGCACTGGAAGGACGTCGACCCCGACGCCCTGCCGGTCGCCGACTTCCCGGCCAACGGCCTCGCTCCGGGCGAGGACGTGCGGCTCGAGGAGCACGAGGTGCGCGACTTCCTCCATCGGTTCGAAGCGTCGCGCGCTGCGCTCATCGCGCTCGTGCGCGGGCTCTCGCCCGAACAGCTCGACACGCATCCGACGGAGTCGACGTGGAGCGTGCGCCAGGCGCTCGAGCACGTCATGGAGACGAATATCACGCTCCTCTCGCGGCTCGAGCGCTGGCCGGACGATCCGTTCAACAGTCTCCAAGCCGTGCATCGCGTGACGTTCCAGCGGTTCAGCGTGATGGAGCCCGACGACTGGGTGGATCACGAGGTGATGGGCCGGCGCTGGACGACGCGCCGCGTGATGCGGCGCCTGCTCGAGCACGAGTTCGAGCACTACAACCACATCAAGGAGATCATGGCCTCGCTCGGGAGCGACCGGCCGCCAGAGTAAGGTCGAGCTTCGGCATCGTCCGCTTCCGCGTGCGCGACCGCGGCTTCGATCTCGTCCGAACCCTGCGTCTAGAGTGCTACCGCAGGCGCGGGGTGGAAGGAGTAGTGCCCCTGCGTCGTCGGGAAGGCGAATGCCTCCCCGGGACCGAGCGGGACCAGGTAGTACTGATTGCCGGGGTCAATACCCAGGATGAACGCACCGGCCCCGCTCGCGCCGGCGAATGTGGTGTAGGTCCACGTGATGTCGCCGCGGATCGACCCGGCGCCCCCATGGCAGACTGCGGGGGGTGCGGGCGTCGCACAGCACCGGCTGAGCGTCAACCTGCCCGGTCTCGGATGGGTCGACTTCGGTCCGGCACCACTACGCGCGGGGCACATCAACATCGCGAATTGACAGGTCGTAGAGGAGAGACACGACATGAAGCGACTCGGCTCAATCCTCGGAATCCTACTCACGGTCTCGTTCGCGCTCGCAGCCGGCGGTCAAGCCACTGCCTCAGTTCCGAAGTTTGACTGGCACGTTTCGGACGCGTTCATCCAGAACGTCGCCGACCCGGCCCACAAGCAGGTCGGCGCCGTCGCGCACGCGTCCGGCGGAACGCGCGCGGGAGACGTCTTCAGGGTCACTGGCACGGGCACTTTCAATACTGCGGCGATGACCGCGAGCGGGGGCGGCACCTTCGTGCATACGAACTCCAGCGGCCAGGTCCTGGGCTTCGGCACGTGGACCGCGACGGGTCTGCAGAGCTTCACCTTCTACGGATGTGAGAGCGGGCCCTTCCCGTGGGCCTGTGGCGGGCTGGCGGTCCTAACGATCCACACCAGCGGAACCTCGACCTCGACATCGATCGGGCACACGGAACACAACGGAACGATCGCGATCAACTGCCTGATCGGCGGCGGACCCGGTGACGAGGGCATCACACTCAACATCCCCGGCGTCGTGAACTTCGACGTCATGGACCCCTCGGAGCACGGCGAGACCCTGTTCGTGTCGCCGAACCCGAACGGCCCGTAGCGCCCCCGCGACAGCCCGTTTCAAAGACCCCCGGAGCGATCCGGGGGTCTTCGTTTCAACCGTGAACCGCGGTGTCGCGAGTCGTCCCTAAGACTGGGCCCCGCACTCCGGTAGAAGGGCAGCCCCGCCTACACGCGCGTACGCGCGAGCGCGGTGACCTCCCAGAGAAGCCCACGCTGGCGCTCCACCGGCCGCAGGCCCGCGCGCTCGGCGGCGCCGAGGACGACGCTCATCGGATCCACGGCCTTCTCTCGGTGACGCCCGCAAAAAGCAGGATCGCCGCAGGCGGCTGGGTGAACGGCTGCTGTGGGTATCGGATGTGCGTGGTGACCGCCTCGTTGATGTGAGGAAGCACGGTCTTGCGAATGTCCTTGCGAATGCGTTTGAAGTTGCCTTCGCAGTTGAGAGTCGACGGCAGCATGCGACCTCGTGATGTTCGACCCGGATAACGGTCTCGAGGAACAGACGGAGCGACACACGGCCACAGGCCCGAAGTTCCTCTATCTGGACGAGAGTGAGCCCTTTGCAAGACGCGGGCAGAGCGTCGTCATCTATCAGCACGCCGGGCGGAACGGCTCGGTGCGCGCCCAGATGGACCGCGCCCGTGGTCGGGTCAGCGCGGTGATCGGCAACGACGTCAAGGCCGTGCGGTTCACGCACGGCCCGTCGCGGCTGTTCCTGGTCGCGCCAACCGCGACTCACGCATCGGTCCTGTACGAACGCGTCGGGCGGCTGCTCGATGGGCCGTGGAAGGCCGCCTTCGTCTAAAGCCGCGAGCGCGCCCAGTCACGCGCCTCGGCCGCGTGCCGTTCGATGAGCCCGCGCTGATCGGCGCGCACCGCCGGCAATCGATCGGGCGGGAACCAGCCGAGCTCCGCCACCTCCGCGGTCAGCGCGGGCGCGCCGTCGAGCAGGCGGAACGCGAAGACGAGCTCGACCCGGGCCCAGCGGTAGCCGGTCACGATCTCCAGGATCGGGCCGATCTCGATCGCGAGCCCGGTCTCCTCGCGGATCTCGCGGGCGAGGGCATCCTGGACCCGCTCGCCGCGGGACAAGAACCCACCGAGGAAGCGCCACTGTGGCGACCCGAAGCGATGGCGCGCGAGGAGCACGTTGCCGCCGGCGTCGACCCCGATGCCGGCCACGCCGACGAGGAACCGATCGTGCGCCGCGGTCATGAACCGGCGCTGCCAGCGGACCGGGAACGCGTTGAAGACGAGCGCGAGCAGCCGCATGAGCATCGTCAGCGATCCCTGCCTCCGCTCGGGGAGGCCACGCGCCGGTCGACCTAGGGAATGCCCACAGCGGCGATGCCGTGCGGCGCCGGGACGGCGACCTTCTGCACGACCGCGCGCGTGTTCACGTCGATGATGTTCACCATCCCGTCGACGTTGGTCGTGAGCAGCATCCGTTCACCCTCCGGGTCGTACGTCGTGTGGAACGGCTGCGCCCCGACCTTCGTCTCGCCGACGATCTTGCGGGCCTTGTAGTCGATCCACAGGAGCGCCGGGCCGCTGTGGTCGGAGATCACCATGATCGACTTGTCGGGCAGGAAGTAGAGGCCGTCCTGGTTCACCTTCTCGGTGTGGAACGGGTAGCGGCCCGGTCCGAGATGGATCTCCTGCTTCACCGTCTTCGTCGCCGGGTCGGAGATGACGATCCGGTCCGAGGGCTTGCCGATGAAGCCCGACGAGCTCGACCAGATCTCGCTCAGATCCGGCGTGTAGTACGCGTCGTGGACGTCCTGCACCTTGAACCGCGTGATCTGGTTCGTCGTCAGATCGATGCTCCGGAGGTGATCGGCCTCGAGGGAGTTGGTCACCGTGAACAGCAGCTCGTTGGGCCGATCGACGCTCATCGTGAGGACGTGCTGCGGGACGCCGACGATGATCGGCGCGAGCGGCTTCCAGGTCCCGACCTCGAGCCGCGCGATGTACGCGTCGCGCTCGTGCGCGACGTAGAGGATCTTCGAGTCGGGCGAGAAGGTGATGCCGTGCGGCTGCTTGCCCACCTTGACCCGCGCGACCTCCTTCATCGCGACCGGATCGATGATCGAGGTCTGGTCCGACAACCGGTCGTTCACCGCGACCCACTTGCCGTCCGGCGAGATCGCCATTTGGTGCGGCAGCTTGCCGACGGGGATCCGCGCGACGACGGCGAATTGCGCCTTCGGCGCGCCCTCGAGGACCCAGACCTGTTCGGTGGTCTCGCTCGCGACGAACACGCGGAGCTTCGCGTACGCCGGCGGGGCCTGCTGCCCGGGTCCGGAGCCGCTCGCCTGCGCCAGCTTGGCGGCCGTCGGATCGGCCGCCGTCTGGGTCTGCGGGACGACGACCGCCGCCTGCACGCCGGGCGTCGCGAGCGTGTCCGAGACCGCGTGCATCGAATCCGGCATCGACTCCATGCCGCTCGAGGGGTCGTTCAACTCGCGCGCGTCGCTGGCACAGGCGGAAACCACGAAGCCCAGAACGACGAGCCTCGCGAGCCAGCCGAAGACGCGCGCGCCGCTCATGGCACCCACTCTTTCACGAAGCATGCCGGAAGCAGGT
>DASWCU010000061.1:0-4775 GCA_036389935.1 Candidatus Limnocylindria bacterium
GATCGAGACCGTGATCGCCGAGAAGTGGGAGGCCACGGTCAGCCTCGGCGAAGCGAACAGCCGCCTCAAGGACGCGATCGATCTTGAGGACCTCGCTCGCACCGAATCGTTCGATGGCGCGGTCATCGAGAACGCGATCCGCCGCACCTTCGAACGCCGCAGCACACCACTCGACCTGAACGCGGCGCTGTTCACGACTGCATATCGCGACAGCCGTGAACGACAAACACTGTGGACGGCGGCCCGCAAGCGGCTGAAGCGAACCGACGGACCGGAGCAATTCTCAGAGGCGATGACCCTCATCCTGAAATTCCTTGAGCCGCTCCAACGCGCGGCCGCGGAAGGCCGGGAGTTCACCGGCACCTGGGATCCGAAAGGGCGTCGCTGGCAATGACCAACACCGTCTCGTGATCTGATGAGGAGACCTCTGTCTCCGATGTCTCATGCCATCATGGCTGTGCCGGAGGAGGGACTCGAACCCTCACGGGCTTTCGCCCAGCAGATTTTGAGTCTGCATCGGTTACCGATTACGACACTCCGGCGCTGAAGCTCGATTTTACCCGGCCGGTGTAACGCCGAAGGCGCAACGCGGGCTCATTTTCGGGCAATATCGCGCCGTCAGCTCGGCCGATCGCGCGGGATCGCGATCGTGACCGTCGCGCCTTTGTCCTCTCCCTCGCTCCGCAGGACGAGCGAGCCGCCGTGCCGCTCGGCGACGAGCCGCGCCAGGTAGAGCCCGATCCCCATCCCGCTGAACGTCCTCGCGCGCTTCGACCCCCGCGCGAACGGCCGACCCAGGCTCGCGATGTCGTCCGGACCGATCCCGATGCCGTCGTCGCTCACCGCGATCGCGACCTCGGCGTCGTGCGGCTCGACGCCGACGCGGACCTCACCCCCGTTCGGTGAGTACTTCACCGCATTCGTCACGAGATTCGCGACCGCCTGTTCGAGCCGCGTCGCATCGGCCCTGATCTCGAGCGATCCGGGGCCATGCACCACGAATCGGTGACGGCCGTCGTCGCCCGCCAGCTCCGTCTGACGCTGGACGACCTCCCGGACCAGCGACATGAGATCGAACGCCGTCGGCTGGAGCTCGAACCGCCCTTGCCCCGCGCGCGACACCTCGAGCAGGTCGTTCACCAGACCGGTCATGCGATCCACCTGACGCTCGATCGTGCGCAGGTTCGTCTCGAGGGACTCGAGGTCGAGGGGCCGCCCCTCCTCCCGGTGCCGGCGGAGCCGCAGCCGGAGCAGCTGGGCGAGCGCCTTCAACGGCGTGAGCGGGGTCTTCAGCTCGTGCGACACGATCGACACGAACTCGTCTTTCTGCCGCTCGGCTTCGCGCTGTTCGGTGACGTCGTGGACGGTGACCACGCCGGCGACCACCGCGCCCTCGCGGCCGTACACCGGCTCGGCGTTCGCCACCACCGTCCGCTCGCTTCCGGCCGGCACGGCCCGGAACGTGAACACGCCGTTCACCCGCTCGCCGCGCAGCGCCCGGTCGAGCGGCGAATTCCCCGGCTGGACGAGAGCGCGATCCTCGGCTCGCCGGACCTCGACCTGGCGCGCGAGCTCCGACCGGACGATCACCGGGGGCGACACCGCGATCCCGAAGATCTCCCGCGCGGCCCGGTTCACCCGGAGCGTGCCGTCCGGGAAGCCGATGAGCACGCCGTCCGCGACGGATTCGAGGAGCGAGTCCTGGAGCCGCCGCGCGCTCCGCTCCTCGTGATAGAGCCGCGCGTTGGTGATCGCGATGGAGGCCTGTGCCGCGAGGATGTGGAGGATCTCGACGTCGATCTCGTCGAAGCGCCGCGCGGGGTCCCGCGTGTAGATGTTGATCGCTCCGATGAGCGCGCCTTCGTGGACGAGCGGCATCGCGATGACGCGCGCGAGGCCCTCGCGCTCGATCAGGGCGGGATCGCCGGCCGGGCTCGCGCGGAGGTCGATCTCGACGTGCTGGTCGAAGCCGGCATAGATCGCGTTCGCCCGCTCGATGGGGACCCGCTGCGCCTGGGCGTACTCGTCGCTCAGGCCGTGTTGGGCGACGATCCGCAGCACCTCGCCGGCCTCGTCGATGAGCATGAGCGAGGCGGCATCGGAGCTCGCGAGCGCGCGCGCCGAGCGGACGATCTCGGGCAGGAGGCGGTCCAGCTCGAGGATCCGCACCATCGCGCTGGTGATGCCGTGCAGGACGCGGATCCGTTCGGGCACGCTTCGTAGTATCCGGGAGGTCAGGACGCGAGACGGCGGATCGCTCCTGGCAGGTCATCAAGAGCCAGGATGGTCGCGTCGGCACCGGCATCGCGGTAGGCGCGCTCCTCGTCGGGCCGGCAGAGCAGCACCGCGTACCCTCGGCCGTGACCGGCGGCGTTGTACGCCTGGACCATCCGGAGATCGTTCAGCGTGTCGCCGACCATCGCGAAACGCTCGGCCCCGAGCGCGCCGGCGACGATCCGGAGCGCGGCGGGATCCGGTTTGCGCCCGTCCTCGTCGGTCGCGACGACGACGTCGGGAGCGAACGGCAGCCGCGCGGCGACCTGCGCCCAGTCGGCCCGTACGCGGCCGGTGACGATGCCGACCTTGTCGATGCCCAGCGCGTGAAGCTCATCCAGCAGCCGCGGCCGGATGACGATGCGCTCGTCGTCGGCGAGCGGCCGTTCGTTGAAGACCCGTGGGGTGACGCCGTAGCGCCGCACCGCGACGGCGGTGCCGTTGTAGAGCTCCTCGAAGATCCCTTGGACGGCCGCGTAGTCCAGGTCCAGCCGGCCGCGCGCCGCCGATTCGAGCTCGGCCAGCGAGCGGCGTGCCGCCTCCGCGGCGGGTAGCTCCGGCGATCCGCGGACCCAGCAGTAGAGCCCGAAGCTGAGGTCCCAATCGTTGTTCCAATCGCCGCTGCGTCGCCAGAGGCGGACGAGCTCCCGGTCCACCGGTGCGTCCGGAGCCAGGTGGCGGACGGTCCGCACGACCGCCTCGGTGTAGGAGGCCTCGGTGTCGATGAGGACGCCGTCGACGTCGAAGACGACCGCGTCGATGGCGGCCATTGACGGTCCGGTCAGGAAGGCCGCGAGGTGCCGAGGGGCAGCGCCGGAAGCACCAGGTCGACGATGCCCGCGCCGATCGCCGCGTCGATCTCGCCGCCAAGCTCGCTCGCCGCGCGGACGCGGAACGAGGTCGCGACCCGGCGCAGGCCGCCGCCGCCGCGCGGCAGCTCGAGGTACACCGGCAGCGGGCCGGCGTAACGCCCGAGGACCTCCTGGATCCGCTGGAAGACGGCGATCGAGCGGTCGTAGTCGAGCGCCTCCCGGAAGCGGACGACGACGTCTCCGCCGGCGGGCACGTGGCCGTTGCCGTTCCCGTTCGCCGCGGCCGGAGCGGCCCGTTCGGTGAACTGACGTTTCTTGGCGAGCGACGCGCGACGTTCGGCGGCGACGCGGTCGATCTCGGCGATGCCCGCCTCGCTGAAGGGCACGGCGTGCTCGCAGAGCAGCTTCGGCGCGTCGTCGCGCTGCTCGACCCGGGCCAGCAGCAGCAGGATCTCATCGGTGTTCCACACGGCCGCCGTCTGCTCGTAGGTCCGGGGGAAGACGGTGACCTCCGCGGAGCCGGTGAGATCCTCGACCTGCGCGAAGAGCATGAGCGACTTGTTCCGCATCGTGATGTGCTTGCGCGCGCTCGTGACGACGCACACCGCGGTGACGAGGTCGTCCTTCACGTCCTTCAGCTCGGCGAGGTAGACGATCCCCTGGACGTCGCCGATCCGCTGCGCCAGGTCCTGCAGCGGGTGATCCGAGATGTAGATGCCGAGGAGCTCCTTCTCCCACCCGAGGAGCTCCTTGCGCGATGCCTCCGGCCCGTTCGGCGGCGCGGCGAGGACCGGCTCGGCCGCGAGATCGAACAGGCTCACCTGCCCGCTCGCGCGATCCTTCTGCTCGCGCTGGGCGGTCGACAGGGCGGCATCGAGCCGGCCGAGCTGCGCGAGCCGTGGGCCGAACGCGTCGCAGGCGCCGGCCTTGATGAGCGACTCGAGCACGCGCTTGTTGCTGCGCTGCAGGTCGATCCGGCCGCAGAAGTCCTCGAGGGAACGGAACGGCCCGCCCGCATCACGCGCGGCGACGATGTTCTCGATCGCCCCTTCGCCGACGTTCTTGATCGCGCCGAGCCCGAAGCGGATCTCGTTCCCGGCCACGACGAAGTCGAAGCGCGAGTGGTTGACGTCCGGCGGCCGGACCGTGAGGCCCATGCGGCGGCACTCGGCGATCGCGATCGCGACCTTCTCCGAGACGCCCATGTCGGAGGACAGCACGGCCGTCATGTACTCCGCGGTGTAGTTCGCCTTCAGGTACGCCGTGTGGTACGCGATGAGCCCGTAGATCGCGGCGTGCGCCCGGTTGAAGCCGTACTGCGCGAACGGCTCGAAGTCCTTCCAGACCGTCTCGATGACACCTGGCGACACGCCGTTCTTCAACGCTCCGGCCACGAACTTCTCCCGCTGCGCGTCGAGCTTCTCGCGGATCTTCTTGCGGATCGCGTAGCAGAGGACGTCGGCCTCGCCGAGGCTGAATCCGGCGAGCGCCTGGGTCACCGCCATGACGTCCTCCTGGTACACCATGACCCCGTAGGTCGAGCGCAATACGGGCTCGAGCGACGGGTGCGCGTAGGTGACCGCCTCCTGCCCGTGCTTGCGCGCGACGTACCGCGGGATGTATTCCATCGGCCCCGGACGGAACAGCGCGACCATCGCCATCACGTCTTCCACCCGGTCCGGCTTGAGC
>DASWCU010000062.1:0-2496 GCA_036389935.1 Candidatus Limnocylindria bacterium
TCGACGGCGGTCCAGGAGATCGCCGTCGCGAACTCGCTCGGGAGCTGGGCGTACGCGCCGCAGACGACGAGCGAGGCCGAGCTCGTCGCCATCGGCGACGCGGGCTCCGCGTTCGCGCAGCGGGTCGCCCTCGACTTCGACCGGCTCGACGTCGAAGGCGTCGCGCACGAGGCGGTGGGCAAGGCCCGGGCGGCGCAGCGGCCGCGCGAGCTCGCGGCGGGCGAGCACGAGGTCGTGCTGGAGCCGTATGCCGTGCGCGACATCGCGGGCTTCCTGGGCTCGCAGCTCACCGGCTGCGCCGTCGAGGAGGGGAAATCGTTCGTCGGGGGCCGGCTCGGCCAGCGGGTCACCGGCGACGTCACGTTCCGCGACGACCCCTTCGACCCGGATGGGATGCCGCGCGCGTTCGACCTCGAGGGCCAGCCCACCACCCCCCTGACGCTCATCGAGCGGGGTGTCGCGCGTGCGGTCGTGTACGACTCAGCGACCGCCCACCGCGCGGGACAGCCGAACACCGGGCACGCGCTCCCGGCGAACCCGTTCATGCCGGCGGCCCCGATGCACCTCCGCCTCGAGCCAGGCGACAGGACACGGGAGCAGCTGATCGAGGAGACGAAGCGCGGCGTGCTCGTCACGCGCTTCCACTACACCCGCTGGGTCCATCAGCTCCGCACGATCGTGACCGGCATGACCAGGGACGGCACGTTCGCGATCGTCGACGGCGAGATCGCCTACCCCGTCAAGAACTTCCGCTTCACCCAGTCGTACAGCGACGCGCTTGGCGGGACGCTCGGGATCGGGCGCGACCTCGCCCTCCTTCGCGCCGGCGAGCAGTTCGGCCTGCAGCTGAGCTCCTATCGCGTCCCGGCGCTGCGCCTTGCGTCGTTCCTGTTCACCGGCGCGACGCAGTACTGATCCGGTGATCCGGGCCGAGTCGACGCCGGTCGAGCGCGATGAGCGTGTCCAGAGCAGACAGCTGATCGCGATCCTCGACTTCGGCAGCCAGTACACGCAGCTCATCGCGCGCCGCGTCCGCGAGTCGCGCGTCTACTGCGAGATCTTCCCGCACGACGTGACCGCGGCCGAGCTCGCCGCGCGGAACGTCGCCGGCGTCATCCTGTCCGGCGGGCCGGCCAGCGTCTACGAGCCGGGCGCGCCGGGCATCGATCCGGCGATCCTCGACGGGCGCTTCCCCGTACTCGGGATCTGCTACGGGATGCAGCTCATGGCCCACGTACTTCCGGGCGGCGAGGTGGTGAGCGAGGGGAAGCGCGAGTACGGGCCGGCGAGCGTCGTGATCGAGGAGCAGGGCGGCATCTTCGACGGGCTGAGCCCGGCCGAGCGCGCCTGGATGAGCCACGGCGACTCGGTCCGGCGACCGCCGGACGGCTTCCGTCCGCTCGCCCGAAGCGAGCGCCTGCCGATCGCCGCGATGGGCGACGGCGACCGCCGCTTCGGGGTGCAATTCCATCCGGAGGTCGCCCATACGCCGCACGGGACGGAGGTGCTGCGCAACTTCGTGCTGAACGTCTGCGGCTGCAAGGGCGACTGGACGCCCGCGGCGTTCGTCGAGGAGAGCGTCGCCGAGATCCGCCGCACGGTCGGCGGCCGTCACGCCATCTGCGCGCTCTCCGGCGGGGTGGACTCGGCCGTGGCGGCCGCGCTCGTCGCCCGGGCGATCGGAGACCGCCTCACCTGCGTGTTCATCGATACGGGCATGCTCCGCGAGCGCGAGGCCGAGCAGGTCGTGGCGACGTTCGGTCCGCGGCTCCGGCTCGTCCCGGTCGCCGCCGAGTCGCGCTTCCTCACCAGGCTCGAGGGCGTCACCGATCCCGAGCTGAAGCGGGCGATCATCGGAGAAGAGTTCATCCGATGCTTCGAGGAGGAGGCCGCGCGGCTCGGGCCGATCGAGCTCTTGGTCCAGGGCACGATCTACCCGGACGTCATCGAGTCGCGGGCGAAGGACAGCAGGACCAGCGCGCGGATCAAGACGCATCACAACGTGGGCGGCCTGCCCGATGTCATGTCCCTCGAGGTCGTCGAGCCGCTCCGGCGCCTGTTCAAGGATGAGGTGCGCCGCGTCGGTGCGGAGCTCGGCATCCCCGAGGACATCCTGTGGCGTCACCCGTTCCCCGGCCCCGGCCTCGCGGTGCGGATCATCGGTGCCCTCACGAAGGATCGGCTCGACGTGCTCCGCCGCGCTGACGCGATCTTCCTCGAGGAGCTCCGCGCCGCCGACCTCTATCGCGCCGTCGCGCAGGCGTTCGCCGTGCTCACGCCGGTCCAGAGCGTCGGCGTGATGGGCGACTTCCGCACCTACGGCTTCCTCGTCGCGCTCCGTGCCGTCACGACCGAGGACTTCATGACCGCCGATTGGGCCCGCCTGCCCTACGACCTCCTGGCGCGCGTCTCGGCCCGCATCGTCAACGAGATCCCGGAGGTCAACCGCGTCGTGTACGACGTCTCGTCGAAGCCGCCGGCGACGATCGAATGGGA
>DASWCU010000063.1:0-13698 GCA_036389935.1 Candidatus Limnocylindria bacterium
CTAGAGGAAACCGCAGTCCTCGTCTATCGCGTCATCAAAGGTGACCGCGCACGACGTGAGGATTTCCTCTCCGATGAGGCGAGCGGAAAGCGGCCGCGTGACCTGACGCCGGAGAAGCTCCGTCGCCACAAGGGCTTCTCCATCTGGCGTGTCGAGGCCAAGGCGCGGAGGATCGCACAGCGGTTCCAGCGGCTGGGAACGCACATCGCGGAGGTCCGGCTACCCGCCGGCGCGACGCTCGAGCCGTTCCCAGACGAGCCGGACCACCAGACGATCTACGGCGACCCCGACGCGTTCGTCGAGCGCGTGGAACGGGTTGTGCCCGTGTAGACTTTGAGGCAAGGACAGCAGAGATGACGTACGAACTGTGGGACTTCGACACAGGCAACGCGACGGGGAGCTACCCCTCGCTGCTCGCTGCCCTCCAAGTCGTCAAGGGGGCGTGCGACCGGGACGGCGAGGCCACGCTTGACGGTCTGGCGCTCATCGAGGTCCATCCGGACGGCGAGCGGCGTCTCGTCGCCCAAGAGCGAGGCCTCGCTCCTCTGGTCGGCATCAAGGTCGCCGAGCCCGTCTCAGGCTAGGTTCTCACCTCCGCAGCGAGGTCGTCCCTGCTTGCCGCAGATGCGACCGCGCTCCACTACGGCCGTCCGCCATTCGCTTCCAGCTCCTCACTGATGACGTTGGTAGTCGCGTTGTTCGTCGAGCTCGTGAGGCGTAGGCGCATGAGCCCGAGCGCGAGCGTCGTGCGCGCGCCGTTGTAGACCGTGTCGCGACGGTCATAGAGCATGCCCTTTACGACGCGCAGCTGGTTCTCGAGCGGCACCGCCCGAGATCGGCCAGCCCTTCTGCTCGAACTGCGACTTCACGGTCGGACCGTTACGCACGACCCACGCTTTCGGGCCATTCATCGCGTCTTTCTGCTCCTGGGTGCCAACCACCTTCGCGCGACTGGCCATTACCGCAAACGCATCCCAGAAGATCTCAGCCTTGAAGGCCGCATCGTCACGCAGCCGCGGAGCGGCGGTGTGACCATCACCTATGTGCGGGCCGTGACCGGCACGGCGGCGCCGGTGACGCCGGAGGCGCTGTCGCTCGTGAGGAACAGGATCACGGCCGCGACCTCGGCCGGCGATGCCCACGTCGTCGGATCGACGTTGGGCATGCGCGCGCGGTTGACCGGGTGGTCGATGGTCGCCGGCAGGATGACGTTCGCGGTGATGCCCTCGCCCTTGACCTCGGCCGCGAGCGACTCGGTCCACCGGACGAGCGCGCCCTTCGCCATCGCGTAGCCGGCGCTGTTGCGATTGCCCTTCAGCGCGGCGAGCGAGCCGATCGAGACGATGCGGCCGAAGCGGCGCGCCCGCATCGGCGGAAGGCAGGCGGCCGTCGCGGTGACCGCGGTCGTGACGTTCTGGTCCCAGAGCGCGCGGAGCCGCTCGAGGTCATCGGCCGGACCGGTCGCGAAGCCGCCCGCGAGATTGGCGAGCGCGTCGAGCCTGCCCCACGCGCGGAGGACACGGTCGACGAGCGCGTCCATCTGCGCGCGATCCGCCGGATCGGCATGGATGGTGAGAAGCTTCGGGTCTTCGTCGTCGCCGGCGAGCGGGCCGAGCTCCGCTCGGAGCGCCGCACCCTTCGCCGGATCGCGCACCGCGACGGCGACGTGCGCACCGGCTTCGAGGTACGCACGCGTGACCGAGGGGCCGAGATGACCGGTCGCGCCAGTGACGACCACGGACCTTCGGGTCATGTCCTGCACCATCGTGGGTGCCTAGACTACGGACGGGATGACACTGCTGGATCGCATCGAATCGCCGGAGGACCTCCGGCGATTGAGCCACGCGCAGCTCGAGCAGCTGTGCCGTGAGATCCGCGACTTCACGGTCGACGCGGTGCAGAAGACCGGTGGGCACATCAGCTCGAGTCTCGGTGCGACGGAGCTGACCGTCGCCCTCCACCGGGTCTTCCATTCGCCCGAGGACAAGCTCGTCTGGGACACCGGACACCAGGGCTATGTCCACAAGATCCTGACCGGCCGCCGTGACCGATTCGGCACGCTCCGCCAGTTCGGCGGCATCTCCGGCTTCCTCGTTCGGACGGAGTCCGAGCACGACCAGTTCGGCGCCGGGCATGCCGGGACGTCGGTCTCGGCCGCGCAGGGCATGGCCGTCGCGCGCGATCTGAAAGGCGAGCGGCACCACGTGGTCGCCATCATCGGCGACGGCGCGCTCACCGCCGGCATGGCCTGGGAGGCGCTCAACGACATCGGGGCGCGGCGAACGCGGGTCATCGTCGTCCTGAACGACAACGGGATGAGCATCGCGCCGAATGTCGGGGCCGTGTCGCGGATGCTCGAGTCCGTGCGCACGGCGGCGCCGTATCGCGAGCTGAAGCACGTCGCCCGCACGGTGCTCGAGCACATGCCCGCCGGCGAGCTCGCCGAAGAGGCGCGGCGCCGCCTCTTCAATTCGCTCAAGGCGCTCTTCATCCCGAACATCCTGTTCGAGCAGTTCGGCTTCACCTACTTCGGTCCGGTGAATGGCCATGACCTCGCCGAGGTCGAAGGCGTCCTCAAGCGGGCGCGCGACTTCCGCGACGGACCCGTGTTCGTCCATGTGCACACCCAGAAGGGGCACGGCTACGCGCCCGCGGAAGAGGACAACCAGAAGTGGCACGGCGTCTCCGCGAAGGGCTCGGCGCCGCCCCCGGCGCCGCAGTACACGAAGGTCTTCGCCGACGCCGTGCGCGAGACGCTGCTGAAAGAGCCGCGGGCGGTGGCGATCACGGCGGCCATGCCCGCGGGCACCGGCCTGGCTCCGCTCTTCGCCGAGCTCCCCACCCGATTGTTCGACGTCGGCATCTGCGAGCAGCACGCCGTCACGTTCGCGGCGGGCCTCGCCACCCAGGGGATCGTGCCGATCGTCGCGATCTACTCGACGTTCCTGCAGCGCGGCTACGACCAGGTCGTCCACGACGTGGCCGTGCAGGAGCTGCCCGTCGTCTTCGCGATGGATCGCGGCGGGATCGTCGGCGACGATGGCCGCACCCACCAGGGACTCTTCGACATCGCGTACCTGCGGCCGCTTCCCGGGATGGTGCTCATGGCGCCGAAGGACGAGGCCGAGCTCCGCCTCATGGTCTGGACGGCCGTCCGCTACGCGGCCACCGGCGGCGGGCCGATCGCGTTCCGCTACCCACGCGGCACCGGGGTCGGAGCGGACCTCACGGGCGAGCTCACCGAGCTCCCGATCGGGCTGTCGGAGACGCTGCGCGAGGGGACCGACGTCGCCATCCTCGCCTATGGGACGACCGTCGGGCCCGCGCTCGCGGCGGCGGATGCCCTGCACGCGGACGGGATCGACGCGACCGTGGTGAACGCACGCTTCGCGAAGCCGCTCGACGTCGACCGCTTCCTCGCCCTCGCCGCCCGCATCGGACGCGTGCTGACGGTCGAGGAGCACGTCGCCAGCGGCGGCTTCGGATCGGCGGTGAGCGAGCTCTTCGCCGAGCGCGGCGCGAGGGCCGAGCTCGAGATCCTCGCCGTGCCCGACGAGTGGGTCGATCACGGCGCGCAGAAGATCTGGCGGAAGCACTTCGGCCTCGACGCCGAGGGGATCGCCGCCGCGGTCCGTGGCCGATGGCCGCAGCTGGCGCGGGCCGCCACGGAGCGTGAGAGCGCGGGCTAGGCGCGTTCGTCTCGGCCGGGCCGTGCGCCGTTGATCGTCGAGCCGCGCGTCATCGCCGTGAGCGCCGACGATCTGATCGCGATGCGGGCGGAGATCGTCGAGACGCACGGCGCGGTGTTCGCTGAGCCGCCGACGAGCGAAGGGCCGGCCGAGATCACGGCCTTCGACGCGTCGCTCGATCGGCTCGTGCGCAAGCCCGGTTTCCGAGCGTGCACCGCGCGCGACCCGAACGGGGCGCTCGCCGGCTTCGCCTTCGGCTGGGAAGGCGGACCGGGTGATCGGTGGTGGGACACGGTGACGAGCGCTGTCGACGCGCACGTCCGGCGTCGGTGGTTCGGGGATTGCTTCGAGCTCGTCGAGCTCGCGGTGCTACGCGGATCCCGCAGGCGAGGGGTCGGCGGCGCGCTCCACGACGGCCTCCTCGAGCAGACCGAGCGGCCGCATGCGGTGCTCTCGACCCACGCGCAGGCCGCGCCGGCGCGAGCCTTCTACGCCGCGCGGGAGTGGCGCGTCGTCCTGGAGCCGCTGCGGTTCCCGGGGCACGAGGCGCCGTTCGCGATCATGGCCCGCGACCTACCGACCCGTTCGCGCTAGCGGACGGAGCTCGGATCTCAGCGGCGCGGCGTCGGAACGGAGCTCGGCTTGCCGCCACCCTGGCCGTTGCCGTTGCTCCCGTTGTTCTGCGGGGTGGGCGTGCTGCCCGTGTGGTCCGAGGCGTGGATGTTCGCGGCGTCGTTACGCGCGTGCTCGATCTCCGGTGCGCTTCCAGCCGGCGCGGTCTGCTCGAGCTGATCGAGGATCGCTTCGTGCCGCGCCCGCGCCGCGTTCGCGACCTCCTCGGCCTCGCTGCGCTTGTCCTCGTCGGCGTCCGGCTTGCCTCGGAGCGCGTCGATCGCATCGTTGAATCGATCGACCGCGTTCGTGTACTCGGCCGAAGCCGCGGGCGCCGAGGCCGCCCGCTGGGCGGCGAGCGTCGAGAGCTCGGTGAGCCGGCGCTCGGCCTGCTCGGCCAGGAGCTTCAGCTTCGCGTTGTCGTCGAAGGTGAGGGCCAGTTGAACGGATTCGATCGCCCGCTTGAGCCCGAACGCCGGATCGCCGGGGAGGCTGTTCGCGGCGGCGGTTCCGGCGAGCGAGAGGATCAGCACGGCCGCGACCCCGACGCCGAGCGCCGGCCGCAGCCACAGGCGCTGGAAGCGCGTCCACGTCGTCTCGCGCGGGGCGTGCAGCGCGACCGCTTCGGCCATCAGGCGTGACCGCAGCGCGCGGCGGAACGCGTCGCGCGGCGTCGGACGCGGCAGCAGCTCGCTCATCTACAGGTGCTCCCGCGAGGGGATCAGCGTGCGCAGTGCGTTCAGCGCGCGGAACTCGATGCCCCGCACGGTGCCGTCGCGGCGCCCGACGAGCCTCGAGATGCTGCGCGTGTCGAGGCCCTCGACGTAGCGGAGGACCAGCACCTCCTGCTGCAGCGGCGTGAGCCGGCTGAGCGCGGCGCGGACCGACGCGGCGTCGGAGCTCGCGAGCAGCCCGGCGTCCGGATGCACGACCCGGTCGCCAAGGGGGTGCGCGAGCGCGTCCTCGAAGCTCACCTGCACTCGACCCGTGCGGCGCCGGCCCCGATCGATGATCGCGTTGCGCGCGATCCGGTAGAGCCAGGCGAGGAACGCTTGGCGCGGCTCGTACCTCGGGATCGCCCGCAGGGCCCGCATGAACACGTCGCTCGTCACGTCCTCCGCTTCCGTCTCGTTCCGCACGCGATAGAACACGTATCGGTAGACCGCATCGATGTGCCGGTCGTAGAGCGCGCCGAAGGCCTCCGCGTCTCCCGCGGCGGCCCGGCGAGCCAGCTCGGCGTCTTCCTCCGAACGCTCGTTCGGGTTAACGGCCTCGGCTGGGCGGGTGTTAGGAAGGTCCCCCACGCTGGCCGAACGTAGCACCGGCGCCCGGTGTGACGCATCGCCCGTGCCGGGCATCCCGACGCCACGGGGCGGGCGGACGAATGAGACCCGTCAGAAACGCCTCGTCGGACCCGGCGTCGAGGACGCGCTAACGGAGCGTCAGCAGGTAACGGACGAGGTCGTCGAGCTCCTCGCGGGTCAGGTCGCGGGCCATCCCCCGGGACATCGTGTCCGGGTACCCGGGCACGACGTACGCGCCGGGATCGAGGATCGACTCGCGGAGGTAATCCTCGGCCGTCCGGCCGGTCGCGCGTGAACCGGCGATCGTCGCGATGTGCGTCAGCGGCGGGCCGACGTCGCCGCCTTGGTCGCCGATCCGATGGCAGGCGGCGCAGCTCTTCTCTCCGTAGACCTGCTTCCCGCGCTCGATCGGATCGCTCGCGCGCGGCGCGCGGCACGCACCGCCGATCGCGACGAGCACGAGGACAGCCACGAAAAGCCGCATCATCGGCTCGTGCAGGCTAGTGGGCGCATCGTCGCGTCGCTGCGTGATGCGACGATCGTGCTCGACGACCGCCCGATCGTGCGCGGCTTCGAGCTCGAGATCGCGCCGGGGATCACCGTGCTTCGTGGACCGAACGGCTCGGGGAAGACGACGGTCCTGCGCGCTCTCGCGGGGCTCCTCCCGCTCGCCCGCGGCGACCGCACCGCGCCTGCGGCGACGCTCTACATCGGCCACCGCCCCCAGCTCCTCCGCGGGCTGTCGGCGCGCGACAACCTCCGGTTCTTCGCGCGCTTCCGCGGCGAGCCGGGAGACGGCGTCGACGCGGCGCTCGGCGGGTGGGGCCTCTCACGCCGCGACGCCTCGCGCGCCGTCGAGGCGCTCTCGGCCGGACAGCGGCGGCGCGCGTCGCTCGCCCGACTCGAGACGGAGACGTGCCCGCTCGTGCTGCTCGACGAGCCGTTCGGGGAGCTCGACGACGACGGACGGGCGCTCCTCTCCGGCGCGCTCGAGCGCTTCGTCCGAGCGGACCGCGCGGCGGTCGTCGCGACCCACGCGCATCCCGAGCTCGACGCTCGCTCGAACGCGGTCGTCCGGCTCGGATGATCCTGCGACGCGTGCTCCTGGTGGCCGGGCGCGAGCTGCGCGCGGAGCGGGCGGAGCCCGACGGCCTCGTCGCCGCGCTGACGTTCATCGCGCTCCTCGTGGTCGTCGAGAGCCTGGTCGTCGGTCCCGCCACCGCGCGCCAGCCCGCGGTCGCCGCCGCGCTCTTCTGGATCGCCATGGCCTTCGCCGCCATCCTCGCGACGAGCCGATCGTTCGATCGCGAGCTGGAGGACGACGCGCTCGATGCGGTGCTCGCGCTGTCCGGTGGCCGCGACGCGCTGTATGCCGGCAAGGCCGCCGCGCTCGCCGCCGGGATCGCCATCGTCGCCGTCGCCGGTGGGCTGCTGTCGCTCGTGCTCTTGGATCTCCGCGTCGCGCTTCCCGCGCACCTCGCGCTCGTGCTGCTCGCCGGCGTGGCGGGCCTGCCGCCGGTGATCGTGCTCGACGTGATCCTCGCCCTGCGCCTGCGGGCTCGCGCGATGCTCGTGCCGATCCTCGCGCTGCCGGTCCTCGTACCGCAGCTCGTCGCCGCATCGAACGGATCCGCCGCCGCCCTCTCCGGGGACGCGGCGGCGGCGCTCGGTTGGTGCGGCATCCTCGTCGCGTTCGCGCTGGTGTATTCGATCCTCGGCCTTACCATCGTGCCCACAGCCATCGAATGACCGCAACGACGTTCAAGCCCGCTTCCGCGGTCCGGTTGCGCCCGTATTTGGGCGCGGCAGCGGCCGTCGCGCTGGTCGTGGCGACCTGGATGGCGCTGTTCTGGTCGCCGAAGGACGCGGTCCAGGGCGACGTCTTCCGCATCTTCTACGTCCACGTGCCCTCCGCGTGGCTCGCCTACCTCGCGTTCATCGTCGTCTTCCTCGCGAGCGTGGGCTGGCTGTGGTCGAAGCGGCCCGCGTTCGACGCGATCGCCGTGTCGTCGGCGGAGATCGGCGTCCTGTTCACCGGGCTGACGCTCGTGCTCGGGTCGATCTGGGCCCGCCCGACGTGGGGGGTGTGGTGGACGTGGGAGCCCCGGCTCGTGACCACGGCGGTCATGTTCGTCATGTACGTCGGTTACCTGCTCATCCGCGGGCTCTCGACCGACTTCGACCGCCGCGCGACGCGAGCCGCGGTGCTGGGGATCGTCTTGGTGGTCGACGTCCCGATCGTCCACCTGTCGGTGACATGGATGAACGCGCTCCATCAGCTGCCGAGCGTGCTGCGGCCCGACCTCTCGCCGACGATCGACCCGCCGATGCTCGCGACGCTCCTCGTGAGCGTCGGCGCGTTCACTGTGCTGTACGCCTATCTCATGGCGACCCGCGTCGCCCTCGAGCTGCGGCGCCAGCGGCGGATCCTCGAGGCGCGGCGGTGAGCATCGAGGACCTTCCGTTCATCGTCGCCGCGTACGGCATCTGCTTCGGCGTCCTCGGCCTGTACGCCCTCTCGCTCGCGCGCCGCGGGAACGACGGTGACCGGAGCGACTAGCCGGATCGGTGGACGGCGTCTCCTCATCGTCGCCGCCCTCGCGACCGCCGTGCTCATCGGCTACTTCGCGACCCAGAGCCTGTCGAGCTCGGCCGTGTACTACCTCACGCCGACCGAGGCACACGCCCGCGGCCTCGCCGTCGGCCAGACCGCGCGGCTGGGCGGTCAGGTCCTCGCGGGCTCACTGACCTACGACCCGGCGACGCTCGCGCTGCGGTTCCGGATCGGTGACGGCGTCACCGCGGTCACCGTGATCGGGAACGGGGCGCCGCCGGGGCTGCTCCGCGAGGGTGCGGGCGCCGTCGTCGAGGGCGCGTTCGCGGCGGACGGCACGTTCCGCGCGACGCAGGTCATCGCGAAGCACGACGAGATCTACAGCGCGCCGACGGGATCCGCCGTGCCCTCGCACCGCGCGCCGTGATGGGAGCCTTCAGCGGACGGCGCCGGAGGCGCCGGTGATGATGAGCCTTCAGCGGACGGCGCCGGAGGCGCCGGTGATAGGGGCGGCAGCGTGATCTGGGGCGACGCGGGCGCGGCGGCGCTCCGGGCCGCGCTGCCGCTCGCGCTCTGGGGGCTCGCGGCCTCGGCTCACGCGGGCGCGCGCCGCGACGCCCGCTCCCTCGCCAGCGCGCGCTACGTGGCGATAGGCGCCTTCGCCCTCGTCGCGATCGCGGCGCTCGCGATGGTCGGCGCGCTCGTGACGCACGACTTCAGCCTGCGGTACGTCGCGGACAACAACGCCCGCGAGACGCCCCTCTTCTACACGGCGATCTCGCTGTGGGCGGCGCTCGAGGGCTCGATCCTCCTGTGGGCCGCGATCCTCGCCGGGGCGGTCGTGTACGTCGCCTGGCGCGGCACCCGATCGATCCCACGGCTCGCGACGGTCGCGCTCGCGGTGCTGTTCGCGATGCTCGCGTTCTTCCTCGTGCTCATGACGACCGATGCGGCCGATCCATTCGTGCGGCTCGCCGACGTGCCGGCGAACGGCCGGGGTCCGAACCCGCTGCTCCAGAACCATCCGCTGATGGCGCTGCACCCGCCGCTGCTCTACCTCGGCTACGTGCTGACCAGCATCCCGTTCGCCTACGCGATCGCGGCGCTCGTGCTGGGCGAGACCGGCGATCGGTGGCTCACCGAGACGCGCAAGGCGGCGCTCGCCTCGTGGGCCCTGCTTGGCGTGGGGATCGTCGCGGGCGCCTGGTGGAGCTACGCCGTGCTCGGCTGGGGCGGCTACTGGGCCTGGGACCCGGTCGAGAACGCGGCGATCATGCCGTGGCTCACGGCGACCGCCTACCTGCATTCGGTCATGGTCGAGGAGAAGCGGCGCCTGCTCCGGGTCTGGAACATCGCGCTCGTGATCGCGACGTTCGCCCTGACGATCCTGGGCACGTTCCTCACGCGCAGCGGCGTCGTGAACTCCGTGCACTCGTTCACCCAATCGGCGATCGGGCCGCTCCTGCTCGGCTACTTCGTCGCGATCCTGGTGCTGGGCATCGGCCTGCTCCTCTATCGGATGCGGGATCTCGCCGATCGCGGATCGATCGGCGCACCCCTGTCGCGCGAGGCGGTGTTCCTCTTCCAGAACGTGCTCTTCGTCGCGGCGACCTTCACCGTCCTCCTCGGCACGCTGTACCCGCTCGTCGCCGAGGCGATCAGCGGCGCGCAGCTGTCGATCGGCGCGCCGTACTTCGATCGCCTCGTCGTGCCGATCGGGCTCGCGCTCCTCTTCCTCATGGGCGTCGGGCCCCAGCTTCCCTGGCACGGCGCGTCGCGTGCGACGCTCGAGCGGCAGTTCACCGCGCCGCTCGCCGGCGCGGCCGTTGGAGCGGCGGTCGCCGCCCTGACCGGACCGGCCGGGGTCGCGCCGGTGCTCACGTACGCGCTCGCCGCGTTCGTGACCGTCACCGTCGGCCAGGAGTTCGTGCGCGGCGTGCGCGCGAGGGGAGTGCTCCACGGGGAGCGCGCGCTCGCCGCGTTCGTGGCCCTGTTCCAGCGGAACGGACGGCGGTACGGCGGCTACGTCGTCCACCTCGGGATCGTGATGGCCGTCGTCGCGATCGCGACGAGCCAGTCGCGCACGATCGAGGTCGAACGAACGCTCGCGCCCGGCGACGCCATGGACGTCGCCGGCTACCACGTCGCCTTCGCCGGCCTTCGTGAGGTCCCCGAGGCGCAGCGCGCGTCGACGGTGGCCGAGCTGACCGTGACCGGGAACGGCGCGAGCGAGCAGCTGCGTCCGGCGCTCGTGCGCTACCCGAACAGCCAGCAGGCCATCGGGGCGCCGGCGATCGCCGCGGGCTCGCGCGACGATGTCTACACGATCCTCGCCGCGTACGACGCGCGAGGCGGGGCGTGGGCGACGGTCCGCGTGCGGGTGATCCCGCTCGTGTCGTGGCTCTGGGCCGGCGGCGCGGTCGTCGGCCTCGGGGCGATCGTGGCGGCCCTGCCCCCGCCGCGCCGGCGTCCGGTGCGCGTCGCGGTCGCGATCGCCGACGCGGTGGGCGCCGAATGAGCCGCATCGCCCGCGGCATCGCCGTCGGCTTGCTCGCCGCGCTCGTGGTCGTGCTGGTGCTCGCGTTCCGGCGCGATCCCCACGACATCCGGACCGGCACCGTCGGGAGGCCGGCGCCGGCGTTCGAGCTGCCGGCGCTCGCCGGTGACGAGCGCGTCTCGCTCGAGTCGTATCGCGGCAAGATCGTGATCGTGAACTTTTGGGCGTCGTGGTGCGTCCCGTGCAAACAGGAGAACCCCGTCCTCGTGGACACGTGGGAGCGCTACCGGGGGACCGACGTCGTGCTCGTCGGCATCGTGTACCAGGATTCGCCCGATGCGGCGCGCGACTACACGAAGCGTCTCGGGAACCAATGGCCATCGGCCATCGACGACGGCGGCCGCGTCGCGCTGAGCTACGGCGTGTTCGGGATCCCCGAGACCTTCTTCATCGGCACCGACGGCGTCATCGCCGGGCGGCACATCGGTCCGATCGATGCCGACACGCTCGCGACCGGGATCGAGACGCTTCGCCGGAGCGCGCGACGATGACCCGGACCCGGATCGTCCTGCTCGCCGCCGCGGTGGCGGTGCTCGTCGCCCTCGCCTGGAGCGCGCGGCCCCAGCCGGCCAGCGCGGCGGAGCGCGTGGACCGCATCGCCGCTGAGCTGCGCTGTCCGGTCTGCCAGGGCCTCTCGGCCCGCGACTCGCCGTCGGAGACCGCGCGGGAGATGCGGGACCTGGTGGCGGCACGCGTCGCCGAAGGCCGCACGGACGACGAGATCCGCGCGGAGTTCCGCCGCAGCTACGGCGAGTGGGTGCTCCTCTCGCCACCGGTGCTCGGGCCGAGCGGGCTCGTCTGGCTCACGCCGCTCGTCGTGGTCGCGATCGGCGCCGCGGTCGCGCTCGGCCGCGCCCGCGCGCCGGCGGCCGGCGGACCGGCGCCGCGCGGGGAGGAGCTCGAGACACTGCGCCGGCGGGTCCTCGAAGAGGAGCTGCGCGAGGGGTGACCGCCGCCGCCATCTTCGGCATCGCGATCGCCGCGGGCGCGCTGGCGGCGCTCTGGCCGTATCTCTTCGCGGCGCCGTCGCGCTGGCCCGCCGACCCGCCCGGCCCGCGGGACGATGTCGCGCGCGCGGTGTCGTCGCTTCGCGACCTGCGTTTCGCGGAGGCCGCCGGCACCATCGATCCGCACGACGCGGCGCGGCTCCGCGTGCTCCTGGAACGGAGCGCGTTCGCACCGGAGGAGCACGCGCCGCGCGCCGGCGCACCGCTGCGCACGATCGCGCTCGCGGCGCTGGTCGCCGGCACCGTGGTCATCGTCGCGGTCCAGCAGCTGCCGCAGCTGGCCGGCGACCGCGCGCCGGGCGCGCCGATCACCGGCACGACGGGCCGGGGCGGCCCGGACCTCGCGGAGCTGGAAGGGCGCGCGAAGGCGTCACCGCGTGATGTGCCGACGCTCCTCGCCCTCGCCGAGGCGTACCGCCAGGACGGGCGCATGCGCGAGGCGAGCGCGACCTATCAAGCGGTGCTCGCCGTCGACCGCGACAACGTGCCCGCGCTGAACGGCCTGGCATTCATCCTCATCGGATCGCGCGAGACCGAGGGGGCGATGGCCGCGATCGACCGCGCGCTCGCGCTGCAGCCGAAGGACCCGGAGGCCCTCTTCCTCAAGGGTCTCCTGCTCTACCAGAAGGGGGACTTCGCGGGCACGGTCGACGTGTGGACGGTGTATCTGGACGTCGGCGAATTCCACTGGGCCGCGCCGACCGTGCGTCCGCTCTACGAGGACGCGAAAGGCCGGATCGGGCGCTAGGCAAGGCCCGACCGAAGACGATCGCGTAAGCGTTCGCCCGCGCCCAGCCGGCTGGCGGTTCCCGACATTCTGTGGCACAATATGGTGCAGGACTGTCACAATATCTGTGGCTGGAGGAAGAGGATGCCGGGGCGTCAGGTCCGGCTCGAAGAGGCGGTGGTCGCGGCGATCCGGCGGAATCGTGCGACGCTCGGCTTTCCAGCCGACACCCCGGATGGCGCCATGCTGTCCGAGCTGGCACGCGAGGGAATGCGGAGCCGGCTCGAGGCTCGGCGCAGACGGGAGCGTTCCGCTCTTTACGCGGGCTGGGCTGAGGAGCGCGACCTGATCGACGACGCCGGCGAGGCGGTGCGCTCGGCGACCCGGAATGGCATCGCGTAGCGTCGCGTGGCGATCCGACGCGGCACGCTCTACCGCATCCCCGTGCTCCCGAAGACCCGCGGCCTGATCGTCCTCACGAACGACGAGTGGAACGAAGCACCGACCTTGGAGCTCAGCGGCCTGCTCGTCTTCGGCGAACCGGGCGCCGGACGCACGCCGCTGCCCGATCTGACGCTGTACGCGGGGCCGCTGCTACGTGTCCCGAAGGCCGAGCTCACTGAAGCGGTGATCGAGCTCACCTCTGAGCAGCTCGCGCCCGCCGAGGCCGCCGTCGCTGAGATCTTCGGGCTGAACGAGCTGCTCAGCGAGGCGCCGCGCGCTCCGGCCGCGCAGCCGGGCGCGATCAACTACCCGCGCTGGTCCAACATCTACTACGCCGGCGGGCGCGTGGGGACGCCTCCAGAACGCAAGCGCTACCTCGTTGTCTCACACGACCCCTACAACCGCGCAATGGGTGGTGCGGTCTGCATCCGGACGACAACGAGCCGGCGTCGCGGCGGGCCCACGATCCCGACCCCCCGGGACGGCGTGACCAAGGCTGTTTGCGTACTGCCGACCTTCTTCGCCTCGCGCAGCGTCGGCATCCGCGAGTCGCGGCCTGCGCCGATGCAGCTCTTCCTGCCCGACATGAGCACGGTCGCGGCCGGTCTGCGTGAGGCGCTGGTGCTCCCTTAGGCGCACGATCACCCGAGCACCCGGCGGCGACCTTGGAATTCGCGAAAGCTAGGAACGACGACGCGGCTCGACGTTGCGTCCGGACGGGCGTACCGCCGCACCGCCGTTTCCCCGCGCGATGCCCACCGGGATCGCCGTCCACCGTGGTTCGGGTGGCCGCCGATGGTGGGA
>DASWCU010000064.1:0-73925 GCA_036389935.1 Candidatus Limnocylindria bacterium
AGAACGTCGTGAGCACACCCGTGAGCACGGGTCGGCTGTCGTCGGTCGCGGCCACGAACGCGACCTCGCTGATCATCCGACGGAGCACGCCCTGGGCAACGCTCGTCGTCGGCTTATCACCGATGGTCGGGATGATCGGGAACTCCTCGGCATCGAGTCCTTTCACATTCGCCTCGGTCGTGGCGCTCTTGATGTGCACGGTCTTCGTCCGTACGTTGAGCGAGATATCGATCGGACCTGGGGGCAACGAGTTCACGAAGTCCGCGAAGAGCTTCGCCGGCACGGTGATCGCCCCCTCATCGTCGACCTTGGCCTGGACCCAGGAGGTCACCCCGATCTCGAGGTTCGTCGCCATGAGCTTGAGTCGACCGCCGTCGGTCTTCAGGAGCACGTGCGCCAAGATCGGCAAGGTGCCTCGGGTCGACACCGCGCGTCCGGCGATCGCAAGCCCGCGCGCGAGGTTCTCCTGCAGGCAGCTGACCTTCACCCGGCTCTCCTTCGCGTCCTCATCTGGATTCTTCTTTTACTCGCCAGTCGCCGTAGTAGTGATGTGGACTATGCGACTTTGGCCGGCTTGCCCGCATAACGAGGGCAGTTGCGGATATCCGCGCTGTGGACGGACCCAGGAGTGGCGGGGGAAACCTGGCGTGAGCCGGTCCGTTGTTTGTACTGGAATGCTACATATTGTCCGTCTTCGGACAGTACTTGGTGGGCCCTGTCCACAAACAGGGGGTTTTATCCACAGACCAGGTGGCCTTATCCACAGCCGGCGGCCGGCGTCAGTCCACGTAGAGCTGTTCACGGAGCGCGTTGATGTCACGCCGGAAGTCGTCGTTCTCCGACATCTCACGCTCGATCTTCTCGCAGCCGTGCAGGACGGTGGAGTGGTCTCGGCCGCCGAGCGCCTCGCCGATTCGGAGCAGGGGGGCCTCGGTTTCTTCCCGCATGAGGTACATCGCGATCTGGCGTGGCAGCACGATCTGCTTGTCGCGGGCCTTCCCGCGCAGCTGTTCGGCCGGCACGCCGTAGTAGCGAGCGACGGCCTCAACGATGCGGTCGGGGCTCAGGGACTGCCGGCGCGGGTTGTAGAGGATGTTCTGCAGCATCGTCTGAGCGAGCTCGGTAGTGACCGGCACCGCGTTCAGCGTCGCGTAGGCCACGATGCGGGTCAGCGCTCCCTCGAGCTCGCGGATGTTGGAGACGATCCGCTGGGCGAGGAAGTCGATGACCATCGGTGGCACCGCGACGTTGGCCGCCTCCGCCTTCGCCCGGAGGATCGCGATCCGCGTCTCCAGGTCCGGCGCCGAGATGTCCGCAATGAGGCCCCACTCGAAACGGGACCGCAGCCGATCCTCGAGCTGAGGGATCGCCTTCGGCGGCCGATCGCTCGATAGCACGATCTGCTTGCCCTCTTCATGGATGGCGTTGAAGGTATGGAAGAACTCCTCTTGGGTTCCCTCCTTTCCGGCGATGAACTGGATGTCGTCGATGAGCAACACGTCGATACGGCGGTAGCGCTCCCGGAACTCCTCGCTCTTCTGGGTGCGGATCGAGTTGATGAACTCGTTCGTGAACTTCTCGCTGGTCGCGTACGCGACGCGCTTCTTCGGATGACGCGACAGGACGGCATGGCCGATCGCGTGCATGAGGTGGGTCTTTCCGAGTCCGCTCCCGCCATAGACGAAGAGCGGGTTGTACGAGTGACCCGGCCGCTCAGCGACCGAGAGCGCGGCCGCGTGCGCGAGTCGGTTGTTCGATCCGACGACGAAGGTGGCGAAGGTGTAGCGCGCGTTGAGGACCGCGGCGGCCGAGCCGGATTCGCTCCGCCGCTCCCCACTACCGCTCGGGGCGGTCGGGCCGGCCACGCCATTCGCGCCCGTGTTCTGGCCGGAACGGCCGATTTCGGTCGATTTCGCGGCCATTCCGGCCGGACCGCCGGGCACCGTGATGAAGCGCACGTCCACGGTCCGCCCGACGATGTGCTGGAGCGCGCCACGGACCGTGGCGCGGTATTTGTTCTCGAGCCACTCACGAGCGAACGCGTTCGGTACGCCGATGCAGTACACGTCGTCCTCTTCGCTGACGACGTACGTTTCCTTGAACCACGTGTCGTAGTTCGCGCGGGACATCCCGAGCTGCAGCTCGCCGAGCGCGGCACGCCAAAGATCTTTCAGGCCGAGGTGGCCCTCCGCTCCCAGTCGCGTGCTCTCAGACGACACTGACGCTCCCCACTCATCTACGGCAGCTGCACTTGCCACACCATTGGATCGATCCGGGATGCCTGCAACGCGGAACGCGCCGATGACACGAAGGCTCGCGGAGGATGAGCACGCTCCCTGGAAGCCCGCGAACTATACCCCCGTGTCGGAACGAGGGGCAACCGGACGCGAGGCCCTGCTAGACTGCGTGCTTCAACCTCCCGATGTGATCTCCGTCAGGCCCGGCGAGAAGGGACTCGATCGTGAAGCGTACGTACCAGCCGAAACGTCGTCGCCGCGCGCGCGTGCACGGTTTCCGCGCGCGGATGGCGACGACGGGCGGCCGCAGGGTGCTCGCCGCTCGACGCGCGCGTGGTCGCAAGCGACTCACCGTCGTCTAGCACGGCCGTGATGGACGCCGCGCGATTGCGGCGAGAAGAGGACATCGCGCGGGTCCGGAGCGAGGGGCTCGTCCGCGATGACAGGTTGTTCTCGATCCGGATGCTTTCGCGTGACGAGCCGGAGGTCCGCGTCGCCGTCGCCGCGTCGCGTGCGCTCGGCACGGCGGTCCGCCGTAACCGCGCGCGCCGTCGTATTCGCGAAGCGATCCGCGCCGAGCTGAGGACGTGGGACCCGGCTTCGGGTGCGGACATCCTCATCGTCGCCCGGCGAGCGGCGATCGACGCTCCCGTTGTCGAGATCCGCGCCACCGTCGCCGGTGCGCTACACCGGATCCTGGATCGGACCGCGCGCTGAGAGGGGCTGAGCACGACATCGAACATTCCTTCGGATCGGGAGCGCTCGGGGTGAAAGCGCTCGTCCTGGCCGCGCTGCGCTTCTACAAGGGGAGTCTCAGCCCGCTCTTGCCGCCCGCCTGCCGATACACCCCGACCTGCTCCGAGTACGCGATCGAGGCGGTGGAGCGGTTCGGGGCGCTGCGCGGCTCGCTCATGGCCATCCGCCGGCTGCTTGCCTGTAATCCGTTCAGCCGGGGCGGCTACGATCCGGTCCCCCAGCGGGGTGGCCGCTAGATGCCGTCCGTCGTCACCGACGTCTGGAACTTCGTCCTCGTCCATCCGCTGCTGTCGCTCCTCGTGGCGGCGTACGACCTCATCCCCGACTTCGGCTTCGCGATCGTGATCGTCACGATCGTGACCCGGCTCGTCCTCTACCCGCTGTTCGTGACCCAGATCCGCAATCAGCGGGCGATGCAGGAGCTGGCCCCGGCCCTCAATGAGCTCAAGGAGAAGTACGGGAAGGACCGCACCCGCCTCTCCCAGGAGCAGATGAAGCTCTACCAGGAACGCGGCTTCAACCCGGCGATGGGCTGCCTGCCCCTCCTGGTCCAGATGCCGCTGCTGTTCGCCCTTTACGCCGCGCTCAGCCAGGCGCCCGGTCTGACCGGCGACTCGTTGCACCAGGTCCTCATCCCGTTCGTGCCCAACCCGCTGGGACCCGACCAGCATCTCGACCTGACGGCGCACTGGCTCCCGTGGATGATCCCCTGCCCGCCCGCGGAGCCGGGCGGCAGCTGCGGCCTCGGCGCGCACGACCCGCTATTCATCCTCGCGGTCATCGCCGGTGGCGTGCAGCTCATCTCCTCGATCATGTTCCAGCCGGCCATCCAGCCCAAGAACATGGACCAGCAGGCCAGGATGATGCAGTCCATGACGTATTACTTCCCGCTGATCACCGTGTACTTCGCGACCCAGTACCCGGCCGGCCTCGCCCTCTATTGGATCGTGACGACGCTCATCGGCATCATCCAGCAGTATTTCGTCAGCGGTTGGGGCCGCCTCCCGCGGTTCCTGCCGTTCCTGCGGTCGATCCCCTCGCCGGCCGATCGCACCCTCGCCGCGCGGCAGCAGGCCGCGCTCGAGGAGGAGCGGCGCGACATGCGGGTCGGCGCGGGAGCGAACGGACCGGGTGCCCAGAACGCGCGCGAACGGCGCCGCGCCGAGCGGGCCGCGGCGCGGAAAAAGAAGAGGTAAGGCATGCCGCTGCGTGGGGAGGAATTCACCGGCCGAACGGTGGAAGAGGCGATCGAGCGCGGGCTGCACGAGCTCGGGCGGAAGCGTTCGGAGGTCGACATCGACATCCTCGAGCGGGGCAAGCCCGCCAACATGCTCGGGATGGGAGGCGTCGACGCCCGCGTCCTGCTCTCGTTCGATGAGGCGGAGCTCGAGGCCGAGCCGGAGCCTCTGGTCGACGAGGCCGAGGTGCCGCGCCGGCCCGACGCGGTGCGGGCGGAGGCCGACCGCGCCGCCGACGAGGCGGAAGAGATGCCTCCGGCGTATGCGGAGGAGCTCGCCGCGGGCCGGACGGTGCTCGCCGAGCTGCTCGAGAAGATGGGGATCGAGGCGGACGTCGCGCTCGATGACCGGCCGGGCATGGAAGGGCTCGAGGTCGAGGGCGCCGATCTGGGCGCGCTCATCGGCCGCGGCGGCGAGAACCTCGTCGCGCTGCAGCAGATCGTCTCGGCCATCACCTCGAAGCGGGTCGGCCGTACGGTGCACGTCCCCGTCGACGTCGAGGGCTACCGCCGCCGGCGCGAAGAGCAGCTGCGCGAGATCGCGCGGCGCGTCGCCGGACGGGTCCGCTCGACCGGGCAGGCCGTGACGCTCGAGCCGATGCTCGCCTACGAGCGCCGGATCGTGCACCTCGCCGTGCAGGACCAGGGCGGTATCAAGACGGAGTCGGTCGGGGTCGACCCGAATCGCCGGGTCGTCATCAGCTCGACCGCGCCCGGCGCGCGCGGGCCGCTGCCGCTCGGGCCGCAGCGGCCGATGGCGCCCCGGCCAGGGCGGCCGGGCGGCGGTTTCGGCGCCCGGCGGCCGTACGGGCCGCGCCCGGGCGGTATGCGCCCGCCCCGGCCGGGAGGCTTCGGCCCGCCGCGATAGCCGCGCGAGCGCATCGCTGACGACACTCCGCTCGGGCCGCGCGACAGGCGGCGCTGGCGGGCCGTTACGGTCGTAGAGATGCCCCAACGGAACTGGACGACCGAGCGCGTCCGCGCCAATTTCCGGATCGACACGTTCTCCGCCGTCTGCGCCGGCGCATACCTCGGCGTCGTCGTGGCCTTCGTGCCGGTCGTCGTTCGACGCATGGGCGGCTCGACGTTCGAGGTCGCGCTCGTGGTCGCCGCCCCGTTCCTCGGTCACCTGCTCACGCCTCTGTTCTCCTACCTGTTCGCCGGTCTCCGTCCGGTCAGGGTCGTCGCTGCGACCGGGACGGTGTCACGCCTCATCTTCCTCTGCGGGGTGCTCGTGGCGACGACGCCCTTCCTTCTCGCGCTCACCTCGGTGGTGTCGTGGATGATCGCCATCGCGAACATCGCCTCCTACGCGACGCTCATGCAGGCGATCTACCCCGATAGCGAGCGCGCCCAGGCGATGGGCAAGGTGCGCATCGGCTCGTCGCTCGCCGCGATCGTCAGCGCGACGGCCGCCGGGCTCCTGATCGACGCGGTCCCGGCGACGATCGTGTTCGCCGCCGCCGCCCTGGTGAGCCTGCCCGGTGCGCTCGCGTTCGCGCGGATCCGCCACGAGCCTCCGCCGATCCCGGCGCCCCGCCGACCGGTGCCCGTGGTGGCGCGCGAGATCTGGTCCGATCGTCGTTACCGCCGGCTGCTCGTGGCGTTCAGCGTCTTCGGGTTCGGGAACCTGATGAACGCCGCCGTGTTCCCGATCATGCTGGTCGACCACTTCAACGCGCCGAACACGTTCGTCGGCGTCATGGCCGCCCTCCAGTCGGGGACGATGGTCGTCGCGTTCCTGGCCTGGGGACGCTTCATCGACCGCGGCTCCTCGCTCCGGATGAGCGTGGTGAACACCGCGCTCGTCCTGCTCGTGCCGCTCGGCTACCTCGTCGCGCCGTCGACGCTGTTCCTGCTGCCGGTCGCCATCGTCGCGGGCATCACGAACGCCGGTGGGGACGTCATGTTCTTCACGAACGTCGTGCAGATCGCTCCGCACGGCCGGGTCGGAGAGTACGCGGCCGCGCAGTCGTTCCTGCTCGGCGTGCGCGGGACGATCGCGCCGTTCGTGGCGTCGCTCTTGCTCGTGACGGTCGCCCCGCAGGCCGTCCTGGTCCTCTCGATCACGCTCATGGTCACCGGCCTGGTCATGCTCGACCGTGCCGTCCGGGCCGTGACGCCCGTGCCGGCCCTCGAGCCGGCGCCCGCCTAACGGAGCGCGATCCCGCTCGCGGCGATCGCGTTCGCGAACCGCTCGGCGATCAGGGCGTAGCCGGCATCAGAGGGGTGGAACCCGTCCGCCGCGACGGTGAGGCTCGAGGTCAGCGCGGCGGATCCGGTGAACAGGTCGACCACGACCGCGCGCTTTCCGAACGGCTGCGCCACCGCGGCGATCGCCAGGTTGTACGCGGTGACCCGCGCGCCGAGCGCGGCCTGGTCGGCGCCGGCGTACGCCGGCACGGCCCGGAGATCGGGAACGTTCCCGATGAAGAGCCGCGCGTCGGTCTGCTCGATCAGGGGCGCGACCACCGAGCGGAGCGCGGCCGTGTAATCGGCTGGCGTGAGGTTCGCGTTCATGTCGTTGACGGCGAGCCAGACGGTGACGAGCTCCGGTCGCAGCTGCAGCGCCCGCGGGAGCTGCTCCCGGGCAGCCTGGGCGGAGAGGGAGCCGGAGACCCCCAGGTTGACGTAGTCGGTGCCGGCGGGAAGCCGGGCGGCCACGCGCGCCGGCCAGGCCCCGGTGCGCGGATCGGCCGACCCGACGCCGACGGTGTCCGACGCGCCGATGGCGACGTAGCGCAGCGACGCTGCCGCGGCGGACGGCGACGGCGAGGCGGCCGCGACGCGAGTGGGCGACGCGGTCGTTCGCGTCACGGTGGCCAGCGCGCGCGTGGGGGTGGCGTTGCCGCTCGAACCGCAGCTGACGGCCACGAACGCGATCGCCACGACGAACCTCCTCATTCACCCAGCGTACCGGTACAATCAGGGAGTCCTGAGAAGGACCACGGGGATGCGTGGTTTCGACAGGGCAGGCGAACGTATCGCTGCGAGCCGAGGAACGCCGTTCCCCCTCGTTAATCCGAACGGCGGCCAGATAACTGGCACCAACACGTACGCTCTCGCTGCCTAGTCAGTGAGCGTCCTCCCGGTCTCCCCTCCGCGGGCCGGGAAGGGCGTCATAAGCGGAGGTGCGGTCCGCCGATCGGCCGGTAGGCGGACCCAAGATCCACGGCCTGGCGGGACCGAAAGCGCGTCGGTGCGCGTTCGGGCCCCGCGAGATCTGAAATCGCCGGCCACGCTCGTAGACGCGATACGGTCAACGGCCTTGGACGGGGAGTTCGACCCTCCCCCATCTCCACAGATGGCGGCTCATCCCGAGCCGCCGCGCGCGTTGTATGGCTCAGCAAGCTTTGGCCGAATCGCGCCATTCCTTGATACTCGAAAACCGCTGATCGCCGCGCTCACACAGTTTTGGCCATTCGCTAAGCCCTCAAACCACGGGATCGCCAGCATCCTGACGCAGCAGCTCTCTCGAGAGAACGGCCAAAGATTCACGCCTCTGGTCGGGAACGGCCAGACCTTTTGCGGTCACAGTGGTAGGAACCGTCAATCTCTGGCCGTTCGCGGAGCGCTTTAGCTGACTGCTACGAAGAGCTGGGTTCTCCTGTCAGCCTCTGGGAAGCGATGATCTTGAGACCTTGGTCACTCTCGATATTCGACGCCACGCCGAGGCCGCGAAGGAACCCGGTAGCGAGAGTGCGTTGTCTCCCGCAGGGCTCTCGAGTGCCTTGCGTCTGGCGTCAGGGGCACCGATGTATTCGCTTGTGATCTGCAGTCCACGCCCTCGGACGCACGACACGGCGCTCGCGATCGCGGGCCGCGTCGACCGCGCCGAGCCGCTTCTCGATGTCGCGCCAGATGATGTGATCACCGTCGAGGAGTACTTCGCCCTTCGCTCCGGTATCGAGGTCGCAGCCTTCATTGCGGGCCGACCTGCGGCATCGCGATTCGCGCATCGCCAGCTGGGATTCTGGCGAGACCTCTTGTCTACCCTGAGTGAAGGTGAATGCGCCCTTATCGTGACCCACGGTGCGAACGTCGAGTTGCCCGCTGTCGCCCTCGCACTCGAACTCGGGGTTCCGCCGCTCCCGGTGCCCGTTCAGTACATCGAAGGCGTCCGCGTCCACCAGCTCGATCGGCGGCATGAAGTGGAGCCGCTACCGGCGCGGTAGGAGGGGCCCGTGATGCGTCGGTACGTCGTGTATGCGCGACTGGGCTGCTCTGAGCCGCCGGGTCGCGCTCACGCACCCGGAGCGGTATCACAGCACTCGATGCCAGAAACCCGCCGCCCGGGCGACGGGGGTCATGAAGCGAACCGAGCGGTCAGCGCGACCACGTGAGGGAGTTCTCGAAAGCCGGCGACGACGCGTCGGTAACGTCTCCGACTTCCTCTACCTGACCCATGACACGCGCCCGCGGGCCGCGGCGCCGGGCACCTGAGCCGATTGCTGTCGTTTGTGCACGAAAGGTAACGACCATGAGGGCGAAAGACATCGTCTATTAGACGACCACAAATGCTCATCGCGCTTCAGACCCTTGCGGACGGCGGGCGCAAACTTGCGCCTGGCGCGTGCGTGATCCTCGCCGGAGGGGAGTGCTGCTTCGCGCTTGGCCACTACGGCTCAGGTTGGCGCTCGCGCCGTTCGCTTCATCTGTTCAAGATGTTCTTGGACGTGCCCGAGCCCCAAACCCAGCTGCATGCGGACGGTGTCGCACTGCCCATTCGGAGCGACCCGAATGAGCGCGAGATCCGACTCGCCGAGGGCGGCGAGCCGCCCTTGCCACGTCGAGCGCATCGCAAGCCAACGCTCGCGTACGCCGATCGGCCAGGGCACCAGACGATCGCGGTAGTACCGGTACCACGAAGCGATGGCGCGAACGCGTGGATCCCGTTCCGCGGCTCGTCGGAGCGCCGCATCCGCGACGAGGATGGCGTCGAGCTCGTCGGCTGCGGGCCGCGCGTCGTCATCCGGCCCGTCGTCGTCCGCGTATGGAAGCGATGGCGCGGGGCCTTCGCCGGCCAGGTGGGCGAGCCACGCAGCCTGCAGCGATCGGACCGTGCGGGCGACCTTGCGGGGAGTCCATCGAACGCGGCTGGGCCGCTGGTTCGGTCCGACCTGCTCGAACGCGCCGGGTTCGCCATTCTTGAGCCGCGCGACGAGCTCCCTCGCCGCCTCCGCCTGCGCGCGGTCCGCATCGAGCGGCCACGGTTCCAATCGGCGGAGGCCGATACCGAAACCACCCGCGGCATGGTCAAGCGTGCGGCGGATCGTCCATCCGTCACCTGGGTCTCGGTCCCATGCGCCTTTGGGGAGGCTGTCAAGGAACTCGTCGACCTCGGCAGCGACCTCGCTGACGCGCGTCATTGCGGCCCGAAGGAGCGCCGGCGGCGTGGGGATCAGTGAGTCGGGGATCAGCCACCACGGCAGGGTCCAATCGATCACCTCGTCTGCATCACCGAGCTCGATCGGATGCCCGAGCCTTCGGAACGCCTCGGCCTCGTCATGCGCGCGCGTCCGGCAGCGGGCGATCGCCTCTTCACGGGTGGGGGCGTCCTCCGCCGCGGCACCCGGCACCTGCGGAGCGGTCGTCCACCAGGTCGCCGGCGACGCCGTGACGTACAGCCGCACGGCGAGGAAGCCTATTCCTCGTTCGCAGGTCGGCCGCTCCGAAGCGCATCCGTCGCGACGACTCCGACCGTGTTCGTCAGCGCGTCCTCGAAGCCGACGGTGACGTCCTGCGCGCCGCTTGCCGCGTGCGTCACCTCGTGCAGGAGCGCACCCGCGTAGCGCGCGATATCGGCCAGCTGATCGCGCCGGATCACCACCTCGCCGGAGCGCCCATCCCACAGGCCCACGACCTCGTCGCTGCCGGTCGCGTTGAGGCGCATGGTCGTGGAGATGCGGACGGCCCGCAGCGCCGCTGGGCGCTCGCCCCGCAGGGCGATGATCTCGTCGGTCCGGGCGAAGACGGTGCGCTCGTCGGGGGTCAGGTCGTCCTGGTCGACGAAGTCGAACGAGAAGCTCTCGTTCCACTGCAGCTCGTAGCGCTTCAGGTCGACCATCGGATTGCCGTCGATGTCGAGCACGCCGGCGAGCTTGCGGCGGAGCGCGTCCGGCACCGTGACGATCCGGCGGCCATCGGACCTCGCTCGATCCACGAAAGCGGCGGCAAGCCCGATCTCATGCGACGTCATGAAGATGACCCGCTCCGCGGCATTGAGGATGCGGCACGCGTGCAGCGCGACGTCGATCCAGCTGTTCTCGTCATGCAATCGACCGCTCGAGAAGCCCTCGAGGTCCGCGGCCAGCGCGCGCGCCACCTCTTGGGATGAGGCCGCCAGCAGGATCGCCTTCACCCGGTCCGTGTACGCCGTCCGTCCCACGTTGGTGCGCTCGCGGTTGAGCGCGCGGCGCAGTGCGGCGGTCATCGACGTCACGTCGTAGCTGAAGAGGAATCGTTCCTCCTCAGCGACGCGCAGGCCGTTCACGTAAACGCGTGCCGGCATCTTCTCCACGCGTCGCAGGACGGACCCGTGAGGTGTCCGTTCGAGCAGCTCGTCGCCGGCGTACTTGAGGAAGAACGACTTCGCCTCGGCGACGTCCTCGTCACGGACGCCGGTCAGCGTGATGTCGGTGCCCAGCGACCCCGGATCCCCCGGTGCATCCACGGTGACGTGGAGCGTCTTCAGATCTTCGAAGCCGTGCTTGGCGGTGCGCTTCAGCCTCATCCGGTGGTGACGCGAATCGATCGTCACGTCGATGCGCCGGCGGTCGAACGTCGCGAGCGCATCCTTCAGGCCGACGCCGAACTTACCGACCAGATCGGTGCGCTCGAGCTTCTCGCGGTTCTCCTTCTGGGTGAGGTGCTCGTAGCGCAGGCCCCGCCCGAAGTCGCGGACATGCCACGAGCCGTCACGGTCCTTCGTGATCTCCGGTTCGGCCGTGTCCGTGAGCGCCGCTTCATCCAGGGCGTTCGCGATGAGCTCGCGAACGGCATGCGCGACCGTCCAGTGCTCGAGCACCCGCTCGACGTTGAGATCGAAATCCCGCCCCACGATGCCGTGAGATGATGCCAGCCGCTCCGGGCGGATTCACGCGGAGCCACGGGGAGTCGCCCCGGCGATCGCCCCGCCTACTCTGAGGGGCATGCTGGCGGACGTCGTCGTCGGAGACGCCGGTGCCAAAGGGAAAGGCGTCTTCGCCCGACGCGGCTTTCGCGCGGGCGAGTTCATCTTCCGCCGCCGGCACGGTCGCATCGTCACGCGGGCGGAAGCCGAGGATCTCTCCGAAGACGAGCGTCGTCATCTCTGTGAGCTCGACTTCGAGCGCAGCGCCGTGCTGCTCCCACCGGGCTGCTACCTGAATCACGCCTGCGAGCCGAACGCGATGCGGAGCGGGGTCAAGGTCTTTGCCTGGCGCGGCATCAGGGCCGGCGAGGAGATCACGATCGATTACCGGTTGAACGCCTTCGGCGCCGACCGCTGGGCGTGCGCCTGCGGATCGCCGAGCTGTGTCGGGGAGATCACCGGCAGCTTCTTCGCGCTGGATCCCGCCCGGCGGCAGCTCTACCTGCCATACGCGCCGAGCTTCATCCGCCGCGAGCACCGGCGGCGCCTGACGTCGGGAGCGCTCGGCCCGCCTACTTCGGTGGCTGCCTCAGGCTGAACCAGTTGCCCGAGTCGTCGCGGAAGACGGCCTCCACGCCGTACGGCCGCTCGGCCGGCTCCTGGAGGAAGGTGACGCCCTTCGCTTTGAGGTCCTCGTACGTCCGGCGGCAGTCGTCGGTGTCCATCACGCCGGCACCGAAGACGCCCTTCGCGAGCAGCGCCTTGATCTGCGCTCCGACCTCCGGCTCGACCATCGGCGGCTTCGGGTCGGCGAGCAGGAGCTGGAAATCGCTCTGCCCCTTCGGCGCGACGGTGAGCCAGCGGAAGCCATCGGCCGTGATGTCCATGCGCGTGTCGAAGCCGAGCTTCTCCGTGTAGAAGGCCTTCGCCGCCTCCTGGTCCTTCACCCAAACGGTCGCGTGGGACATCGAGTTGATCATCGTCGTTCCTCCCGATCGTTCTCGCGGGCGACCCTACGTCGCTCCGACGAGCGCGCGCTTCTCCCGGATTGCGGAGCTTCGCGCGCGCTCCACATCAGGATGAAGCAGCCAGGGATCGCCGGCCGCTCGCCCGACCGCACGGCGCGGTCGCGATACTCGGACGGCGAGAGACCGACCGCCTTCTTGAAGCGGGCGCTGAACGAGCCGAGGCTCGAGAAACCGACGACGAAGCAGATCTCGGTGACCGTGAGATTCGCGCCGCGCAGGAGGTCCTTCGCGCGCTCGATACGCCGGCCGCTCAGGTAACGACCGGGCGTGCTACCGAAGGTCGCACGGAACGTGCGGACGAAGTGATAGCGCGAGTAGCCGGCCTCGGCCGCCAGCCCGTCCAGATCGAGCCGGGCACCGTAGTCGCGGTCCATGAGGTCCTTCGCGCGGCGTACGTGTTCAAGCCGGTCGGCGTCCTCGCGGCCCACAGCAAGACGGTACCCAAGCGCGCGGCGAACGGCCGCGGGGCCTTTGGCCCGGCCGAGACCGCGCGCCAACCATGGCCGTCGCCTCCGATCAGCCTCGGCTGTACGCTGCCCGCGCGGGCACTGCCGATTGGGGGATCTCCGTGCTCAAGGCCCGTGGCGTCGCGCATCGCGGCCCCGAGCCGTCCTGGGTGCCGCCATCCGACTGGCGACGGTTCGAGACGCTCGACGCGCACGCCGCGGGCGAACCGCTGCGCCTCGTGGTCTCGGGCGTCCCGCCGATCCCCGGAGCGACGATGGTCGAACGACGGCTCTACGCGCGCGAGCACCTCGATGACCTCCGTCGCGCGCTGATGTTCGAGCCGCGCGGACACGCCGACATGTACGGCGCGATCCTCACGGCCCCGGCCACGGACGACGCGGACGCCGGCGTGCTGTTCATGCACAACGAGGGCTGGAGCACCATGTGCGGCCACGGCGTCATCGCCGTCGTCACCGCGGGTATCGAGGCGGGACTCCTTCCGCGGCGCTCACCGGTCCGGCTGGACACGCCGGCCGGACGCGTGTCGGCGCACTCGACCATCTCCGGCGAGCGCGTCGAGCGGGTGCGCTTCGAGAACGTGCCGGCGTTCGTGCTGGCGCTCGACGAGAGCGTCGAGGTCGGCGGCCTCGGGCGCGTGCGCTACGACCTCGCCTTCGGCGGGGCGTTCTACGCGTACGTGGACGCGACGGCCCTCGGGTTCGAGCTCGTCCCGGAACGCGCCCGCGAGCTCATCGAAGCCGGCAGCGCCATCAAGGCGGCGGTCGTGCGCGCGCGGCCCATCGAGCACCCCTTCGAGCCGGAGCTGTCATTCCTCTACGGCACGATCTTCGTCGGGCCCGGCCGGAACGCGCCCGGGAGCTCACGACACGTCTGCATCTTCGCCGCCGGCGAGCTCGATCGGTCACCGACCGGTACGGGCGTGAGCGGCCGGGCCGCCATCGAGCACGCCCGCGGCCGCGTGGCGATCGGCGAGCGGTTCGTGGTGGAGAGCATCATCGGCTCCGAGTTCACGGGCCTCGTCGAACGCGCGACGACGTTCGGCCCGCATCCGGCGGTCGTCCCGAGCGTCGAGGGCCGCGCGTGGATCACCGGGCGCCACCGCTTCTACGTCGCGCCCGACGATCCGTTCGCGGGCGGCTTCCTGATCCGGTAGTCCCTCCCACTCAGCCGCATGTACGCGAGCGCCGCGAGCGAGACGGCCGCGATCCATCCGAGGAGCGCGCCGGTCAGGAGCAGCACGAGGCCGCACGCGACGAACGCGCTCGCGGCGGCGTACCGGAGCGGAGGACGCAGGAGCCGGACCGCCGCCGCCATCGACAGCACGTACGTGGCGATGAACGACGACGTGCTGAGCGGCAGGAGATCGGCGATCCCCAGCCTGACCAGATAGGCGACCGCGAGGGCGATCGCCGCGAGCGAGAAGAGCACGAGGATCGCCCGCCGCGGCACACCCGCCGGGCCGAGCTCGCCGAGCCACCCGGGCAGCTGGCGGCGACGCGCGAGCGCCGCGGCCAATCGCGTGATGCCCGCCACGTACGCGTTCACCACGGGGAACGAGAGCACGAACCCGCCGAGGCCCACGATCCAGCCGGCGGAGGGCCCGAACGACCGCGTCGCGAGGCTGACCAGGGGCGCGCTGGCGACCACCGATTCGCCATATGCGCGTGTGCCCACGGTGACGACCGAGAGCGACACGTAGAACGCGCCGACGACGAGCACAGCGAGGAAGCTCGCCCGCCAGATGTCCCGTCTGTCGCGGAACTCACCCGCGAGTGGCGTGATGGCCTCCCATCCGACGAAGGCCCAGAAAAGCTGGACCGCCGCCACACCGACCGCGGCGGGTCCGTTCGGGAAGAACGGCGAGAAGGCCGACGGATCCACCTCGGGCATCGCGCGCGCGATGACGACGAAGATGACGAGCGCGATGATCCCGACGGCCACCGCCTGCGCGGTCGCGCTGACACGCAGGCCGACGAGGTTCAGGCCGAACGCGAGGAGTACGAGGGCGGCACCACCGAGGAACGCGGCATCTCGACCGCCGCCGAACGCGCCGGCCGCGGATCCGCCGGCGATGAGCGCCGCGACCACGAACCCCGTCGGCGTCTGCGCGAGGAAGATCCAGCCCGCGACGCCACCCCATTCGCGCCCGAAGGCGCGCTCGATCGCGCCGGCGAAGCCCGCGGCGTCCGGTCGCTGCCGCGCGAGCGCCGCGTACGTGAGGGCCAGCGGAACAGAGAGGACGACGAGCGCGACCCAGGCGAGCACCGACGCGGGGCCGGCGGTGGCGGCCGCGATGGCGGGGAGGACGAGGATGCCGGTGCCGAGCACCGCGCCGACGTACAGGGCGACCCCGTGGATGAGGCCGAGCGATCCCTCCTCTGACTCGGCGGGCGCCGCGATCAGGGGCAGGCGCCCGCGTACGTCGTGTCGGCGTACTGCTCGTACGTGATCGGCGCGCTGATCAGCTTGTAGTCGAGCGCGATCTTCAGCTCGGCGTCGAACCCGGCCCGGCTGATGCAGCCGGTGCCGAACCCCGTCTTGATGTGGTCGATCGTCTTCGCCACCAGCGAGCGGTCGTAGCCCTGGAACTGCTGGGCCGCCGTCGGATTGGCCAGGATGACGTCCGCGATGGTGCTCGAGCTGTTGGCGCGGATGAAGTCGAGCGCCCGCTTCTGCACGTTCACCATCCGCTTCACGAGGTCGGGCTTCGCCGCGATGACGTCCTCCCGCGTGACGAGCGCCAGGGCGTCCGACCGCTCCGCGCCCACCCACTCCTTCTGGATCCCAGGCGCGTACGCGTCGATGAGGTACACGCCGATGTTGTCGGCGATGGTCTTGCTGCCGATCGGCTCGAATGACACGATGGCGTCCACCCGCCCCGACTGCAGGGCCGTGTAGAAGACGGCGTTGTCCCCGCCGAGCGACACGAGCTCGACATCGCGGTCGGGATCGAGCCCCGCCTTCTTCAGGAAGACGTTCCCGAGGGCCCAGCTTCCCGAGCCCGGGGTGGTGAAGCCGAGCTTCTTGCCTTTGAGATCCTTGACGCTCTTCACCTGATCCTTGAGCTGCTGGCGGATGATGATCCCGAAGATCTCCTGGTCGTGGAGCTGGGCGACGACCTTGAACGGTGAGCCGGCGAGCCGGGCCAGCGGGACGTGCACGAAGGCGTAGAGGCCGAAGTCGTACTGCTTCGCGATCATCCCCTGGCGAAGCGTTCCGCTGGATCCGATCACGAACTCGGCGAGCTCGATGTTCTCCGCCGCGAAGTAGTCCTTCCCGAGCGCCACCAGGGTCGGCAGGTTCAGCTCCGTCGAGTTGATGCCGGTCAGGACGACCTTGTCCTTCGCCGGCGCCGGCGTGGCCGCGGCCTGCGATGCTCCCGCCGGCGGCGCCGAGGCGGGCGGCGAGCTGCATGAGGCGAGGAGCGCGATGGACACGAAGACCGCGACGATCGAGCGCATGCCGCTTCCCCCTACGTGCCCAGCACGGCGGACGGCCGCCAGCGGAGCAGCCGGCCTTCGACGCGCTTGGCGATCTCGACGAGCGTGACGGCGAAGACCATGAGGATCAGAAGGATCAGGTATACGCGTTTCGTGTCGAGCAGCCCGGCCGCGATGTTCAGCCGATAGCCGAGCCCGGCCGACGCGCCGACGAATTCGCCCACGACCGCGCCCGTGAGCGCGAAGCTCACGCTCGTCCGCAGCGCGGCGAAGATCCAGCTGAACACGGATGGGAGCACGACGAAACGCGCGAGGTGCGCGCGGCTGCCGCCCATGACCTGCACCACCTTCACGAGCTCCGGATCGACGGAGCGGATCCCGAGGTACGTGTTGAAGAAGATGACGAAGAAGACCGTGAAGAAGCTCAAGGCGATCTTCGACGCGATGCCGAGCCCGAGCCACGGCAGCAGGATCGGCGCGACGGCGATGCGCGGCAGCGAGTTGAGCGACACGAGCACCGGTTCCAGTAGCTCGGACGCCGGTCGCCAGTAGCCGAGCAGCAATCCGAGCGCGGCGCCGCCGACGATGCCGAGCACGAGGCCGATCATCGCCTCGGTCAGCGTCGTCGTGAGGTCGCGCCAGAACAGACCCGAGGCCGCGTATGGTCCCAGCTCCGCGAGCGCGCTCGACGGCCGCGCGAGGATGGCCGGGCTCACCGCGACGAAGCCCAGCCCGAGACCGCCGGTGACGGCCTCCCACGCGGCGAACAGCGCCACGATGAGCACGGTGCGACGGACGGCGAGCGAGAGCGTGCGATTCACGCGGGCGGCGCCTCCGTGGCGGGTCGGAACTCGTCGCGCAGTGACCGCCAGATCGTCGTCTCGAGCTCGCCGAACTCGGGTGAGCCGCGCAGCCCGAACGCGTCGCGTGGATGCGGAAGCGCGATCTGGTAGATGGCCTTCACCGCGCCTGGCCGTCGCGACAGGACGACCACGCGCTGCCCGAGGATGATCGCCTCGGCGAGATCGTGGGTGACGAAGAGGATCGTGCGCGGCGAGAGCTGCCAGATGCGCAGCAGCTCCGACTGCAGGATCATCCGATTCTGCGCGTCGAGCGCACCGAACGGCTCGTCCATGAGGATCGTGTGCGGGTCGTAGGCCAGGGTCCGCATGAGCGCCGCCCGCTGGCGCATGCCGCCGGAGATCTGGTGCGGGTAGTAGCGCTCGAAGCCGTCCAGCCCGGCGACGCGGATGAGCTCGCGGGTGCGCTCGGTGCGCTCCCGCGCACCGATGCCCCGGATGTCGAGACCGAGCCCGATGTTCTCGGAGACGGTCCGCCATGGGAGTAGCGCGTCGCGCTGGAACACGTATCCGAGGTTCTGTTCGCGGCGGGAGCGCCGGCCCAGGGGCGTCCCGTCGACGCGGATGCTGCCGCGCACGTCGCAGTCGGCCGGGTCGAGCAGGTCAGCGACCGCGCTCAGCAGCGTCGATTTGCCGCAGCCGCTCGGTCCGACGATGGCCACGAACTCGCCGTCCGCGATCTCGAGCGAGACATCGCGCAGCGCTTCGACGCCGGCCCGGAAGCGGATCCCGACGTGTTCGAGCGAGACGCTCACCGAAGCGGTCGCCGCTTCGGCGCGATCGTCTCGTGGCTCTCGTCGATCGACCAACCCGGCAGGCAGAGGGCCCGCTCGACGAGCGCCTGTCGCGCGGCGCGAACGCTCGCCATCGCGGCGCAGACTGCCACGTCCTCGGGATGCGCGTCGATGGCGCGGCCTGCCGAAGGCGATGGGAACGGCCGGTAGCATCGCGTCACGGTGATGCCAGCGCCCGATGCCGTCGCGCCGATCCGCTCGGAGCGGCTCGACCTTGTATCGCTCTCGCCCGACCTGCTCGACGCGTTCATCGCGGGCGATCGGCTCGCGGCTCGGCGGCTCGCCGACTTCGCCTTCCCTCGCGATTTCCCGGGCGAGGCGCTCGGTCTCCTCCGCTTCCGCCGCCGGCAGATCGCGGACGACCCGGAGTGGCGGCCGTGGGCGCTGCGCGCGGTCGTCTTACGCGAGCCGGAGCGGGTCATGGTCGGCTTCGCGAACTTCCACGGTCCGCCCGGCGTGAACGACCTGGCGCAGCCGGGTGCGGCGGAGACCGGCTACACGATCTTCGAGCCGCATCGCAACCGCGGCTACGCGACCGAGGTCGCGCGAGTGATGATGGCCTGGGCGGAGCGCGAGCACGGCGTCCACCATTTCATCTCGGGCGTCACGCCGGACAACCTGCCGTCGCTCAGGGTGAACGCGAAGCTGGGCTTCGTTCGGACCGGCGACTTCATCGACGGCGAGCTCATCTTCGAGCTGCGGCGGCCCGTCGGCGAGCGGACGCGGCGGTAGTCGCCGCCGTTGGGCCGAAGGTCCCTCTGTAACGGGACTACCGGCCCGTGCGAGTCGCGTGCCTCGCGACTAGGCTCGCTGTCGACGGCACCGGCTCGGGATGGGGGTGCTTGTTCGGGCGGGCGTGCCGAGCCGGGGAAGGATCGAGCCATGGCCGAGTACGGCGATTTCATTTGCGTTGCGGAGTCGCATCAGACGCCAGCGGCCGGAGGCAGCGGCATCTTCTCGTATCAGGGCTGCCTCGCCTACTGCCCGGCCGGTGCCGGATCCGGTCACCGCTGGTCGAGGGTGGGCGCCCTCCCGTTCGATGTCCTTCGGCGGAGCGCTGTGCTGCACCGCACGGACCATCCAGGCGCCCGGACTCCGCCGCGCTCGTTCACCGCGTCGACCGGCCTCCCCCGCACGCTCTGGGATCCCTCGGAGCGACTCGATGACGGGCGCGGGGAGCGGAGCGACCTCGAGGTGGCGCGCCGCTAGCTCAGTCCGGGTTGCCGAGCACGACGTCAGCCGATCCCGGGATGTTCCACGCGTTCGACCCGAGGTCGGTGATGCCCGAGCTGTCGATGACCGTCGCCGGCACCTGTAGGCCGAGGGCCGTGCCCGAGGCGACGAGCGCCGGGGCGCTTGACAGGGTCAGCGTGAGGACGCGGCTCGGGAGGTAGGTGGTCGTCCCGAGCTTCTCGTTGGACGTGTTCAGCGCGCAGGCCGCGTTCGTGCCGCAGACGAAGTCGCCGATGGTGCCGTCGGCGTCCCGTGCCCGGATCGTCGCGCCCAGGCCCGGCAGCTTCATGTCCTTGTTGAACGCGATCTTGATGACGTCGCCCGCGTCGAAGATCGACCCGAGGCCCGCCGAGGTCACCAGGCGCGCGTCGCTCGAAGTCGGGGCGGTCGAAGTGCCGATCGGCGTCGGCGGGTTCGCGATCGTCGCCGGATTCGCGTAGCCCCAGGCGATCACGGTCGTCGCCGGATTCGTCGCGCCGACCCGGTAGCAGTACGCCCCGCTCGCGAGGTCGCGCTCGACGAACGTCGCGGTGTTCGATCCGGTCGGGATCGCGACCGTGCCGCGCTGGGCGTACGTGCCGCTCCCGGAGTCGCAGCTGATCGGCAGGCCCGTGGCCGTGGCGCGCTGCACGACGTACGAGATGCCGTCCACGTTGGTGGCCGCCTCGGTGAGCGTGAGCTGGATGTCGTCGGCCACGGTCCCGCTGTCGTAGCTGTCGACCGCCGCCTGGACCGTCGGGGCCGCGCGTCCGACGTCGTTCGTCAGGTTGAACGTCGACTGCCCGGCGGGATTCGGGTCATACCCGAGCGTGACGGTGTCACCGCTGGAGATCACCTGCTCGAACTGGGCCTTGGTGATCCCGACGCTTCCATACTGGAACACGTCGTTCGTGTCGTAGTAGAAGGTCTGGGTGCCGCCGGCGTCCGTGAAGCTGTCCGCCGCGACGTTCGCGACCCCGACCGTGATCGTCTGCGCGCCGAACGGCGCTTCGGGCGGCACGAAGGCCACGCTGCCGCCCACGCCGACCGCCTCGATCGGCTCGTTGCGTGAATTCAGGTCGAGCGCGTCGTTGCTGTTCGCGTCGACGAACACGATCGGCCGGACCCACGCGTTCCCCGTCGAGGACGTAACCGTGAAGTCGATCGAGCCGCTCGGCGGGATCGCGACGCAGCGCACGAAGCTCGTTCCGTTCGCGACGCCGGCGACGCTCGCGAACACGGCGGCCGACGACACGTCGGCGCGGTCGTTGCCGACGACGAAGCCCGAGCCATCCGTCTCGCCGTCGCGGAACGTCCCGTCCGTCGGATAGGTCGCCGCGTCGACGAACGCGAGGTCGACACAGCCTGAGTTCCCCGTGACCTGGGCCGTGTACGCGCGAGTCGTCGCCACGTTCGTCGTCGCGGCGGCCGTCGGCGACACCGTCACGCCGGTCGGTGGCGGGGTGCCCGTCTTCACGGTCACCTGCCAGAAGACGCCGACATCCTCCATCCAGTTCGCGCCCTCGACAAGGGGCCGCACGTACAGCCGGTAGGTGCCCGCCTGCAGGGGCGCCTGGATCGTGAACTGGAACCACGCGACCTGGTTGGGGCCGACGTAGCTCGCCGGCTGCGCCGCGACGCGGTTGTAACGTGGCCATCCGGTCGCCGGCGAGCCGAGGGTGCCGTCGCCGCCGAGCGAGCTCGCCAGATCCTGGCCCGGGATCGGGTTCCAAGTGCCGAGGAACGCCATCTCGCCGAGGCGGCCGGAGACCCAGCCGCGCGCGCCGGAGTTGTAGTACGCGACGACGGCCGTCGAGCGCTCGCCCGGGCACAGCGTCGGATAGCCTGATTGCCCATACCAGGAGGCGTGGAACCCCTCCAGCCCCGACGGTCGGGTGGCCGGAGGCGGGATCCCCGGCCCGACGCTCGACACGCAGGTCGCGTCCCGCGCGGGCGGTGCCGGCGGGGGCAATGCGGCGACACTCGGAACCGCGCCCACGACGAGGAGCACGACCGCCGCGAAGGGCGTCGCCAGCCGCGTTATCCCCACCCCGATCGACATCGGAGCCTGAAGGGTACGCCCCCGCGCGATCAAGTTCCCGGAGGGCTGCTACGTCGGGGGCGTCGCCCCGAACTCGCTCATGTGACCGGTCACCTCGTAGATGGCACGCTCGCAGATGTTCTGGACCCGGTCCCCCATCCGCTCGAGGTTGTGTGCGGCCCAGAGCAGCCAGGTCGCGCGGTCGATCGTCGTCGGGTCGGCGAGCATGTAGGTCAGCAGCTCCCGGTACACCTGGTCGTAGAGCCGGTCGATCTCGTCGTCCTGCGCGCCGATCGCCTCGGCCAGCTGCGCGTTCTTCGTGATGAGCGCATCGATCGAGCCGCGCAGGCCCTGCCGGACGACGGACGCCATGCGCGGGATGTCGACGAGCGGCTTGAGGAGCGGCCGGTCCTCATGGAGAAGCGTGATCTTGCCGATCCCGACGCAGTAGTCACCGATCCGCTCGAGCTCGCTGATCACGTTGAGCACCGCGATGATGAAGCGCAGATCACCCGCGATCGGCTGCTGCATCGCGATGAGGTGGACGGCTTTGTCCTCGATGGCGAACCGCAGCTCGTTGATCTCGTGATCGGCGGCCATCACGCGCTCGGCGCCGCGGCGGTCCAGGCGCGCGAGCGTCGCGACGCTCCGCTCGATCGCGACGTCGACGAGGCTCGCGAGCCGTCGGAGGTCGCGCCGGAGCTGCTCGAGGCCGTCGTCGAGCGCCGCGCGCGAATGGATCGTCCGGACGGCCATCAGCCGAACCGTCCGGTGATGTAGGCCTCGGTCCGGGCGTCGCGCGGCGTCGTGAACACGTCCTCCGTCCGGCCGTGCTCCACGAGCCGGCCGACACCGTCGTCGCCGGCGAGCATGAACGCCGTGTGCTCGCTCACGCGTGAGGCCTGCTGCATGTTGTGGGTCACGATCACGATCGTCACCTCGCTGGACAGCTCGCGCACGAGCTCCTCGATCCGATACGTGGCGAGCGGGTCCAGTGCCGATGCCGGCTCGTCCATCAGCAGGACCTCCGGATCCGTCGCGAGCGCACGGGCGATGCACAGCCGCTGCTGCTGCCCGCCCGAGAGCGCCGCGCCCGACCGCTGGAGCTTCTCCTTCACCTCGTCCCAGAGCGCCGCCCGGCGGAGATTCCGCTCGACCAGCTCGTCGAGCTCCCCGCGGGCGAGGCGCCAGCCGCGCAGCCGCGGTCCGGCGGCGACGTTCTCGTAGACGCTCATCATCGGGAACGGGTTTGGCTTCTGGAAGACCATCCCGACCATGCTCCGGACCTCGACCGGGTCGGTGCCCGGCCAGTAGATGTCCTGCGGGCCGAGGAACACCTGTCCCGTCACCCGCGCTCCCGGCGTGAGCTCGTGCATCCGGTCGAGGCAGCGCAGGAGCGTCGACTTACCGCACCCCGACGGCCCGATGATCGCGGTGACGCTGCCCCTCACGATGTCGAGGCTCACGTCACCGATCGCCTGGGCCTGGCCGTACCACGCGGAGAGCCGCTCGATGCCGACCGCGCGTTCGGCCGATCGCTCCCGCCGCGGCCCCGGCTGGGGCACGCGCTCGGCCGCCGGCCGCCGCGCGATGGGCTCGCTGACCGTCATGCGATCGTCCGCCGCGTCACGATACGCAACGTCAGGCTGAGGAGCGCGATGACGAGGACGAGGACGAGCGACGCGCCCCAGGCCTTCGTGTGCCAGTCGTCGTAGGGCGCGACCGCGTACTGATAGATCTGGAGCGGAAGCGCCGCGAGCGGGCGCAGCAGATCCGTGCTGAAGAACTGGTTTCCGAGCGAGGTCAGGAGCAGGGGCGCCGTCTCCCCGGCCGCGCGCGCGATCGCGAGGACCGAGGCGGTGACGATGCCGGCGCGCGCGCTCGGCAGGACGACCCGGAGGATGACCCGCCACCGGGGTGCCCCGAGCGACAGCGCGGCCTCGCGGAACGATTGCGGGACGAGCCGGAGGACCTCCTCCACGGTCCGCGCGACGATCGGCGCCATGATGATCGCGAGCGCCGTGGCGCCGGCGATCCCGGCGTAATGGCCCACCACGTTCCGTACCAGGAAGGCCCAGACGAACACGCCGACGACGATCGAGGGCAAGCCGGCGATGAGCTCGGCCGCGAAGCGCACCGGGCCGGCGAACCGGCCGGATCGGTACTCGACCACGAAGATCGCCGCGGCGGTGCCGACGGGGATGGCGATCGCGGCCGACACCGCGCCGAGCAGCAACGTCCCGATCAGCGCGGGCGCGACGCCGCCGCCGGTTTCGCCGAACGGCTTCGGGCGTTGCGTGAAGAAGTCGACGTTGAGCGCCGGAAGCCCACGGACGACGACGTAGCCGAGGATCGTCGCGAGCAGCGAGACGGAGATGGTCGTGGCGGCGATGAACAGGGCGACCATCAGGCGCTGCCGCGCGTGCCGCCGGGACGAGACGCGGTGCCGCGCCGGCGCGACGAACCTCGCGGCGGCCGCGGTCGTCGCCATCAGACGACCACGCCGAGCGGACGATCGGCGACCGCGCGCCGGATGAGCAGCCGCGCGAGCGAGTTCACGATCAGCGCGACCACCAGCAGGACCAGCGCGATCTCCACGATCGCGCTGAAGTAGGTGTCGCTGTCCGCCTCGGTGAACTGGTTGGCGATCGCGGACGCCATCGTGTAGCCGGGCGTGAAGAGCGAGCCGCTGATGTCGCGTGACGAGTTCCCGATCACGAGGGTGACGGCCATCGTCTCGCCGAACGCGCGCGCGACGCCGAGGACGGCGCCGCCGATGATCCCGGGCCGCGCGTACGGGAGGACCGCCCGGCTCACCGCCTCCCAGCGTGTCGCGCCGAGCCCGATCATCGCTTCGCGTTGCGTGGGCGGGACCGCCAGCAGCACCTCGCGCGAGACCGCGAGCAGGATCGGCAGGATCATGATCGCGAGGATCACGCCCCCGCTCAGCAGATCGAGCCCGATCGGCGCTCCGCTGAAGAGCCGTCCGATGACCGGCAGGCGGCCGAGCGTCGCCTGGAGGGCGGGCTCGACCGTCGATCGCATCACCGGGACGAGCACGAAGATCCCCCAGAGCCCGTAGACGATGCTCGGGATGTACGCGAGGAGCTCGATGACGTACGCGACCGGCTCCCGCAGCCTTCGGGGCGCGAACTCCGTCAGGTACACCGCCGCGCCGACGGCGACCGGGATCGCGAGGACGACCGCGACCGCGGTCGTGACAAGCGTGCCGTACACGTAGGCGGCGGCCCCGAAGACGAGGTGCACGGGATCCCAGACGGTCGTGGTGAGGTACGACAGGCCGTAGCGTGTCAGCGACAGCCACGAGTCGCTGAGCAGCAGGACGATGATCGCCGTGAGCGTGAGCGGCACCAGCAGCGCCAGCGCCGTCACGCCCGCCGCGAACGCGCGGTCGGCGGTGCGGGTCAACGAGGGCTACTTCGGAAGGACAGGCTGCCCGCCGGAGGCGATGGACCGGATCTTGTCCTCCGCCTTGGCGACGACGTCCTTCGGCAGAGGCGCGTACCCGAGGTCCTTCGCGAAGGCCTGACCGTCGTGCGTGCTCCACCAGAAATAGCGCGCCAGGGCGAGGGCCTTGCCCTTGTCGGAGACGTCGGCGTAGGTGAGGGTCCAGGTGAAGCCTGAGACCGGATACGCGTCGGCGTTGTCGGAGTTGGTGATCGACACGCGCAGGTCAGGCGCGAGCGCGATGCCCTCGGCGGCCTTCGAGACGCTCTCCAGATCCGCCTCGACGAACTTGCCCTTCGCGTTCTGCACGATGCCGATGCCGAGCTTCTGCTGGATCGCGTAGATGAGCTCGACGTAACCGATCGAATAGGGCGTCTGCTTCACCGCGCCGGCGACGCCCTCGTTCCCCTTGCCACCGATGCCGCCCGGCCAGTTCACGGAGTTGCCGAAGCCCACCTTCTGCTTCCACTCGGGGCTGATCTTGGACAGGTAATCGGTCCAGATGTACGTCGTACCGGAGCCGTCAGACCGATGCACCGTCGTGATCGGCTGATCGGGGAGGCTCACCCCGGGGTTGGCCGCCGCGATCTTCGGGTCGTTCCAGCGCTTGACCGTCTCGAGGAAGATCCCCGCGAGGGCGTCGGGGGTGAACTTCAACGACGCCGTGACGCCCGGCACGTTGTAGGTCGCGACGTCCGCGCCCATGACCATCGGGATGTGCAGGATCGATGACTTCGCGTCCGTGAGCTGCTGATCGCTCATCGGGCCGTCGGTCGCACCGTAGTCGACGGTCTTGTCGGTGATCGACTTGATGCCCGCCCCCGAGCCCACGCTCTGGTAGTTGATCTGCACGCCGGTGAGCTTGTTGTACTCGTCGATCCACTTCGTGTAGATCACCGCCGGGAACGTCGCGCCGGCTCCGGTCAGGCTCTTCGCCTCGTCGCCGCAGGGCCCCTTGACCGGGAAGCACGCGTTCGCGGCGCCGCCTCCGGATCCGCCGCCTGATCCGCCGCCGCAGGCCGCGCCGAGCACGCCGAGCGCGAGGATCGCTCCGAGGAGCCGTCGAGGTCGGTACACGTTCACGTCCTTCTCCACCTTCTCGCCATCGATGCTGGCGACCGGCGGTCAGTCGGACGTGAGCGTTCGGTGAACGCCCGGTGAACTCACGCGGGCTGGCGGTCCTCCTTGAATCGGTAGCCGACGCCGCGAAGCGTTTCGATCCAGTGCGGCGTGCCGGCGCTCTCGCCGAGGCGCTCGCGGAGCGTCTTCACGTGCGTGTCCACCGTGCGCGAGTCGCCGAGATGGCCGCCTCCCCACACGTTCTGAAGGAGCTGTTCCCGGCTGAAGACCTGGCCCGGATGGCGGGCGAGGAACAGGAGCAGGTCGAACTCCTTCGGTTTCAGCTCCACCTCCCGATCGCCGACCGTGACCCGATGGCGGGGCTCGTCGATCGTCAGGCCGCGGGCACGGATGGTGTCCGCCGTGGCGGACTCGGGGGGTCGGGAGGCGCGGCGCAGCATCGCTCGCACCCTCGCGACGAGCTCGCGCACGGAGAACGGCTTCACGAGGTAGTCGTCGGCCCCGATCTCGAGCCCGACGACCTTGTCGAACTCGCTGTCACGTGCGGTCAACATCAGGATCGGGACCCCACTCGTCCGTCGGATGCGCCGGCAGACCTCGAGCCCATCGATCTTGGGCAGCATCAGGTCGAGCACCACGAGATCGGGCTCCGACGTGCGGAAGACTTCCAGCCCGGCCTCGCCGTCCGCGGCGCCGATCACCTCGAACCGTTCTTGGCGCAGCGCATAGCCAAGCGTGTGGCGGAGATTCGCCTCATCGTCGATCACGAGGATGCGGGTCACCGCGAAGGGAGGCTAACACCGGAGCTTCGCACCGCCGCTCCGGTCACACCGTTGGCAGGGTGAACGTGAACGTCGCGCCGCGCGGGCCATCGCTGTCGACGCGGATCTCCCCGCCGTGCGCCTGCACGATGTGCTTCACGATCGCGAGCCCGAGGCCGCTGCCGCCGCCCCCGCGGCTGCGGTCCGTCTTGTAGAAGCGCTCGAAGATCCGTTCCCGCTCGTGCAGCGCGATGCCCTCACCCGTATCAGCGACACTGAACGCGACGCTGCGGTCCCGTGTGGCGGCGGAGAGCCGGATGGTGCCGCCGGCGGGGGTGTGCTTCGTCGCGTTGTGGATGAGGTTCGCGAACACCTGATCGATGCGCTCGCGGTCCGCGAGCACCGTGGGCAGGTCCGCTGCCGTGACGAGGAGGTCGATGCCGGCGCGCGCCGCGAGCGCTGCCATCCGGTCCTGTGCGTGCCGGAGGAGCTCGGCGGGCGCGACGGGCTCGCGGCGGATCGCCGCGTCGCCGGCCTCGAAGCGGCCGAGCGTTAGGAGCTCCTCCACGAGCCGGGCGAGGTCGCCGATCTCGATCTCCATCCGACGGACGAAGTCGCGCGCAGCGTCGCGATCGTCGATCGCGCCCGCGCCGAGCGTCTCGGCGATCGCCTTGAGCGACGCGAGCGGTGTACGCAGCTCGTGGGACACATTCGCGACGAAGTCGCGCCGGACCGTCTCCAGACGGCGGAGGTTCGTCAGATCCTGGATCACGAGCAGCAGCTCGCCGCCGGCGAGCAGGCGGGTGATGATCCGCTCGAACCGCGCCGGCTCCGCGCGCTCGAGCTGCCCGACCTCGTCGGCGTCGGCGCGCGCCGCGCCGATCGCCTCGATGACCTCGTGGTCGCGGACGACCTCGACGAGGCGACGGCCGACCGGTTCCGGTACCCCGAGCCGCCGCGCGGCCGCCCGGTTCGCTCGGAGGATCCGCCCGTCCGCCGAAGCGATCACGACCGCGTCCGCCAGCTCGTCGATGAGCACCGCGAGGCGGTCGCGCTCGAGCTCGGCGCGTTCGCGCTCGCCAATGATCACGCTCGACATCCGCCGCAACGCGCCGCCGAGCCGAGCGACCTCGTCCGGCCCGCCGACCGCGAAGCTCGCCGCGTCGCCGCGCGCCAACCGCTCCGCACCGGCCGTCAGGCGCGCGATCGGTCGCGTGACCTGGCGCACCAAGATCGCCAGGACGACGACCACGATGAGCAGAGCGCCGAGCCCGGAAGCGACGATGAGGCCGACCAGCGGTGCCGTGAGCGAGCGGAGCGTCGAAAGAGGAAGCGCGGTGCGCGCGACCCCCACGATCGTCGCTCCATCGCGCACCGGCACCGCGACGTACACCAGGTCGAGGCCGACCGTGGCCGAACGACGGATCACGGAGCCGGTATCACCCGCGAGGGCCGCGGCGACCTCGGGCCGGCTTGAGTGATTCTCCATGGTCCGCCGATCCTCATCCGACTCGCCGAGTACGACGCCGGTCCGACCGATGATCGTGATCCGTACGCCCGCGCTGCTCGCGAGCCGGTGCGCGAGCGCGTCCAGCGCGTCGGCATCTTCCGCGCGCAGGCCGTCCCGCGACAGCTCGGCGACGATGCCGGCTTCGCTCGCGAGCCGGTCGCGCAGCGCATCGCCATCGTGTTCCTGCGCGATCAGGGGCGCGACGACTGCGAGGAAGAGGAGGCCAGCGAGGAAGCCGACGACCGACGCCGCGACGATGCGGCCCGCGAGCGTGCGGGGCGGAACGCGCACGACGTCAGCGTAGGCGGGTGGTCTGCCTAGACTCGGCTCGAGGGGGAGCGATACGTATGGCGCGGATCATCGTCTACACGGGGAAGGGCGGCGTCGGGAAGACCAGCGTCGCGGCGGCCACGGCGCTCGCCTGCGCCGAGCGCGGCCAACGCACGATCGTGATCTCCACCGACATCGCCCACAGCCTCGCCGACTCGTTCGACCTGCCACTCGGCGCCGAGCCGACTCCGATCGTGCCGAACCTCTGGGGCCAGGAATCCGACGTGTATCACAACATCCGGAAGTACTGGGGAACGATCCAGGCCTACGTGACGAGCGTCTTCCAGTGGCGCGGCCTCGACGCGGTCCTGGCCGAGGAGATGACCATCATCCCCGGCATGGACGAGCTGTCGAGCCTCCTGTGGATCGCCGAGCACCACGACAGCGGCGCCTACGACGTCATCGTCGTCGACGCCGCGCCGACCGGCGAGACCGTGCGCCTGCTGTCGCTCCCCGAGGCGGGCCGCTGGTGGCTGGAGCGGATCTTCCCGATCCAGCGACGCGCCGTGCAGCTCGCCGGGCCGGTGCTCCGCCGGGTCATGGGCCTGCCGTTGCCGGACGACGCGGTCTTCGTCGCCGGAGAGCAGCTCTTCCGCCGGCTCGATCACATGCAGGCATTGCTCAGCGATACGGCGAAGAGCTCGGTCCGGTTGGTCCTGAACCTCGAAAAGATGGTGATCAAGGAGGCGCAGCGCTCGTTCACGTACTTCCATCTCTTCGGGTACCCGACCGATCTGGTCGTCTGTAATCGCGTCCTTCCGAGCGGTACGGGCACCTACTTCGAGGCGTGGCGCGAGGCGCAGCAGCGTTACATGCCGATGGTCGAGGAATCCTTCGCGCCGGTGCCCCTCCGGAGCGTTCCGTTCTTCGAACGCGAGGTCGTCGGGATCCCGATGCTGCGCGAGCTCGCGCGCGTCCTCTTCGGGGACGACGACCCCGCGGCGTTCTTCTACCGGGGCCGGCCGTACACCGTCCGGCGCGAGGACGGCACCTTCGTGCTGTCGCTGGAGCTCCCGTTCACTTCGAAGGAGGACGTCACGTGCGTTCGGAACGCCGACGAGCTCGTGCTTCAGGTCGGCAGCTGGCGCCGGAACCTCATCCTGCCGCACATACTTGTCGACGCACCCACCCAGAGCGCAAAGTTCGATGGCAACACCCTGCGGATCGAGTTCGCGGCGCCGCCGCGGGCGACGGGAGGACGATGATGGCCACCACGGCAGACCTCGAAGCGCGCATCGCCGAGCTGGAGCAGCGCATCCGCACCATGGAAGCCGAGAACGCGGTCCCCGGGGCGGTGCGTTCGTTCGTCGACGCGATGTTCCCCGGTGACGTGCGCCAGCACATGCGCGCCGCGCGCAAGGAGCAGCTCCTCGCGATGCGGTCGTTCCTCGATCACTGGATCGAGAAGGCGGACGAGACCCAGGGGTCGCCTCGTCGGAGGGAGAGCATCACGGTCGAGTGAGCGGGCCGCGCGATCGAGGGCCGGCTACTTCTTCTTCGTTTCGCCCTTCTTCCGCCGGGTCTTGTTCGTGGTCGCGGCGGCGATCCGTTTCGCGACCTTCGGGCTGCGGCCGCTCGATTCCTCGCTCTTCTTGATGTGCTCGTACTGACGGGTTCGCTTCGCGCTCTTCACACCACGTGGCGGCACGGTCATCACCTCCGCGGCGGCGTGTCTGCACGGTGCGCGCCAGTCCGGTGACGACCGCCCTGGCGCCGACGGTCCGTTGCGCGTGGGCGCTGCAGAGTCCCGCGTTACGCGCCTACCACGATCGCGAGTGGGGCCGGCCCGTCCGCGGTGACGCACGCCTCTTCGAGCGGATCGTCCTCGAAGGTGCCCAGGCTGGACTGTCCTGGTCGACGATCCTGGCGAAGCGGCCCGCATACCGCCGCGCGTTCGCCGGCTTCGAGCCCGACCGGGTCGCGCGGTTCGGCGAGCGTGATGAGGAGCGACTGATGATGGACGCCGGGATCGTTCGCAACCGGGCGAAGATCCGCTCGGCGATCGTCAACGCGCGGCGGTACCTCGCCCTGCGCGCCGAGGTCGGCGGCGTGGCGCGTTACCTGGGCACGTTCACCGATCCCGTCGCGCTCTCGCGCGATCTGCGCCGGCGTGGCTTCACCTTCGTGGGGCCGACGATCTGCGAGTCCGTGCTCCAGGCGATCGGCGTGCTCGACGGGCACGTGCCCGGCTGCGCGGCGCGTCCGTCCCGCCGGACCGCGCGGCGGCGTCCCGAGGCGCTGCCGTCGTAGACGCTCCGCCCAGCTACCCCGTCGCCCTCACCTGAGCCGCGGTCCGCACCGAACGGCACAGCCCTCGCCGGTCGGCGCGAGCCTCCGCACGACCCGGCGCGTCGGCGCTGCCGACGCCGTGCCCGCTCCTCCGACGGCCACGATCGCGGATGAATGTGCCAAATGATGCGGTAATCCGGGGTTGGCAAGAAGGTACGGCACCCGTATATTTCGTCAGATGAACTATTCGGGCGTCGAATGAACCTGCGATCAAGCGCTTCGTCGCCGGCGACCGATGCCGACCGTCGGCTGGCCCAGCTCGTCGTCGGGCTCCTTCCCCGCCTCGGTCGGCTGATGTCCGATGCGCTGCGGAGCGCCGCCGGGCCGTCGGCCGTTCGGGTGCGGCTGCTCTCGGCGCTCGCCCACAAGGGTCCCACCCGGGCCGGTGAGCTCGCGACGTTCTGCGCGACGACGCCGTCGGGCGTGACCGAGCTCATCGAGTCGCTCGAGGCAGACGGTCACGTGCGGCGCGGGCCGGACCCCACCGATCGCCGCGTGGTGGTCATCTCGCTCACCGAGCACGGCCGGGCCGAGCTCGTCCGGGCCGAAGCGCTCGTGACCGCGGCGGTGACCCGCGCGCTCGACAGGCTCACCCCGGAGCAGCGGGCGCGCCTCGTGGCCGCGCTCGCCGACCTGAACGAGATCCTCGCCTCGACATCCCAGGCCCACCACAAGGAGAACGCCAATGTCCACTGAGCTGCGCGGCGGGCGTCTCGCCGTCGTCACGATCGGCGTGATGCTCGCCCTCTTCCTCGCGGCGCTCGATCAGACCATCGTCGGCACGGCGCTGCCCCGCATCGTCGCGGAGCTGCACGGCCTGGACTACTACGCGTGGGTCCTCACCGCCTATCTGGTCGCGTCCACGACGATGACCCCGATCTCGGGCAAGCTCGGCGACCTCTTCGGTCGCAAGCCGCTGCTCCTCGTGGGCATGGTCGGCTTCGTCCTCGCGTCCGCGCTCTGCGGCCAGTCGCAGGACATGCTCCAGCTCGTTCTCTTCCGGGGGCTGCAGGGCCTCTTCGCCGGCGTGCTGATGTCGACGGTGTTCGCGTCGGTGGCCGACCTCTACCCGCTCGAGCGGCGAGGCCGGATCCAGGGCGTCCTGGGCGGCGTGTTCGGCCTGAGCTCGATCATCGGCCCGACCCTCGGCGGGTTCCTCACCGACAACGTCGGGTGGCGCTGGGTCTTCTACGTGAACATCCCGGTCGGCGTGCTCGCGATCGCGTTCGTGCTCCTGACGATGCCGCGGACCGAGCATCACGCGACGTGGCGTGACATCGACTTCCTCGGCGCCGCCGCCCTCGCGGCCGGCCTCGTGCCCATGCTCATCGCCTTCTCGATCACCCGTGACCACGCCTGGGGCTCGCCCGAGGTGCTCGGCCTGCTCGGCTTCTCCGCCGCCGTGCTCGTGGGGTTCTACTTCCTCGAGCGGCGAGTGGAGCACCCGATCGTCCCGTTCGAGCTGTTCCGTGATCGGACCTTCGCGGTGTCCGTGGGCGTCGGCTTCCTGGTGGCGGTCGGGTTCTTCGGCGCGATCATCTACGTGCCGCTGATCTATCAGGGCGTGCTGGGGATCGCGGCCACGAACTCGGGCCTCCTGATCACCCCGATGATGCTCGGCCTGGTCACCGGCAGCGTCGTCACCGGCCAGCTCATGCCCCGGGTCAGGCGGTACCGCTTCATCGGCACCGTCGGCATCGGCCTGATCGCGATCGGCGTCTACCTCATGTCCCAGATCACGACGGCGACGACGGAGCCCGAGGTCGTGCGCGATCTCGTGCTCGCCGGCCTCGGCGTCGGCACCACGTTCCCGCTCTACCTCAACTCGAGCCAGGCGGCGGTGAGCCCGCGCTACATCGGCGTCGTGACGAGCCAGATCACGTTCTTCCGGAACATCGGCGCGACCGTCGGCGTGGCCGTGCTCGGCGCCGTCCTCTCGCAGCGGCTGCCCGGGTACATCGCGGAGAAGGTCGGAGCGCTCGATCTCCCGCCTCAGGCCCGGGCGCTGATGTCGTCGAGCTCGACGAACAGCCAGCAGCTCTTCGACCCGTCGGCGATCGCCGCGACGAGGGCCCAGCTCGGGCCGCAGCTCGCGCCGCTCTTCGACCAGGTCGTGATCGCCATCCGGAGCGCGCTGGCCACCACGCTGCACGATGTCTTCACGTACACGCTCGCAGCGGTGCTGGTGGCGATGGTCCTCTCGGTCTTCCTCCGGGACGTGCCGATCCGCTCGCCGGATCGCGAGCGGCGCGTGGGCGTCGGCGCCCCGGCCTTCGGGGACTAGCCGGAGCTTCCCGGGCCGCGCCCGACCCGGCGCTTGATGGCCGCTTCCATCTCGCGCCGGGTCTCGCGCTCGCGGATGACCTGCCGCTTGTCGTAGCGCCGCTTCCCCTTGCCGAGCCCGAGCTCGACCTTCGCCACGCCGTTGCGGATGTAGAGGCGGAGGGGGACGATCGTGTATCCCTGCTGGGCGACCGCGCCGGCGAGCGTCCCGATCTCGTCACGATGGAGCAGCAGCCTGCGCGGCCGGATCGGGTCGTGGTTCTCCCATGACGCGTGCTTCCACGGCGCGATGTGCACGTTCCGCAGCCAGGCTTGGCCCCGATCGATCTTCGCGTAGCCGTCCGCGAGGTTCACGTGCCCCGCCCGCACCGACTTGATCTCCGTGCCGGTGAGGGCGAGGCCGGCCTCGAGACGCCGCTCGATCGCGTAGTTGAACGTCGCCTTTCGGTTGTCGGCGATGATCCGGGGGGCGCGTTCCTCGTCCGCATCCGCGGGGGGCGTCCTCGTGCCGGCCTTCATGGCGAAGTGAGCGTACAGAGGGACAAAAGGAAAGGCGGCGGCATCGCTGCCGTCGCCTTTGCCTCGGGTCTCACGAAGACTCGCTAGACCGCGATCACCTCAGTTGGATGCATTCCGGAAGCCTGAAGTGAGCACCACCGGGTCTTCGGATTCCCAGAGCTATCGCCCACTCCACATCACCTCCTTTCCTTCGCCGTTCATGCTCGCATCCGCCGGGTGGCGCGTCAATGTCGCCGTGGGATCACCCAGCGGTGCGGGCTCAGGGGAGGTACGGCAGGGGGTCGACCGCGCGGCCGTTGACGATCGTCATGAAGTGCAGGTGCGGCCCGGTGGTCCATCCGGTCATCCCCTCGTAGGCGATGACCTGGCCGGCCTGCACGAACTGCCCGACCGACACGATCGGCGGCTTCGCGCGATCGTCGAGGTGCCCGTACAGCGTCGAGAAGTTGCTTCCGTGCGCGATGATCACGACCGTCGCCGTGTCGCCCGAGGCGAGGTACGGCTTGCCCACGGTGACCACGCGGCCCGGTGCCGCGGCGACGATGGGCGAGTACATCGGCGCGGCGATGTCGAGCCCGTTGTGGAAGCCGCCCCAGCGCGCGCCGAATCCCGACGTGATGACGCCGCGCAGCGGCCAGGTCGCCAGCTTCTGGCCATTGAAAGTCCCGAGACCGGAGCGCGCGGCGAGCTGCGCGGCGAGCTGCTCGTACGCGGCCTCGGCGCGCTCGAGCTGCTTGTTGAGGGTGGCCGTCTCCTGATCGGCCTTCGCGGCGAGGCCGAGGGAGTTCTGGCGGTTCGCGGCGGCATCGCTCCGCAGCGCGGCCTGCGTGTTGATCGCGACCTGCGCTTGGCGGACGAGATCGTCGAAGCGTGCCTTCTGCGCGGCGAGCCGTTCGCGTTGTTGGGTGATCTCGTCCTGCAGGCCGGCGATCTCCTGCGCCTTGGCGGCGGTGGACTCCTGCTTCTTCGTCGTGTCGGCGCGGATGGTGCGGATGTCGTTCGCCAGCTGGACGTCCTGACGGTTGATGACCACCATCGCCTGCACACGGCTCGCGAACTCGGACAGCGAGCCCGACGACAGAAGCATCTCGAGCGGGCTGATCTGCGCCTGCAGGTAGGTCGTCTTCAGATGCTTCGCGTAGAGGTCCTCGCGCCGCGCGAGCTGGCGCGTCGCCTCGTCGACCTGTGCCTTCAGAGAATCGACGAGGGCCTTGGTCTCGTTCAGCTGGAACGTCACGAGCTGCAGCTGCTGCTCGGCGATCTCGATCTCGTACCCGAGCTGCTCCGCCTCGGATCGCGCGGCGGCCTGTTTCGTGGCGAGGTCGCTGATCCGCGCGTTCGCGGCTCGGACCGCGGTCTCGAACTGGTTCGCGGCCTCGCGGTAGCGCTCGCTGTTCTGCCGCGAGACGGAGACCGCGCGCTCGAGCTCCTGCTTCTTCTTCAGCGCGTCGGTGAGGTCGTCGTCGCCGGAAGACGGGAGCTGCTGCCCGACGAACAGGGCGAGGACCGACAGCACGACGATCGTCGTGCGGAGGACGCGTCCTCCTACCCCACCTCCCCGGCTCGTCCGGGGAGTACCCAATGCGGACGGATGGTCGCACCCCGGCGCACCCTCGGTCAAGGCTCGGCTCACTTGGCCAGATGTGTCCGGACGGAGAAGGAGGCCCCGCCGGCGCCGACCAGGAGCGCGAAGCCGAACACCCCCAGGACGAGCTGGAGCATGAAGCTCGCGCCCAGCGAGATCGGCAGGATGTCGAGGAAGCCGATGAGCGCCGTGGTGACCGGACCGGATGCGGCGAGGATCACCACGAGGGACACCAAGGCCCCGAAGGCGCCGACGAGCATGCCCTCGAGGACGAACGGCCAGCTGACGAGCCAGTCGGTCGCGCCGACGAGCTGCATGATCTCGATCTCGTCGCGGCGCGCGTGAACGGCGATCCGGATCGTGTTCACGATCACGAAGAGCGCGACGAACAGCATCATCCCGAGGACGGCGATGCCGCCGAACGACAGGACGCGGGTGATCGTCAGGAGCTTCTCGACGACGGTCGGGTTGTCGATCACGTCCGACACGACGCCGCGGCCGATCTCCTCCTTGAGCGAGGCGGCCACGCGCGGCGTGTCCTGCGCGCTCGCCATCTTGATCTCCAGCGACTGCGGGAGCGGATTCGTCCCGATGTCGGCGAGCTCGAAGTCCTTCTTCCGCGCGGCGATGTCCTGGAGGCGCTGGAGGGCCTGCTCTTTGGTCACGTAGTCGACGTGCGACACCGCGGGGTCGGTCTCGATGCGGGCCTTGAGCGCGAGGATGTCGGATGGCTTCGCGCCGTCCTCGAGGTAGAGCACCAGCTCCACCTTGGACTCCAGCACCGTGACGGCGGCCTGCAGGCCCCGGTCGGTCACGATGAAGAACGCGAACAGCAGCAGCATCAGCGACACCGTGAGGGTCGCCGCGATGCTCATCACCGGGTTGCGCCAGAAGCCCTGCCACGCCGCGGTGAAGATGTAGGCGAGGCGTCTCATGCCGCGTACAGCCCTTCGCGCTCGTCGCGGACGACGGAGCCGTGGTCCAGATGGATCACCCGGCGACGCAGGGCGTTCACGATCTCCGCGTTGTGGGTGGCGATCACGAGCGTCGTCCCGAGCTCGTTCACGCGGGTCAGCAGCTTGATGATCTCCCAGCTCGTCACCGGATCGAGGTTGCCGGTCGGCTCGTCGGCGATGAGGACGCGCGGCCGGTTCACGAGCGCGCGCGCGATCGCCACTCGCTGCTGCTCGCCGCCCGAGAGCTCGCGCGGGAAGTGGGTGCGCCGCTGCGTGAGGCCGACGAGGGCCAGGACGCGCTCGGTCTCCTCGCGCACGACGTGGCCTTCGTGCCCGGTCACGAGGAGCGCGAAGCCGATGTTCTCGGCGACGGTCTTGGTCGGGAGCAGCTTGAAATCCTGGAAGACGACGCCCACGGAGCGCCGCAGGTGCGGGATCTGACCGCGCCGCAGGCGCGCGATGTCCAGGCCGTCCACCAGAACGCGCCCGGTCGTGGGCAGCTCGGACCGGATCAGAAGGCGGATGAGGGTCGACTTGCCGGCCCCCGACGATCCGACGAGGAACGTGAACTCACCGTCCTCGATCGTGAGGTCGACGTCCTGCAATGCGAACGTCCCGTTCGGATACCGCTTGCTCACATCCTCGAGCCTGATCAAGGCCTCGTGATCCCTCCGCTCAGCTCACGCTCGGACGGCGATGGTCCGGCGGCTAGACCCGCATCGACCGTAACGGGGTGTGCGCGCGCCGCGCAACGGGGCCAGGCCCGGAATTCGTACCAAAGGGACCCACAGGCAGGCGAAAACGTACGCCCAGCGAACACGGATTGCCCGTGCTGCTCTGTGTCGAGCGAGCGAGCTACTGCCCGCCGGAGAGTCCGAGGCCGGGCTGCGACGGCCGGTTCGTGGCGAACGTCGCGATCGACGCGATCTTCGCCTCGCCGGTGGCCATCACCTTCACGCCCTGGGTCGCGCGGCCGAGCGCGCGGATCTGCTCGATGGGCACCCGGATGACGACGCCGGTCGTCGTGATGAGCAGGATCTCTTCGCTCTTCTCGTCGACGACCTGGATCGCGGCGACGCCGCCGGTCTTGTCGGAGAGTGAAGCGAGGATGACGCCCTGGCCGCCGCGCTTGTGCGTCGGGAACTCCTCGACCGCGGTGCGCTTGCCATAGCCGTTCTGCGTCACCGACAGCACTTCGGTGCGCGCGACCGCGACGCCCATCCCGATGACCTCGTCGCCTTTCGCGAGACGGATGCCGGTGACGCCCTGCGTCTGGCGGCCCATCGGACGCGTGTCGGTCGCCTTGAAGCAGATCGCCTTGCCTTTCCGCGTCGCGAGCACGATCCGATCCTTGTCCCCGCAGGCCGCGACCCACGCGAGCTCATCCCCCTTGCGGAGCGCGATCGCGATGAGCCCGGCGCGCCGGACGTTGCCGTACTCGCTCAGCGGGGTCTTCTTGATGAAGCCCTTGCGCGTGGCCATGACGAGATGCTGGGCGCCGCTGCCCTCGCGGATCGCGATGAACGCCGAGACGCGCTCGCCGGACTGCATCGCCTCGAGGATGTTCTGGATCGGGATCCCCTTGGCGGTCCGGCTCGCGTCCGGAAGCTCGAAGACCTTGAGCGCGAACACGCGACCGCGGTCGGTGAAGACGTAGAGGCGATCGTGGGTGCGGGCGACGAGGAGATGGTCGACGTCGTCCTCCTCGCGGGTCGCCATGCCGATCACGCCGCGGCCGCCGCGATGCTGGGCCTTGTACGTCGAGAGCGGCATCCGCTTCACGTAGTTGCGGCTCGAGACCGTGACGACGACGTCCTCGTCGGCGACGAGGTCGGCATCGGTGAGCTCGCGGTTCCGGTCGTCCAGGATCTTCGTCCGCCGGTCGTCGCCGTACTTCTCCGCGAGGTCGTCCATGTCCTGCTTGATCAGGAACAGCACCTTCTTCGGATTCGCGAGGATCGATTCGAGCTCGGCGATCGTCTTGATGATCTCGCGGTACTCGTCCTCGACCTTCTGCCGCTCGAGCCCGGTGAGCCGGCGCAGCTGCATCTCGAGGATCGCCTTGGCCTGGGCCTCGGAGAGGCCGAACTTCTCGCGGAGGTTGTTGAGCGCGGTCTCGGGTGTCTTGCTCGCGCGGATCGTCTTGACCACCTCGTCGATGTGGTCGAGCGCGATCTTGAAGCCCTCGAGGATGTGCGCGCGCTCGCGCGCCTTCGTGAGATCGAACTCGGTGCGCCGGCGGATGACCTCGCGGCGGTACTCGATGTGCAGCCGGAGCACGTCCTTGAGCGAGAGCGTCTTGGGCTGCGAGTCGACGAGCGCCAGCATGTTCAGGTTGAACGCCGACTGCATCGCGGTGTGCTTGTACAGGTTGTTGAGCACGCGCTCGGCGCTGTCGTCGCGCTTCACCTCGATGACGATCCGCATGCCGTCGCGGTCGCTCTCGTCACGGATGTCGGAGATGCCCTGCAGGCGCTTCGCCTGGACGAGCTCGGCGATCTTCTCGATGAGCGAAGCCTTGTTCACGGCGTACGGGAGCTCGCTGACGATGATCGCCTGGCGGCCGCCCTTCATGTCCTCGACGAACGCGCGGGCGCGCATGAGAATGCGTCCGCGCCCGTTCGCGTAGGCGCGGCGGATCGCGTCGACCCGCTCCGTCGCGCCGGTCTCGACGTTCTTCTGCTCGTCGTAGCGGTAGATGGTGCCGCCGCCGGGGAAATCGGGACCGAGGACCGTATCGCAGAGGTCGTCGGTGGTGAGCTCGGGATCGTCCACGAGCTTCTTCACCGCGGCGGTGACCTCACGAAGGTTGTGCGGCGGGATGTTGCTCGCCATGCCGACCGCGATGCCGGTCGAGCCGTTCACGAGGAGGTTGGGCAGCCGCGCGGGCAGCACGCTCGGCTGCATGTGGCGGTTGTCGTAGTTCGGGTACCAGTCGACGGTCTCACGCTCGATGTCGGCGAGCAGCTCCGCGGCGATCATCGACGGACGAGCTTCGGTGTTGTGGCTGACGAACCCGTTCGTGATGTAGCTGTGGTCGTCGGTGTCGACGCGCAGGGAATAGACGGGCTGCGCGCCCGCGTCCTCGATCGACGCGACCTCGGCGTAGTAGTACGTGCCGTCGACGAGCGGCGCGATCACGCAACGGACCTCGTCGTTGGTGATATGGGCGAGGATGGTCTCGCGGTCACGTTCCCAGCGCTCGATCCGGTCGATGTTGTGGCGGTTCAGCCAATCCCGATCGACCCATCGGCCGGAGCGCTCGTGCCGGACGTACGCGGCGACGAAGGGGACCGCGTCCGAGCTGAGCGCGGTGCTGGCGAGCGGAATGGCGGCGAGCTGACCCTCCAGCTTGCGCTGCTTGGCTCCGTGGAAGCCGACCGCGGTGGCGAACCGGCGTCCGTCGCGCCGGTTCGTGATGACGACCTTGATCTCGCCGTCTGCGTGGTGGCATTGCTTCGACACGACGCCGAGCTCGAGCAGGAGCTGCTGCACGTCGCTCGCGAGGCCCGCGCTTCGGGTCGAGTAGCTGATCTGGATCGCGACGCGGCTGCCGTTCCGCAGGAGCGAAGACGAGCCGTCACCTTCGAAGAGCGCCCGGAGGAACGCGGCCTTGAACGCCGGTCGGGCCGCCCAGACGAACGACGGGACGCGCTTCGCGGCGCTGCGCGCGCCGACCAGCGCCGCGAGCGGGCTCGTGCGGAGGGCCGTCATGTCCTGGACGTCGAGCTCGTGGATGAGGCTCGCCGAACGGATCGTCCGCGAGTAGCTGTATCGCCTGCCGCCGACGATCTCGTCGTACGCGCCCACGACGGCGTCGAAGTAGTCGCGGTCCAGGTCGTTGGATCCGGCGCGCCGCTCGGAGACCCAGCCCTCGGAGATCATGCCGCCGGCCAGAGTCGCGAGCGCAAGCTCGCGCCCCGTCAGCACGCCGCCGCTCGGGAGCGGCCGCCTGAGCATCGCCACGCGGTCGCCAGGTGCGAGCTCGGCGAGGAGCTTCCAGATCAGCATCGGCACGCCGGCGACCGGCACGAGGCACAGGACCGGATGGTTTCGGGTGCCGGTCAGCTCGTAGCCCTCGCGTGTCCGCAGCCGGAGCGTCGGGTGCACGCCGGAGTGGAAGAGCTTCGATGCCATCACGGGCTCGCCGCGACGATCCAGCGCCCGTAGGTCCACGTCGTTGTCGGACTCGGGCCGCACGTTGGTGAAGATGTCCCCGATCGGCGTCGTTCCGGTCGCCGTGCGGATCAGTGTGTCGGCGGTCACGCAGTAACGCATTGCCGCTGGCGGATCGTCATCGATCGAGTTGTGCACGAACACGCCGGCGGCGAGCGCGAAGTTCTGGGTCACGTCGACGGTGAGGTCGTACACGTCCGCCCGGCCCGCGGGCTCGACCGACGCGACGGACTGCGAGAGGCTGGCTGGGATCGGGAACGCGCCCGTGCGGTGAAGGCGTTCGGGGATCGCCGTGCGCGCGAACGGCATGAGCTGGTCCTTCGGCTTGAGCTTCTCCGCCTCGCGGTACGTGCCGCCGCGCAGCATGAAGCGATGGTCGGGCGTGCAGACGATCTCCACGCCCGAGGCGAGGGTCACCTTGACCACCGGATCGTTGCGGCGCACCAGGCGCGGGGCGCGGATCGGCTTGATGCGCACGTTGCGGTGCGAATCGAGGGTGAACACCTCGGCCCGCACGCCCCGATGCACCATGTCGACGAGCTCCACGAAGGTGCGCTGCTCGCCGTTCACGAGCTCGATCTTCGTGTCGCCGGCGAAGCAGCCGAAGTTGCCCTGCCCCTGGATCGGTGGGTAGCGCATGGTGAAGTCCTGCGCGAAGCGCGCGAGGGCGTCGTAGATCGGCGCCTCGCCGTGCGGGTGATACTTCCCCATCACGTCGCCGACGATCGCCGCGCACTTGCGGTATCCGCGATCGGCCCGCAGCCCCATCTCGTGCATCGACCAGAGGATCCGGCGCTGCACCGGCTTCAGTCCGTCGCGGACATCCGGCAGCGCGCGCGCGACGATGACCGTCATCGCGTAGTCGAGGTAGGCCTTGCGCATCTCGACCTGCAGGTCCACGTTGACGATGCGTTCCTGCCGCGGCTCTTCGATCACGTGCGGACGTGCTCCCGTTCTCGGGCTTCGGCGTCGACCGCCGCGCGGACCCGGGCGAAGGCCTCGTCGGTGCGCGAGTAGCGGCGCTCGAGCTCACGGCGCTGGTCGTCGGGCATGCGAAGGAACAACGCGGTCGCGTCGGCCAGGATCGCGCCGTCGGCGACGCGCGTGATCGCGCCCGTCGTCTCGATCGCCCGGCCGCGGTCCCGCACGACGGTGCCGGTCACCGCGAGCTCTTCCCCCACCACCGCCGGCTGGCGGAAGGTCACCGCCAGCTTCGCGGTGACGCCCCAGAGGCCCTGATGGAAGATCGCCCAGCCCATCGCCTCGTCGAGGAGCGCGGCGAGGACGCCGCCGTGCAGCGCGCCGTCATAGCCCTGGTGCCGCTGCAGCGCGATGTACCGCGCGGTCGCGCTGTTCTCCGCGACCTCGAAGTCGAGATGCAGCCCGGCCGGGTTCAACCGACCGCAGGCGAAGCACCAGTGGTCGAAGTCGACGCCGAGCTCGCTGAGCCGCGCCACTAGAGGTCGAGTTCCGCCTTCTTGGCGTTCGCCATGATCCACTTCCTGCGGCCCTCGACCTCATTGCCCATGAGCTCGTCGAAGACGAGGTCGGCCTGTTCGGCGTCCTCGAGGTTGACGAGCCGGAGGGTCCGCGTCGCGGGATTGAGCGTCGTCTCCCAGAGCTGCTCCGCGTTCATCTCACCGAGTCCCTTGTAGCGGGCGACCGCGGGCTCGCGCCCGCCCTTCCCGTCGTCGGTGCCCTCGTCGGTCGACGTCGACGCCGGTGCCTCGGCGGGGCCGTCGCCCTTCTTCGCCTTCGCCTTGCGTTCCGCGCTCTTCGTCTTCGCGAGCGCCTTCAGCTCCTTGCTCGCCGCATCCCGCTCGCTGTCCGAGTACACCCAGCGCACCTCCTTGCCGAGCTGGAGCCGGTAGAGCGGCGGCTGGCCGATGAAGATGCGACCACGCTCGATCAGCGGCTTGAAGTGCCGGTAGAGCAACGTGAGCAGGAGCGTGCGGATGTGCGAGCCGTCGACGTCCGCGTCGGCGAGCAGGATCGTCTTGCCGTAGCGGAGCTTCGACGCGTCGAAGTAGTCCCCGATCCCGGTGCCGAGGGCGGTGATGATCGCCTTGATCTCCTCGTTGCCGAGCATCTTGTCGGCGCGGGCCTTCTCGACGTTCAGGATCTTGCCGCGGAGCGGGAGGATCGCCTGGAACCGCCGGTCGCGCCCGCTCTTCGCCGAGCCGCCGGCGGAGTTGCCCTCGACGAGGATGAGCTCCGCCTTCTCCGGGTCGCGCTCCTGGCAGTCGGCGAGCTTGCCGGGAAGCGAGAAGCCGTCCAGGGCGCCCTTTCGCAGCACGAGGTCGCGCGCCTTGCGTGCGGCCTCGCGCGCGCGGAACGCGGTGAGGCACTTCTCCACGATCCGGCGGGCCTCGGGTGGGTTCTCCTCCAGGTATTGGCCGAGCGCGTCGTTCAATGCCGACGCGACCTGTCCGGCCACTTCGGCGTTCCCGAGCCGGGTCTTCGTCTGCCCCTCGAACTGGGGCTCCTTGATCTTCACGCTGATGACCGCGGTCAGGCCCTCGCGCACGTCCTCGGCGGTGAGGTTGGGATCGGCTTCCTTCAGCGCGCCGCTCTTGCGGGCGTACGCGTTCAGCGTCCGGGTCAGCGCGGTCCGGAATCCGGTGAGGTGCGCGCCACCGTCCATCGTGTTGATGTTGTTCGCGAACGTGTAGACCTTTTCGACGAAGCTGTCGTTGTACTGGAGCGCCGACTCGACGACGGTGTCGTTCTCGAAGGTCTTCTCGACGTACACCGGCTTGTGCAGGCCCTGGTGCGCCCGATTCAGGTGGCGGACGAACGACACGACGCCGCCATCGAAGTAGTACGCGTCCTCGCTGCCGTCCCGCTCGTCGCGAAGCCACAGGAAGAGGCCCTTGTTCAGGTAGGCGGTCTCACGGAGCCACTGCGCGACGATCGAGCGGTCCCACTCGATGATCGGGAACACCTGGGGATCGGGCGCGAACGTGGTGATCGTGCCGGTCAGCGGCGTGCGCGGCCGCCACTCGAGCTGCGGCGGCAGCTGCCGCGGCTTCGCGATGATGTGCGCCTTCGCGAGCGGCTTGCCGCGCTCGTAGTCCTGCTCGAAGACCTTCCTGTCCCGGTGGACCTCGACCCGCAGGTGGGTCGAGAGCGCGTTCACCACGGACACGCCGACCCCGTGGAGGCCGCCGGAGACCTTGTACCCCGCGCCGCCGAACTTCCCGCCGGCGTGGAGGATCGTGTGCACGACCTCGAGCGCGGACTTGCCGGTCTGCTTCTGGATGTCGGTCGGGATGCCGCGTCCGTTGTCGGCGACGGTGATCTCGTTGTTGGCGTGGATGACGACGTCGATGCGGTCGCACGTGCCGTTCATCGCCTCGTCGATCGAGTTGTCCAGTACCTCGCGCACCAGGTGATGGAGGCCGCGGAGATCGGTGGTGCCGATGTACATGCCCGGCCGGCGCCGGACGGCCTCGAGGCCCTCGAGGACCTGGATGTCGGCGGCGCTGTACGACCCCGCGCCGTCGCGCCGGGCCGACTTGCCGTTCGTCTTCACCGCTCTGACCGCCACGGCTTCCCCTACGACCGTCCGGCGCGGAGGAGCAGCTCGTACAGCCGCTCGAAATCCTCGTCGGAGTAGAACTGGATCGCGATCCGGCCGCCGCGCCGGCCGCGCAGGACCTCGACCTTCGTGCCGAGCGCGGTGCGGAGCTCGGCGGTCACACCCGCGAGATCCGGATCCGCCCCCCGCAGACGCGGCCGCCGACGCCCCGTCGGATGCACCATCTTGCGCGCGAGCGCCTCGGCCTGCCGGACGGAGAGGCCCTTCGCGAGCACCTCGCCGAGCGCGCGGAGCGCATCCGAAAGTGGTAGCGGGAGGAGCGCCCGGAGATGTCCCTCGGTGATCTTGCCGTCCTGGACCGCGTCCTGGAGGACCTGCGGGGCGGCGAGCGCGCGGAGGGTGTTCGCGATCGCGGAGCGCGACTTGCCGAGCCGTTCCGCGAGCTCCTCCTGGGTCAGGTCGTACGTCTCCATGAGGAGCTTGTACGCGCGGGCGGTCTCGATCGCGTTGAGATCGGCGCGCTGGAGATTCTCGACGAGCGCGAGCTCGAGCCGGTCCGTCACCTCTTCGCGGACCACCGCCGGGATCGTCGTCCGGCCGGCGAGCCGCGCCGCGAGGACGCGCCGATGGCCGGCGACGAGCTCGTAGCCGGACGGCCCCGCCGAGACCACAATTGGTTGCAGGACGCCGTGTGCCCGGATCGATCCCGCGAGCTCGGCGAGCCCCTCCTGGTCGAAGTGCGAACGTGGCTGCTGCCGGTTCGGCGTGATCTGCTCCAATGGCAGCTCGAGCAGCCCGCTCGGCGCCGTCGCGCCGGTGGCCGGCGGTCCGCCCAAGAGCACGTCGAGGCCGCGGCCGAGTCCGGTGCGGCTCACGAGACGGCCGCTCCACCGAGCGCGATCGGGACCCGGGACGCCAGCCGCAAGGCGAGCTCCTGGGCGAGGTCGTCGTACGCGCGCGCGGCCCTGGAGCCGGGGTCGTAGACCGAGATCGGCTGGCCGTGGCTGGGCGCTTCGGCCAGCCGGACCGCCCGCGGGATCCGCACCCGCGCCACGAGGTCCGGGAAGTGCCGGATGACCTCCTCCGTGACCTGCATCGAGAGCCGGTTTCGGCGGTCCTCCATCGTCAGCACGATGGCCAGCACCTCGAGCTTCGCGTTCAGGCGCATCCGGACCGCCTCGATCGTCGCGAGGAGCTGGGCCAGCCCCTCGAGCGCGTAGTACTCGCACTGCACCGGGACCAGGACGGCGTCGGCCGCGGCGAGGGCGTTGACGGTGAGCAGGCCCAATGATGGTGGGCAATCGACGAGGATCGTGTCGTAGCCTTCAACTCCCTTGAGCGCGTCGCGGAGCCGGAATTCGCGGGCCAGGAGCGGGACCAGCTCGACCTCCGCTCCGGCCATCTCCTGCGACGACGGCAGGAGGTCCAGCCCGGGAACGGCGGTCGTTCGGACGGCCGCCACGATCCCCTCGTCTCGGATGAGCACCCCGTAGATGGACTGCGGGTGGTCCTTGCCGATGCCAAGCCCGCTCGTCGCGTTACCTTGGGGGTCGAGGTCCACGATCAGGACCCGCGAGCCGCGCTCGACGAGGGCCGCGGCGAGGCTGATGGCGGTCGTCGTCTTCCCCACTCCGCCCTTCTGATTGCTGATCGCCAAGACATTCATCGCAGGCCGGCGCGAGGCTTGTCACACGTGAAACACCGGCCAGGACGGCGCTTCGAGGACATCCTGTCATGCGCCACAGAGACTCGTATTGTAGCCGAAATGGTGCTTGCACCGCAATGACAGACGCTGCGTGAACGCACTGCAGCTCACTTTGGCTGCAGGAGCTGCGCTCGGGAGCTACCTTCTCGGGAGCATTCCGACCGCGCTCCTGGTCGCCCGCTTGGCTGGTGGGCCGGATCCGCGGACGGTCGGGACGGGCAATGCCGGCGCGAGCAACGTGCTCGTCTCGAGCGGTGTGGTCGCCGGCCTGGCCGTCTTCCTGGTGGACGTCGCGAAGGGCCCGGTGGCTGCGACCTGTGGGCTCGTCCTGGCGGGCCCGTTCGGCGCCGCCGCGGCGGCCCTGGCCGCGATCGCCGGCCAGGTCGCGCCGGTGTTCGCATCGTTTCGCGGCGGGAAAGGGGTCGCGACGACGCTCGGCGCGTATCTCGCGCTCGTCCCGGCGTTCGCCGTGCTGGGCATCGCCACGTGGCTCGTCGCGCTGCTGCTCGTCCGCCGTTTCGTGATCGCGACGCTGATCGCGATGATCGGACTCGCGGTGTCGGCGGTCGCGCTGGATGTCTATCCCGCGTTCGCGATCCCCGCCGCCCTCATCAGCCTCTTCGCGCATCGACGCGATATCGCTACGTGGCGACGCGGCGAGATGCGGACCGTCGGCGAAACCCTGCGGGATAATCGGCCCGCACGGTGAGCGCGACGAACGCGGCACGCTGGAGCCCCGCGACGAAGCGCATCGTCGTGGCGGTCCTGGCCGTCGCCGTCCTGTACGTCGTGTACCGCGCCGGCGACATCGTCCGGCCGTTCATCTGGGCCACGATCGTCGGCTACATCCTGCTTCCGATCGTCCGCGTGCTGGAAATGCGGCTCGCGAACCACCGCGGGCTGGCCGCGGGGATCGTGTTCCTCGCGCTGCTCGTCCTCCTCGGCGCCGCCGGACGCGTGCTGGTGCCGCTCATCTTCGATCAGGTCACCGGCTTCCAGCAGACGCTTCCGGCCCTCATCGCGAACGCCCAGAACACGCTGGCCGAGACCCTCGACCAGCTCGGGGCGGAGGACCTCGATCCGATCGTGTTCGGGCCGATCGCGAACGGCCCGATCGAGCTCACGCGGAACGCCGCGAACCTCGCGGTCCCGTTCATCGTCGGCCTCTCGCACTTCCTGCTCGAGTTCCTGATCTTCCTGATCGCCACGTTCTTCGTGCTCCGCGACCTTCCCCGGCTCATCCGGTGGGTCGGCCGGCGCATCCCGACGGCGCATCGGCACGAGGTGCTCCCGCTGGGCGAGCAGGTGAATCTCCTCCTCGGCCGCTACGTCCGCGGCCAGCTCATCCTCGTCGGGATCATGTGGACCGCTACCACAATTGGTCTCACACTGTTCGGTGTCCCGTTCAGCCTGCTCCTCGGGTTCATGACCGGCGCGCTCGAGATCGTTCCGATCATCGGCCCGATCACCGCCGGCGCGATCGCCTGCCTCGTCGCCCTCGGCCATCCGAATCCGTTCGGCTGGTCGCAGCTCGTCTACGTCGCGGCCATCGCGATCATGTACACGGTCCTCCGGCACGCGGAGGACTACTTCGTGATCCCGTTCGTCATTGGGCGGATCGTCAAGCTCCACCCGGCGGTGGTGATCTTCTCGCTCCTCACCGGTGGGGCCATCTTCGGGCTGCTCGGCGTGATCCTCGCGGTGCCTGCGGCGGCCACACTGCGGCTGGTGCTCATCTACGTCGGGGCGAAGCTCCGCGACGAGGACCCGTTCCCGCGGCTCGAGGAGGAGCTCGCGGCCGAGGGGGAACGTCCGCCCGAGCCGGCAGCCACCGGCATCCACCCGGTCGGAGGGCGCCTGCGCTCGTAGCCGGCCGGCGCGCGTCCGGACGCGTAGCGCTCCGGCCGCGGGCGCGTTGCGGAGGGGGAGGAACGGTGCGCATCGCGCTCGCGATCGTGGTGCCGCTCGTCGCGGCGCTCCTCCAGGGCACGGTCGTCCCATTCCTCGCGATCGGAGGCGCTCGCCCCAACATGCCGCTCCTCGTCGCGGGCTCGTGGTCGCTCGCCGCCGGCGCCGGTGAGGCGGTGTGGTGGGCGTTCCTCGGCGGCCTCGCGACCGACCTGCTCTCGGGCGGCCCACTCGGCGCCTTCGCCATCGCGGCGCTCCCGCCCGTGGCGGTCATCGGGCTCGGCGAGCGCCCCGCGCCCCGGCCGATCCCGTGGCTCGTCGGCGCCCTGCTCGTCGGCGTGGCCGCGTTCCTGGCCGCGCTCCTCTACGTCCTCATCCTGTTCGTCGCCGGCCCGCCGCCGCCCGACCTCGGCATCGTGGCCGCGCAGGCCGGTGGGGGAGCCGTCTACACCGGCGTCTGCGCGCTCGCCGCGTATCCCGTCGCACGATGGGCCACCCGGACGAGGGAAAAGCAGGCATCCTTCGGATGATGCGCAACGGATCCTCGCGCGCATTCGTACGGCCGTATCGCTTCGCCGCGATCGGCCTCGTCGTCGTGCTCCTCATCGCGGGGCTCGTCGGCCGCCTCTACGACCTGCAGATCGTGAACGGCCAGCGCTACCACAGCCTCGCCGAGGACAACCGCGTCCTCCGGCTGCCGGTGAGCGCGGACCGCGGCGTGATCCTCGATCGGAATCACAAGGTGCTCGTCCGCAACACGCCCGGCTTCGCGGTCAGCATCGTCCCGGTCGACCTTCCCCGCGCACGCGACGCCGAGGTCGCGGCCGCGCTCGGCGTCTTCGTGAACCGCGATGGCCAGGACGTGCTCGACGCGATAACCGGTCAGCGCGCGCGCAACCCGTTCGAGCCGGTGAAGATCTCGCTCAAGCCGATCGCCCGCGACGTCGCGCTCCTGCTCACGGAGCGCGCGGAGCTGTACCCGGGGATGCGCATCGATGCCGAGTCCATCCGCGACTACGTCGAGGGACCGCTCTATTCGCCGCTCATGGGTTACGTCGGGCCGGTGACCGCCGAGGATCTCGAGGAGCACAAGGACGACTTCGCCTACCTGCCGACCGCGACGATCGGCCGCACCGGGCTCGAGTGGGAGTACGAGAGCTACCTGCGTGGCACGTACGGCTGGCGGGAGATCGAGCGCGACGCGGCGCAGCGCGAGGTGAAGACGCTCGGCCAGACGCCGTCGGTCCCGGGCAACAACCTCGTCCTCACGATCGACGACCGGCTCCAGCACGTCCTCGCGACGCAGCTCGAGGCCGGCGTCGCGGCGGACGCGTTCACCCAGGCCGTCGGCGTCGCGATGAATCCACAGAACGGCGAGATCCTCGCGATGGTGTCGACGCCCTCGTACGACAACAACATGTTCATCCGCGGCATCACGACGAGCGAGATGGCCGGGCTGAACAAGGACGACCGCCATCCACTGGTGAACAAGGCGGTGGGGGAGATCTACCCGCCCGGATCGACGTTCAAGATGGTCACCGGGCTCTCCGCGCTCACGGAGGGCACGGCGACCCGGAACACGATCGTCAACGTCACCGCGATGTCGATCAATGTCGCGGGCACGAGCTTCTACGACTGGCGCGCGCACGGCGTCCTCGATTTCGTGAACGGCTTCGCCCACTCGAGCGACATCTACTTCTACACGCTCGCCGGCGGGAGCCCGATGGGCAGCGCCCGCGGGGTCGGGCCGGACGCGATCGCCAAGTACGCGCGGATGCTCGGGTTCGGCGCCCCGACCGGCATCGACCTTCCGGGCGAGGCCGGCGGCATCATGCCCGACCCGGCCTGGAAGCAGCAGACGTTCGACGAGCCGTGGACGATCGGCAACACGTATCACGAGGCGATCGGGCAGGGCTACGTGGCGGTCACCCCGTTGCAGCTGCTGAACGCGTACGCGTCGGTCGCGAACGGCGGTACGGTCTTCGCGCCGCACCTGCTCAAGGAGGTCGAGAGCGCCCAGGGCGGCGTGGTGTTCACCAAGGCGCCCGAGGTCAAGCGCAAGCTCGCGATGAGGCCCGAGGATCTGCGCCTGATCCGTGAGTCGGCCCGGCGCGTGGTCACGATCGGCCACGCCTACATGCCGAACCTCAAGCTGCCGATCGCCGGGAAGACGGGCACGGCCGAATTCGGCGCCTCGTCGGGCAAGGACAGCGCCGGCCGCAACCTCCTCGGGTTCCACAACTGGTTCGTCTCGTTCATGCCGAAGGCGGACAACACCGACCCCACGGCCGAGATCGCGATGGTCATCTTCACGTTCAACTCGAGCAAGAGCGTCTGCGACTCGTGCATCAACCCGGCGGTCACGATGACCCAGAAGGTGTACGAGGCGTACTTCGGCGTGAACGGCGAGAAGAAGGCGGCCCTCCCGTGAGCGTCGGGTCGGTCTCGCTGCCGCGCGCCGCATCGCCGCTGCACGACCGGCCCACGGTCCGACGGCTCGAGTTCGTGGATCCGTACCTGCTCATCGCGACGCTCCTCCTCGTCGCGTACGGCCTCGTGATCACGTACTCCACCACGTTCGAGGACCGCTCGGCCGGCGACCCGATGCAGTTCGTCGTCCGGGGCGTGATCTTCGCCATCCTTGGACTGGCCGCGATGGCGGTCGTGGCGTACTTCGACTACGCGTGGTCGGGAACGTTCGCGCCCCTGCTCTACCTCCTGACGCTCGGCCTGCTCGCGCTCGTGCTGTTCATCGGCCACAGCGTGCTCGGCGGGCAGCGCTGGGTGACCATCGCCGGGCAGAAGTTCCAGTTCAGCGAGTTCGCGAAGGTGCTCATCATCATCGTGCTCGCGAAGTACTTCGCCGACCGGCACGATCGCATCACCTCGCCGCTCGTCCTCCTCGGCGCGCTCGCGCTCCTGCTCCCGCCGTTCGCGCTCGTCTACCGCCAGCCGGACCTCGGCACGAGCCTCGTATTCGTGGCCATCTTCTTCGGCATGGCGTTCCTGGCCGGCGCCCGGCTCTGGCAGCTCGCCACGCTGGTCGCGACGGCCATCGCGGGCTTCCCGCTCATCTGGTCGATCCTCCAGCCCTACCAGCGCGGGCGACTCACCGCGTTCCTCGATCCGTACGCCGATCCGCAGGGCGCCGGCTGGAACATCATCCAGTCCCTCATCGCGATCGGCTCCGGCCAGGCGACGGGCAAGGGCCTCACGGCCGGGACGCAGTCGCCGCTCGGCTATCTGCCGATCGCGGAGTCCGACTTCGTGTTCGCCGGGCTGGCCGAGGACCTCGGCTTCATCGGCGCGGTCATCCTGTTCGCGCTGTACGTGGTGCTGCTCGCGGCGACGCTGCGGATCGCGTTCCGAGCGCGCGATCCGTTCGGCACCTACGTGGCGGCTGGCGTGTTCGCGATGCTCGCGTTCCAGCTCGTGGTGAATGTCGGCATGGCGATGAGCCTCATGCCGGTCACCGGCATCCCGCTGCCGTTCATCTCACACGGTGGCTCGTCGCTCCTCTCGGTATGCATCGCCCTCGGCGTCCTGCAATCGGTCGCGATGCGCCGAGATACCGACCGGCTCAAGCTCCCGTAGCCGGGAGCCCGGCCGGCGGAAGTGCGGCCGCGTCCGCGGGGATCGAGTAGTAGGCACCCCGCGGGTCGAAGAGCGCGTCGTTCGCCGCGATCAGGCCTCGGATCTCGTCCCGCACCCGCCGCGCGAAGCTCGCTTCCGCGGGGCTCAAGGCCACGAGCTGCTCCTCGTCCTTCTCCGTTACGTCGCCGCCCGGGCCGATCAATACGTCCAAGAACAGGTCGACGAACTCGATCACGTCGTCCTCGATCGTGGGACGTCGTGCCACGTCGACATAGAAGTGCTTCGCGCTCTCGGCGCCGTAACAGCTGATGACGAACGCGCGCTCCCGGTGGAACGCCGTCAACCCGGCGTGCTCCTGGGTCCATCCGCCGAGGCGGTTGGCCCAACCGGTGCCGGCCGGGTGGAGCACGCGAGCCCAGCCCTCGTGGTCGTTCAAGCGATATCCACGCCGCGTCTGCCAGATGGAGCCGTCGGGAATGCGCTTGTCGATCCGAACGAGTGGGTACACCTCTATACTTTGTGCTTCAACGGCTGCGAACGGGAGCAGTAGCCGCGCGCCATCGCCAAGCGAGCCGGCGGCAGGTGCGAGCCGGTGCGATGGAGCGGTGAACTCGCCCGGGAGCCGCGATCGTGACGTCCACACGGGCCAGCGATCGCCGGGGCCACGTCCCGTTACCACCGTGCTCGAGCGGAGACGAACGTTCGTTGCTGGGGCTGTGGCGCAGTGGTAGCGCATCACACTGGCAGTGTGGGGGTCAGGGGTTCGAATCCCCTCAGCTCCACCAGCCGCGCAGCGGTGGGCGTCTCAAGTCGGGGTGGTACCGCGGAAGTGGCCCTTTCGTCCCCAACACGGACGGTGGGCCATTTTTTATCGAGAAGAGAACGAAGCCGAGCGACGAGCGGCTTCGCCGCGCGGAGCGAGTCTGCCAGCCCTGAGCGCGTCTCGGGCCGAAGGCCGAGAGATTGAGGAGGTGCCGCGGTGACGAGCGAGACGAAGCTGGAGCGCTACGCGCCCGCCGCCATCGAGGCGCGCTGGCAGGCCCGCTGGGCCGAGACCGGCGCGCACGAGACGCCGGACACCTCCGATCGGCCCAACTTCTACTTCGTGACGATGTATCCGTACCCTTCGGGCGAGCTGCACGTCGGTCACTGGTACGCGATGGCGCCGTCGGACTGCGCGGCGCGCTTCCTGCGGATGCGCGGCCACAACGTCCTGTTCCCGATGGGCTTCGACGCCTTCGGCCTGCCCGCGGAGAACGCCGCGATCAAGCGCGGGCTCCATCCCGCGGTGTGGACCGAGCAGAACATGGCCCACATGCGCGACCAGTTCCGGATGATGGGCGCGTCCATCGACTGGCGGCGCGAGGTGGTCACGTGCTACCCCGAGTACTACCGCTGGAACCAATGGATCTTCCTGAAGCTGCTGGAGCGTGGTCTCGCGTACCGGGCGAAGGCACCGGTGAACTGGTGCCCCAAGGATCAGACCGTGCTCGCGAACGAGCAGGTGATCAACGGTCGCTGTGAACGCTGCGATACGCCGGTCGTCAAACGTGACCTCGAGCAGTGGTTCTTCCGCATCACCAAGTACGCCGACGAGCTGCTGCGCTTCGACGGCATCGACTGGCCCGAACGCGTCCGGGTGATGCAAACGAACTGGATCGGCCGGTCCGAGGGCGTCGAGATCGAGTTCGCCGTCGACGGGCATCGCGACGCGCGGATCCGATTCTTCACCACGCGGCCGGACACCATCCACGGAGCGACGTTCATGGTGCTGGCGCCCGAGCACCCGCTCGTGCAGACCATCACCATCCCGGCGCAGCGAAGCGCCGTGGAGGCGTACGTCGCGCGCACCCGCGACCTCGCCGAGATCGAGCGCGCCGCGGCCGACCGCGAGAAGACCGGCGTCGACACCGGTGCGTTCGCGCTGAACGCGTTCACCGGCGAACGCATCCCGATCTGGATCGCGGACTACGTCCTCGCGACGTACGGGACCGGCGCGATCATGGCCGTGCCCGGGCACGACGAACGCGACTTCGCGTTCGCCGAGCGATACGGCCTCGAGATCCGTGAGGTGATCTCACCGGACGGCGTGGAGCACGCGCACTTGGCCGCCGCGTACCTGGGACCGGGGACGATGGTCCGAAGCGGCTCCTTCAGCGGGATGCCGAGCGAGGACGGGAAGCGCGCCGTCGCGGAGGCGGCGGAGCGGCAGGGGATCGGCGGGCCGGCGGTGACCTACCGGATCCGTGACTGGCTCATCTCCCGCCAGCGCTACTGGGGCACGCCCATCCCGGTCGTGTACTGCGACCGCGACGGCGTCGTGCCGGTCCCGGAGGACCAGCTGCCGGTGGTGTTGCCCCGGGACACCGAGTTCACGACCGAGGGCGGGAACCCGCTCGCGCGGGTCGACGCCTTCGTCAAGACGACCTGTCCGAGGTGCGACGGTCCCGCTCGGCGGGAGACCGACACCTTGGACACGTTCGTCGATTCCTCGTGGTACGTGTACCGGTATCCCGATCCGAAGATCGACACCGCGTTCATGAACGTGGACGTGGCGCGGCGGTGGCTGCCCGTCGCGCGCTACACCGGCGGGATCGAGCACGCGATCCTGCATCTGCTCTACGCCCGGTTCGTCTGCAAGGCGCTGCGCGACATGGGCTACCTGTGGTTCGACGAGCCGTTCCGTCACCTTCGGAACCAGGGAACCATCGTGTTCGGCGGCCGCAAGATGTCGAAATCCAAAGGCAACGTGCAGCCGCCCGACGAATATGTCGCCCGCTACGGCGCCGACACGCTGCGCCTGTTCCTGATGTTCATGGGCCCCTGGACCGAGGGCTCGGATTGGGACTCCGCCGGCATCGAGGGCACCTGGCGCTTCCTGAACCGCGTCTGGATGGTCGCCTTGGGCGACGCGGACCTGACCGGACCTCGTGACGTCGAGCTCGACCGGACCCTGCACCGGACGATCAAGAAGGTCACGGAGGATCTCGAGGCCTATCACTTCAATACCGCGATCGCGGCGCTGATGGAGCTGACCACCGCGCTCCTGCACGCCTCCGGCCCGAGCCGGAAGGATGGGACCGACGCCGTCGTCCTGATGCTCGCGCCGTTCGCACCGCACATCGCCGAGGAGCTGTGGGAGCGGCGGGGCCGGACCGGGTCCGTGCACGCGCAGCGCTGGCCCGAGCACGACCCCGAGGCGGCCCGTGACAGGGAGGTCACCCTCGTGGTGCAGGTCGATGGCCGGCTCCGCGACCGTCTCAGCGTGCCCGCCGGGCTGCCCGAGGCGGCCGCGCGCGAGGCCGCGTTGCGGAGCGCGAAGGTCGCGCACGCGATCGGTGACCGGCCCGTGGCTCGCGTCATCGTCGTGCCGGATAGGCTCGTGAGCGTGGTGACCGAGCGCGGATCGTGAGCCAGGCCGAGATCCGCCTCGCGGCCCTCTGCGACCACGCCCTCGTGGCGCAGGACGGCAAGGTCAGCATCCTCGGGGTGTTCCGGAACATCAGCGTCACCGGGCTGCCGGCGCAGCACCCGCGGATGTTCCTCGTCGCCGTACTTGGACTCGACGCGGGGTCGCACGCGGTCGTCGTGCGGCTGCGGAAGCCCGACGGCGGACAGGGGATGCCGAACCCGCCCGAGATCTCGGTGACCGCGATCGCAGGCCAGGATGTCAACGTCATCGTCGAGCTGAACAACCTGAGCTTCACGACCTTCGGGACGCATCGGTTCGATCTCGAGGTGGACGGCGACAAGGTGGGCACCCTTCCGGTCTCGATCGTCCAGATGACCCAACCGCAGCAGGGCCGGCCGAACTGAGCCGATCGGGCGATCGGAGGGTCACTACGGGAGGAGCGACGAGCGGCCTTGCCGCGAGGAGCGAGTTCCACCAGCCTTGAGCGTGTCTCCTGGCCAAAGGCCAGAGATTGGACCGGACCGGTAGGGCGAGCGCCCCGATCGGACGGCCCGAAGGCGGGCTCCGGACCCGATCGGTCAGACCGCGGGGCAGGGCGATGAGCGCGAGGACAGGGTGGGGGACAGCGAGAGGTCAGGGCGAGGGCGGCGGCCCGACCCTCGTGGGCAGGCGGTGGACCCAAAGGACGACGACCGCCGCCCAAAAGGAGGACTGGCCACGCCCTCCCCGCCCTGCGCATCGTCGTGCCCGTGCGCCGCCTGCTCCTGCTCTTCGTTCCGGTCCTCGCGCTCGGTGGCCTGGCGGTCGGCGTGGTCACGCGCTCGCACGACGACCCGCCGGTCGTCGACCCCGTCGCCGAGCCCACTCCTCGACCGGTGCCGCAGACGATCCTCGTCGACGTCGTCGGCGCGGTCGCGCGGCCCGGCGTCGTGCGTCTGCCCGCGGGCGCGCGAGTGCTCGACGCGCTGCTCGCGGCCGGCGGCATGACCGCCGAGGCCGATCTCGTCGCGCTCAACAAGGCCGCGCCGCTTCGCGACGGCATGCGCATCTATGTGCCCCGGCCGGGCGAGCTCGTGCCCGCCGGCAGCGCAGGCAGCCCGGCCGAGACGAAGGTGAACCTGAACAACGCGACGGCGACCGAGCTGGAGGCACTGCCGGGGGTGGGCCCGAGCACGGCGGCGCGCATCGTCCGCTCGCGCGACGCGAAGCCGTTCGCCAAGCCCGAGGACCTCCAGACCCGCGGTCTCGTGTCGCCGCGGGTCTTCGCCGATCTCCGCGACCTCGTCAGCGTGCGATGAGCGCGGTCGCACGGCTTCCGCTCCTACCGACGGCCTGTGCGGTCACCGCGCTCGCGGCGCTTGGAAGCTTGTCCGTGGTGGGCGCGGGCCTCGTCGCCTGCGTCCTGGCCGCCGGCTGCGGCGCGCTCGCCCTCGCGAGCGCGGACCGTATGCGCCGGATCGCCTGGCTCGCCGCCGCCGTCTGCGCGATCGCGACGTTCGCTCGTCTGGCCATCGGTGACGTGCCGCTGCCCGCGCTCGAGGGTGACGCGCTCCACGCGCTGCGCGACCGGCTCGGCGACCCGCTCCGGCGGCTCGTGCCCGAGCCCGAGAGCGGGATCCTTCTCGGCATCGCGCTCGGCGACCGCACGAGCATCGGGCACGACCTCGCCCTCGCGTTCGCGCGGAGCGGCACGACCCATCTGCTCGCGATCTCGGGCTTCAACATGACGCTCGTCGCGGCGGCGGTCGCGGCGATCCTGCGCGGCCGTACTGGAGCGCGCACGCGCGCCGCCGTCACCGTCGCCGCGGTCGTCGCCTACAGCCTGCTCGTCGGCCTCGGCGGCAGCGTGCTCCGCAGCGCGGTCATGGCTTCGACCGCGGCGCTCGGGCTCGCGCTTGGCCGGCGCGCCGCCGCGGCCAACGGACTCTGCGCCGCGGTCGCGGCGATGCTCGTCCTCGATCCGCGCACGCTCGGGGACGCCGGCTTCCTGCTGAGCGTCTCCGCGACCGCCGGCCTGCTGGCGTGGCAGGCGCCGATCGCGGCGCGTCTCGGCCGGTTCCCCGCGGCCGTGCGAGAGGGCCTCGCCGCGACGCTCGCGGCGACCGCGCCGACGCTGCCGATCGTCGCGGGCATCTTCGGCCGCGTCTCGCTCGTGTCGCCCATCGCGAACCTCGTCGCGGTGCCGCTGTTCCCGCCGCTCATGGTCGCGAGCGTCGCGACCGTCGGCGCCGGCGCCGTCTCGCTCGACGCCGCATGGCCGTTCGCCCTCATCGCCTACGGTCTCGCCTTCGCGCTGCGCACCGTCGTGGAGCTCGCCGCGGCGGTCCCCGTCGCCGCGATCGACGTACCGGCCGGACCGCTGACCGCGCTCGCGTTCGCGGCGGCGATACCGCTTGTCACCGCCGCCGCCCGGCGCATCCGGCCACCGGTCCCGTTCCCACGGTGGATCGCGCTCCGTCTTGGCGGCGCGTTCCGGTCCTTTCCCGGGCGACCGCTCACCGGCCATCGCGTCGCCTGGGGCCACCGGCTCCCACTCGATGTCCCCTGGCGCGCGATCGCCATCGGCCTCGCGATCCTGCTCGCGATCGGCTCAGCGACGGTCGTGGTCGCGGCCGGCGGAGCGCCGGCGGTCCGCGTGCGGGCGCTCGACGTCGGGCAGGGTGACGCATTTCTGCTGGAGCTCGACGGCCACCTCGCGCTCGTCGACGGTGGCCCCGAGCCGGGACGGCTGCTCGCCGAGCTGGGCGCGAGCCTGCCGCCGTGGACGCGACGGATCGATCTCGTCGCGCTCACGCACGCGCATCTCGACCATGGGGCGGGTCTGTTGGCCGTGCTCGATCGCTACGACGTGGGGCTCGCGATCGCGCCGCGGGGCCTCAATGCGGGGCCGCTCGCCGACGGCTGGAACGAGCGCATCGCGCGTCATGGGGTGGCGCGCTCCGACGCGACGGTGGGCACGACCGTCCATCTCGGCCGGGCGACGATCCGCGTGCTGTCGCCGAACGGCGATCCAGCTGTCGACGTGCCGTCGCTCGTCCTGCGCGTCGAGCTCGGGACCCTCTCGCTGCTGTTGTGCGGCGATGTGACCGAGGCGGCGCAGGCGGATCTGCTCCTCGATCCCGCGTCACTGCGAGCGCGCGTGTACGTCCCGCCGCATCATGGCGCGGCGACGCCATACGCCGCCGCGCTCGTCGGTGCGGTCGCTCCGGAGATCGCGCTGATCTCGGTCGGCTTCGAGAATCGCTACGGTCATCCGACCGCCGAGACGCTCGACGCCCTCGCATCGGTCGCGACCTATCGGACGGATCGCGATGGCACGGTCGCGGTGGCCGTCGACGGTGCTCGCGTCGCGGTGCGGACGCACGCGAATGGGCTCGCGCCACCTCGTCCCGGATACGGCCGCGCCGGACGCTAGGCTCGGTCGAGGTGTCGCAGCGATCCGCCGCCGGCCGCCAGCTCTACCTGATCCATGGCGACGACCCGTATCGCGCGCGGCTCCGAGCGGCCGAGCTGGTGTCGGCGCTGGAGCGTGGCGCCCCGGGGCCGACCGATCTCCGCACGCAGCGCTCGGCCGACCTCGGTGATCGCCTCGGTCTGACCCGGCACGACGCCCGTACCGCGTCCGGCGCCGTCATCCTGATGAGCGGACAGGCCCAGGGGCTGTTCGACGCGGTGGACGAGCGCCGCACGGTGGTCGTCGAGCACGCGGAGGCGCTGAAGGACGTCGAGCTCGTCGCGCGCTTCCCGGCCGAGGCCGCGCTCGTGCTCGTGAGCGAGGAGAAGATCGCCGCACGCGCCAGGCGGGGTGCGCGCGCGAAAGAGACCGCGACGCCGGCCGATCTACCGGCCGCGGTCGAAGCCGCCGGCGGTGCCGTCGAGCGGATCGCCCGGCTCAATGCGAACGAGCTGCCGGGCTGGATCGCCGCCCGGGCCACATTGCTGGGCGTCGAGCTCGCGCCCGATGCGATCACGGAGCTGGCCGGGGCCGTCGGGCCGGATAGCGAGCGCATCGATCAGGAGCTCGCCAAGCTCGGTGCGTTCGCCTCGGGGGCGCGCGTGAGCGGGGCGGATGTCCGCGCGCTCGTCAGCGGCGCGATCGAAGGCGACGTCTTCGCGCTCGCCGAGGCGATCGTGCGCGAGCGGAGCGGCGAGGCGCTCGCGCGGCTCGACCGCCTGCTCGCCGATGGCCAGGCGCCCCAGCAGATCCTGGCTCTCCTGCTCTGGCAGTTCCGGGTGCTCCTGTTCGCGTCGGCGATGCAGGGCCGCGCCGATGCCGAGCGGATGGCAAAGGCGATCCGCGGCTCCGCGTACTCGCTCGAACGGTGGCGGCCGTTCGCGCGCGGGGTCAACCGTGGCAGGATCGTGCGCGCCTACGAGGCGATCTACTCGACGGATCTCGCGATCAAGCAGGGCCGGACCGATCCGGAGACGGCGATGACGCTCTGCGTGCTCGATCTCTGCGGCGTGCACGCCGCGGATCCCCGTGAGCTCGTGGTCGGCGAGCCGCCCCGCCGCTGAGTCAGCGCTTCGCCGCCACCGGCTCCTTCGCGCGCGGTCCGTTGCCGCTCGGCGTTGCCATCCGTGCCCGTTCGGCCTGCGCCGCCTCGTAGTCCGCCCTGAAGCGCTTGAGGCCCGCCTCGGTCAGTGGATGCTTGAACATCTGCTCGAGCACCTTGAACGGCATCGTGCCGATGTCCGCGCCGGCGAGCGCGGCCTGCGTGACATGCGGCGGATGGCGGAGGCTCGCCGCGAGGACCTTCGTCGTGATGCTCTGCTGCCGGTACGCGCTCACGATGTCGCGCACCACGAGCATGCCGTCCTCGTTGATGTCGTCGAGCCGCCCGGCGAACGGACTCACGATGTAGGCGCCGATCGCCGCCGCGAGCAGGGCCTGGTTCACGCTGAAGACGAGCGTCACGTTGATCCGGACCCCTTCGGATGCGAGGACCTTCCCGGCCGCCATTCCGTCGGGCGTCATCGGGACCTTCACGATGACGTTCCGATGCCAGCTCGCGATCTCGCGGCCCTCGGCGATGAGCGCGTCGCGTGTCTCGGTCACGCACTCCGCCGAGACGTTGCCGATGATCCCGCAGATCCGCTTGACCTGGGACTCGTGCTCCTGGCCCGCCTTGGCGATCAGCGTGGGGTTCGTGGTGACGCCGTCGATGACCCCCCACTCGACGCCCCGCTGGATCTCGTCGAACTCCGCTGTGTCGAGGAACAGCTTCATGTGCGCGTCTCCTGCAACAGTGATACCCGCGCGTCGGCCCGCCCGCTCGCCCGAGCGTTCTCCAGGGCCGCCTGCACGAACGCGACGAACAGCGGATGCGGCCGGTTGGGCCGCGACCGGAACTCGGGGTGGTATTGGGTGCCGAGGTAGAACGGATGATCCGCGAGCTCGACGATCTCGACGAGCCGCCCGTCCGGTGAGAGCCCGGTGAAGCGCATGCCGTGGCTCGCGAGCAGCTCGCGGTACGCGTTGTTGAACTCGTACCGGTGCCGGTGCCGCTCCAGCACGATCGGCTGGCGGTACGCCCGGTGGGCGAGCGAATCTTCCGCGAGCACGCAGGGGTAGGAGCCGAGGCGCATCGTCCCGCCCTTGTCGCCGACGTCGCGCTGCTCGGGCAGCAGGTCGATGACCGGATGCGGGGTGAACGCGTCGAATTCGGTCGAGTTCGCCTCGTCGGTGCCGAGCGCGGTGCGCGCGAGCTCGATGACCATGCACTGCATCCCCATACAGAGGCCGAGGGTCGGGATGCGCCGCTCGCGGCCGTACCGCGCGGCCTGGACCTTGCCTTCGATCCCGCGGTAGCCGAAGCCGCCGGGCACGACGATGCCGTCGAGTCCGGCGAGCGGCTCGGTGTCGCCGCCGTGCTCGAGCTTCTCGCTGTCGATCCAGCGGATCTTCACGTTGCAGTCGCTCGCCCAGCTCGCGTGGCGGACCGACTCCGCGACCGACAGGTACGCGTCGCGGAGCTCGATGTATTTGCCGACGAGGCCGATCTCGAGCGGGATCCGCGCCCCCTTGATGCTCTCGACGAGAGCCCGCCAGTCGTCGAGGTCGGGCGCGTGGGCCGCGTCGGCCAGGCCGAGCTCCTCGACCAGGATCCGGCCGACGCCCGACGCCTCCAGCATGAGCGGCACCGCGTAGATCGACCAGGCGTCCGGCTCGGATACGACGTTGTCGACCTTCACGTCGCAGAACAGCGCGATCTTCTCGCGCAGCTCGTCATCGAGCGGGACGTCCGCGCGCGCGATGATGACGTCGGGCTGGATACCGATCTCGCGCAGCTCCTTCACCGAGTGCTGCGTCGGCTTCGTCTTCAGCTCGCCGGTCGCCACGCGTGGCAGCAAGGTGAGGTGCAGGTAGAGGACGTTCTGCCGTCCGACGTCGTTGCGGAATTGGCGGATCGCCTCGAGGTAGGGGAGCGATTCGATGTCGCCGACGGTCCCACCCACCTCGACGACGACCACGTCGGCCTGCGCCTCGCGGGCGACACGATGGATCCGCGCCTTGATCTCGTTCGTCACGTGCGGGATGACCTGTACGGTCGCTCCGAGGTAGTCGCCCCGCCGCTCCTTGGCGATCACCGAGTTGTAGATCTGGCCGGTCGTGAGGTTCGACGCGCGCGTGACGTTGCGGTCGGTGAACCGCTCGTAGTGGCCGAGGTCGAGGTCGCTTTCCGCGCCGTCCTCGGTGACGAAGACCTCGCCGTGCTGGTACGGCGACATCGTGCCCGGATCGACGTTGAGGTAGGGGTCCATCTTCAGCGACGCGATCGACAGGCCGCGCGCGCCGAGGATCCGTCCCAGGGAGGCGGCGGTGATGCCCTTCCCGAGCGACGAGGTGACCCCACCGGTCACGAACACGAACTTCGGCACGGCGAGACCTCCGGGGTTTTTCCGATTCTACCTCTTGCCCGATGACGCCCGCTGCCCGCTCCGCTCTTCGCTCCGCGATCGTTACCCCAGCGGGAACGGGAGCGAGTGGAGCACGACGAGCCGGGGCCGCTCAGCGCCGCCGCTCGGCGGATTCGTCGGCACGCCGACCGGCTCCTCTCGCCGGCAATCGTCCATTCCGCCGTCGAACCGGATCGCGCGGAAACGCGCGTCGCCCAGGAGCCCTCGCTCTTCGCCCTCGTGATCGACGATCGCGACGAGCCGCGGTCGGAGCCAGACCATGCCCGGCCGGAGCGGCATCGGTCCCGCGAAGGGTGACCCCTCTCCGCGGAACGCCCGCGTCGCTTCGTCGAGCCACCCCGCGAGGTATGGCGGCACGTATGCCTCGCCGGCGAACGCGAGCGATCGATCGTCGTTCGCCCAGCCACAGAGGACGGCCCGGGCGCCGCGCGATTCATCCACGACGAGCCCGCCGATCGCCACGTCCGCGCGGGGCGTGACGAGGCATTTCAGCCAATCGGCGCTGCGCGCTCCGGGCACGTAGCGTCCGTCGCGCCGTTTCGCCACGACACCTTCCAGGCCGTACTCGGCGACGACCTCCAGGAACGGCTCGCCGTCGGCCTCGAGGTGCTCCGGCACGACGAGGCCCTTCCCGGCGAGACCTCGGGCCGCCAGCCGCGCTCGCCGCTCCTCGAGCGCCAGGCCGAGCAGCGACCGGTGGTCGTCGTAGAGGAGGTCGAAGGCGACGAAGATCGGGCCGCGCCCGCGCTTCGCGGCCTTGGGACCCAGTCGCCCGACCAGGAGGTCGTAGCTCGGCCGGCCCCGCGAGTCGCAGACGATGATCTCGCCGTCGAGGACGGTGCCCGCCGGGAGCCGGAGCGTGCGCAGCTCGGGCACGGCCGGCAGGAGGTCGCCACCCCGCCGATCGGTGATCCGCAGGCCGCTCGCGTCGCTCGAAACGAGCGCACGGAGGCCGTCCCACTTCAGCTCGAACAGGTGGTCCGGCGAATTGAACGCGTCCTCCGCGAGTCGCGGTCGCATCGGTGCGAGCGTGCGCGGTAGGGCCGACGGCGCCGGTGGGGTATCGAGCAGCCGCGGGTGATCGGGACCGGCGCGGGCCGCTCTCGTCATCCTGATCGAGTATGCGGTCCGCGCTTGCCGCCCGCGGGCTTAGGACGCCTTCCGCCGCGCGGTCTTCGTCCGCGAAGACTCGCGCGCCGTCGTCTTCGGATGGACGAGCGATTCGTGGCCGCCTCTTCCGGCGCGGCCGCGCACCTTCTCGCCCTGCTTCGCCTTCTCGACCGAGGCCTTGAGCGCCGACATGAGGTCCACCACCGTGGTCTCGGCCTCGGGCTCGGGCGCCTCGACGAGATCCATGCGGTTCTCGACCTTCGCCTCGACGATCTTCTCGAGGGCCTGCTTGTACTCGTCCCTGAATTCGTCGGGCTCGAACTTCATCGCCATCATCTCGACGAGGTTCTCCGCCATCTTCAGCTCGGCCGGGGAGACCTTCACGTCGCCCGGCAGGTCCAGGTCTTCGGTCGAGCGGATCTCATCGGGCCAGTGCAGCGTGTTCAGCAGGAGCGCGCCATCGAGCGCACGGAGCGAAACGAGTCGCTCACGGTCACGGAGCGCGAACTTGGCGATGGCGATGCGGCCGCTCTTCTCGAGCGTCTTGTTCAGCAGCGCGTACGGCTTCTGTGCGGACTTCTCCGGCTCGAGGTAGTACGCGGCCTGGTAGTAGACGGGGCCAGGCAGGTCCTCGTCCTTGATGAAGCCGGCGATGTCGATGGCCTTGCTGCTCTCGAGCGGCAGCTTCTCGAGGTCGTCGTCGTCGAGGACGACGTAGTTGCCCTTCTCGTACTCGTAGCCGCGGACGACGTCACCCCACGCGACCTCGTGGTCGCCCTCGGGGCACCAGCGCTTGTTCTTGATCCGCGTCTTGTGGTCAGGGCAGAGCAGGTGGAACGAGACCTTCGATGTGCTCTCGGTCGCGAGGTACAGGCGGATGGGGATCGCGACCATCCCGAAGCTGACCACACCGCGCCAGATCGATCTCGGCATCGTTACCACCTCTCCGTCTGCCTGGCCGCACGACGCGCGGCTAGCCGCGCGCCCAGCGTAGCGACCTCTGTCAAGGCGCGCATGACCCGTGCCGCGGCTCGCCGGCCGTCAGGGCGTACGCGCGAGGCGCAGGAGGTGGCGGAGCGAGGCGGGGTCCCCGTGCCAGTGCTCGGCGACGATCTCCGTGGGCGCCGTGCGGACCACGTACCGGAGCGCCAGCGCCGCGATGATCGCGTCGTCCAGCGCACCCGCGACCGGCACGAAGTCCGGGATGATGTCGATCGGGAACGCGAGATACGCCGCGGTGATCCCGAGCACGACCTTCGCCCGGCGGGGCACTCGCGGATCGGCCAGCAGGCCGCTGAACAGCCGCACGAGGTTCGGGACGAGCGACGCCACCTCGCGCGCGAGCGGACCGCGGCCCGCCACGACGAGCCCGACGATGATCGCGAGCCACGCGAGCGCGACGATCGCGACGGCTGCGACGAGTCCCTCCACCGCGTCCACCGCTCGGCCGGCTCAGGCCGCGATCGCGCGCTCCGCGAGGCGCGTGGGCATGTTGCCGGTCGAGACCAGCGCGTCGTGGAACGCACGGAGCGCCGCGACGTCGCTGCGGCCGCGCCCGGCGAGCCACCTGGTCCGGATGTCGACGATCTCGAGCATGCCGGTGAGATACGCGGAGGCCTGCGTCGGGGTCGAGCAGTACCGGCCGACCTCGGCTCGCGCGTTCGGCTCGGTGAGGTTGGCCTTGTCCATCATGAACCGCACGGCCTCGTCGAACGTCATCTCGCCCATGTGCAGGCTCGTGTCGACCACGATGCGCGCCGCGCGGAAGATCGTCGCCTCGTACTGATAGAGCTCCTGCCTCGGATCGGAGAAGAAGCCCTGCTCGCGCATGACGCGCTCCGCGTAGAGCGCCCAGCCCTCCGAGAAGTATGAGGTGTTGAAGACCCTCCGGATCCGCGACGGATTGGCCTTCGCCATCACGAGGTGCCAGTGGTGGCCGGGGTAGGCCTCGTGCACCGCCGTCGTCGGAATGCCCGCGCTGCAGTTGCCCTCGAGACGCTTCTGCACCTCCTCCGCGGAGGTGCCCTCCGGCGGATAGGGCACGAAGAAGTGGCCGGCGAGGGACTCGCTGAACGCGGGCGGGCGGTTGTACGAGGCGACGGCGAGGACCGGCCGCTGGAAGGGTGGGGATGGCTCGACGCTGCAGCGCTCGCCGGGCGGAAGCGTCACGAGGCCGCGGTCGCGCAGGAAGGTCCTCGCCCGCTCGGTCCACTCGGCGTACTCCTGACGCATGCCGTCGGGCGTCGGAGCGTGCACCCGGTTCAAGGCGGCCAGGAGCCCGACCCAGTCCTCGTTCCCCGCGATGTCCTTCGCGAGGCGGCGCGCCTCGGCCGCGAGGAGGTCGTACTGCTCGCGTCCGCGCTCACGAAGCTCCCGCGCGTCGTACGGAAGGAGCTCTTTCTCCCGAAGGAGCGCGGTGTAGAGCTCTCCGCCGATCGCGTAGTCGCCAATGGCCTTGTCCTTCTTCTCCTGCAGGAACGCCGCGAACGCGTCGAACGCGTCGCCCGCCTCGGCGCCCACCGCTTCGAGCCGCTCGCGCTGCTCGGGGTCGCTCACCTCCTGGGGCACCAGCTCGCGGGCGTAGCGAGCGGCGGCGCGGGCCTGTCCGATCGCCCGGTCGACGTAGACCCGAGGCGCGAGCGTGAAGTCGAGGTTGTCCATCCCCTGACGCAGCGCGCGCGGGACCTCGGCCAGGCGGGCGCGGGCAGCGTCGGCGAGATCGCCCTCCGGGCGCAGACGGTGAAGGAAGAGGCCGAACACGCCTTGGAGCGGGGGATTGAGGTATGTCGCCGGCTGCCGCTCCCAGTTACGCCGCGGCGCCGTGAGCTCGCGGCCGCGCAGGATCGAAACGAGGAACTCGCGGTCGATCCGCTCCGCGGGCGCCAGGCCGTCCTCGGGAAGAGCGGCGAAGCGGCGCAGCCAGGCGCCGGCGCGCTCGTCGCGCCGCCGGAAGGCGTCGGCGGAGAGGTCGTCGAGCCGCTCGTCGTATTCGGTGAGGCCGAGGGCGCTCGCCGTCACCGGGGAGTCGTCGAGCTCCTCCTTCAGGAACGCGTCCGCGAGCTCCGCGTACGACGGCATGCCGCCCTCCCCGACAATTCGTAGGCGGTGAGTCTGACCGAATACCAGCGCAAGCGCGATTTCAAGCGGACGCCCGAGCCGAAGGGGAGCGTGGCCGCTCCCGCGCCGAAGGCGCGCTACGTCGTCCACCGTCATCACGCGACGCGCCTCCACTGGGACGTGCGGCTCGAGATGGCCGGCGTGCTCGCGTCATGGGCCGTCCCACATGGCCCGCCGCTCGAGGCCGGCAAGCGGCGTCTCGCGGTCCACACCGAGGACCATCCGATCGAATACCTGACGTTCCATGGCGTGATCCCCGACGGCTACGGCGCCGGGACGATGACCATCTGGGACGAGGGCACCTACGAGCTCCTGCTCGCGAAGCCCGGTCGCGCCGAACGCGGCGGCGAGTACAAGATCAAGTTCGACGGACGTCGGCTCACGGGCGAGTACGTCATCGTGCAGACGTCCGCGCATGAGGGCCGCGACTGGCTGATGATCATGCACGGCACGCCCCCGAAGGACGATCCGCTCCAGGCCAAGATCACCCCGATGCTCGCGACCTCGTCGGACGAGCCGTTCGATTCGCCCCAGTTCACCTACGAGCCGAAGTGGGACGGTGTCCGGACACTCGCCTTCGTGGACGGCGGCGAGGTGCGGCTGCAGACCCGCAACCTCCTCGACTGCACGAAGCAGTACCCCGAAGCGACCGCGGTCGCGGAGGCGCTCACCGGCGGATATCAGGCGATCGTCGACGGCGAGGTCGTCGCGTTCGACGAGCGCGGCGTGCCGTCCTTCCAACGGCTGCAGCCGCGGATGCATCAGCGCGACGAGTCCGCGGTCGGCCGGCTGCGACGGAGCGTTCCGGTCGTGTACGAGGTCTTCGACCTCCTCTATCTCGACGGCGACGATCTCACCCGCCAGCCGCTGCGAGAGCGCCGCCGCCGGCTCGAGGCGGCGCTCACCCCGATGGGCCCGATCCGGCTCTCCGAGGGCTTCCCCGGCACGGGGCGCGCGCTGTTCGCCGCGGTGCGCGAGCAGGGGCTCGAGGGCATCGTCGCGAAGCGGCTCGACGCTCCGTACGTGACCGGGCGCTCGGCGTCGTGGGTGAAGATCAAGGCCCAGCGTTCGATGGAGTGCGTGATCGGCGGCTGGACCGAGGGGCGGGGCGGCCGGCATAGCACGCTCGGCGCGTTGCTCCTCGGGATCTACCGCGACGGCGCGCTCGTGCCGATCGGTCACGTCGGCAGCGGCTTCGACGATCGGACGCTGCGCGACCTGCTCGCCACGCTTCGCGACCAGCAGTCCCCGAGCTCACCCTTCGCGTCGCCGCCGCGGGTGAACCAGCCCGCCACCTGGTGCTTCCCCACGCTCGTCTGCGAGGTCCGGTATTCGGAGATCACCCGCGACGGCACCCTCCGCCACCCGGTCTACCTCGGGCTGCGTAGCGACGTCGACCCGAAGGAGTGCACTGGCCAGGAGATTGCCGCGTCAGCGAAAGAGGCGCAGCGGGCGGCGGAACGCGCGGCGCGGACCGAACGCCCGGCGGAGGTGAGCGCGGAAGTGGGCCAGGCGCGCAAGGCGCGGATGCCGGCGGTCCTGCGCGTGGACGGTCACGACATCAAGCTCACGAACCTCGAGAAGGTCCTGTTCCCCGAGGACGGGTACACGAAGGCCGACCTGATCCGCTACTACACCGAGGTCTCGCCGTTCCTCATCCCCGCCATCCGCGACCGCCCGCTGACGCTCAAGCCCTTTCCCGACGGGATCAGCGGGCCGAGCTTCTACCAGAAGGACAAGCCGAGCTTCACGCCGCGGTGGATCAAGAGCTGGAAGGACGCCGAGGCCGATCGCGAGGGTGGGATCGATTACATCCTGGGGAACGACCTGGCCACGATCGTGTGGCTCGCCAACTACACGGCCCTCGAGATCCACCCGTGGCTCGCACGCGTCGACAAGCCCGACAACCCGGACCTCGCGATCATCGACCTCGACCCCGCGGCCGGCGCGACCTGGGACGACGTGAAGGCCGCGGCGATGATCGTGAAGGACCTGCTCGACGCGCGGGACATGCAGGGCTTCCCCAAGACGACCGGCTCACGTGGCATCCACGTCCTCGTGCCGATCGCGCGACGCTACGGCTATGACGAGTCGCGCGGCTTCGTCGAGGACGTCGGAAAGGCGGCGCGCGAGAAGGATCCGAAGCTGATCACGCTGACGTTCGCGAAGCGCGAGCGTCGCGGCATCTACGTCGACTACCTCCAGAACGTCCGCGGCAAGACGACGGCCGGCCCGTACAGCGTGCGGCCGATCCGTCGTGCGCCGGTGAGCGCGCCGCTCCGCTGGGACGAGATCGGCTCGCTCGGCCGGCCGGACGCCTTCACCATGGCGAACCTGCCGGAGCGGCTCCGCACGGTGGGGGACCTCCTCGCGCCCGCGCGCGAGCTCGCCCAGAAGCTCCCGAAGCGCTCGATCGCGGTCGGTGCGACGAAGCGCGCCGCGGCCGCCACGGCGACCGCGCCCCGACCGGCGGCGCGCACGAAGCGGCCGGCCGCCGCATCGCCCAAGCGCTCGAAGGCCGCCGGCCGGCGGTGAGCGGCGCGGTCCTCGCGCCGGGTTACGGCGGCTCCGCGGACCAGCCGATCATCCGTGCCCTCGCGGCCCGGCTCGAGGCGCGCGGCATCGTGACCTCACGGATCGCGTTCTCGACACGGGGCCGGCGTCCGAGCGGCGGCTACGCGACCGAGCTCGGCGAGCTGCGCGCCGCGCGCGATGCCCTGGCGGCGCGTGCGGGGCGGCCGCTCGTGCTCGCCGGGCGCTCCTTCGGCGGGCGGATGTGCGTTCTCCTGGCGGCGGCCGAGCCGCCGGACGCGGTCGTCGTCCTCGGCCATCCGATCTCGCCGCCGGGCCGGCCGCGACCCGCGGACGAGGCCGCGTTGCGCGACATCCGCTGCCCGACGCTCATCGTCCAGGGCGACCAGGATGAGCTCGGCCCGCTCGCGGTGCTCGAGCGCCTCGCCGGCGTCAATCCGCGGATCGACCTCGTCGCCCTGCGTGGCGTGGGTCACGATTTCGGCTCGCGGGAGCGCGAAGCGGTCGATGCCGCGGCCCAGTGGCTCGAGGCGATCCTGCAAGCCTGAAGCTGCCCGCGCTCTCCGCCGGTCATTCACATCCGCTCCACACCCGGGGCGCACGCTGCGGGTGCATCGGAACGGATGCGAAAGGAGCCAACACAAATGAGCGGTCGATCCATCTTCACCATCGTGGCCGTGCTCGTCGTCGCGGCCCTCGTGGGCATCGGCGCGTACGACGCCGGCCTCGCACAGGGCGCGGCTCAGGTCGCCCAGCCGGGCGCGACGCCGGTCGGCTATTACGGCCCCCACTTCTGGGGCTTCGGCTTCCCCTTCTTCGGGCTGCTGTTCCCGATCCTCTTCTTCTTCCTCATCTTCGCCCTCATCCGCGGGGCGTTCTGGGGCGGACGCTGGGGCGGCGGTCCGGGCTACTGGCGGGGACCGGACGCGACGAGCGAGCGGCAACGGATGCTCGACGAGTGGCACCGCCGCGCGCACGACGAGCGTCCATCGGCCGAGCGATCCTCGCCTCCGCCCCGTCAGTAGGATGACCGCGGATGAAGACGATCCTCGTCGTTGACGACGAGCCGAAGATCGTCCGACTGGCGCGGGACTACCTCGAGCACGCGGGCTTCGCGGTCGCGGGCGCCTCCGATGGCACGGAGGCGCTCGCGGCCGTTCGCACGGCGCATCCCGATCTGGTCGTCCTCGACCTCGGGCTCCCCGGGCTCGATGGCCTGGACGTGATCCGCTCGATCCGGCGCGACTCGAACGTCCCGATCGTGATCCTGAGCGGACGCGACGAGGAGAGCGACAAGCTCGTCGGACTGGAGCTCGGGGCCGACGACTACGTCACCAAGCCGTTCAGCCCGAAGGAGCTCGTCGCGCGCGTGCGCGCCGTGCTGCGCCGCGCCGAGCGCCCAGCGGAGCCAGGCGAGGTGATCCGTGCCGCGGACGTCACGCTCGACATCCCGCGCATGCGCGTGCGCGCCGCCGAGCGGGAGGTCGAGCTGACCTCGACGGAGTTCCAGCTGCTCGTCACCCTTGCACGGTCGCCGGGGCGGGTCTTCACGCGCTCCCAGCTGCTCGACGCGGTCCGCGGCGTCGCGTTCGAGTCGTATGAGCGCGCCATCGACGCGCACGTGAAGAACATCCGGCGCAAGCTCGAGCCCGATCCCCGAGAGCCGCGTTACCTGCTGACCGTTCATGGCGTCGGCTATCGCTTCGCCGACGAGGAGCGGTGAGCCGTCATTGGCGCCCCCGGCAACGACCGCCGTGGTGGCCGGAAGGGGAGCCGTTCCCGCCGCAACGGGGCGGGCCGTGGGGCTCGATGCGGTACGGATTCATCCGGAGGATCGCGTTCCTCCTCGCGCTGCTCGTCGCATTCGCCGTCGGCGGCGCGACCTTCCTGTTCTGGCTGCTCGCGAGCCTCCTGGGCGCGGTCGATCTGCCCGGGACCTTCGAGCGCGGGGCCGTGCTCGTGGCGCTCCTCTTCGGTCTCGCCGGCATCGTGCTGACCGCCCGCGCCGTCCGGCGGCTCGCGGGGCCCGTCGGCGAGGTGATCGAGGCTGCCGAGCGCCTCGAGTCGGGCGATCTCGCCGCGCGGGCCGAGGTGCAGGGGCCGCGCGAGGTCCGTGCTCTCGCCCGCGCGTTCAACGCGATGGCCGCGCGGCTCGAGACGAACGAGGCGCAGCGCAAGCGGCTGCTCGCCGATGTGACGCACGAGCTGCGGACGCCCCTCACGATCGCGCAGGGCGATCTCGAAGCGCTGCTCGACGGCGTGTATCCGGCCGACGAAGCGCACCTGCGCGCGATCCTGCAGGAGACGCACGTCCTCGCCCGGCTGATCGACGACCTCCGGACGCTCTCGCTCGCCGAGACCGGGGCACTGGCGCTCCATCGCGAGCCCACCGATCTTGGGGCGCTGGCCCGCGCGACGGTCGCGTCGTTCCGCGAGCAGGCCGGTCGCGAGGGCATCGCGCTCGAGGTCGGTGGGACCGACGGACTACCGCTCGTCGAGGCCGACCCGGTACGGACGCGCGAGATCGTCACGAACCTGCTCGCGAACGCCATCCGCTACACGCCGCGCGGCGGCTCGATCGCCGTCGAGCTGGGCCGCGCGCCCGACGGCGCGGTCACCTGCTCCGTCCGGGACACCGGCTCGGGCATCCCGGCCGATGCCCTGCCGCACGTGTTCGAGCGCTTCACCAAGTCGGCCGACTCGCCGGGCGCCGGCCTTGGGCTCGCGATCGCGAAGAGCCTCGTGGCCGCGCATGGCGGCGAGATCCGCGCCGAGAGCGGACCCGCGGCCGGGACGCGCATCACCTTCACGCTGCCGGCCGCGGTCTGACCCGGCGTCAGCCGGGCGAGCTCACGTCGTCCATCTGGGCGCGCTGGAGCTTGCCGGAGAAGTCGACGTACAGCGACTTCCACTCGGCGTACGTGTCGAGCGCGGCGCGCCCGGCCTCCCGATGCCCGTTCCCGGTGGCCTTCATCCCGCCGAACGGCAGCTGGATCTCCGCGCCGATCGTGCCCGCGTTCACGTAGACCAGTCCGGTCTCCGCGTCACGCATGAAGACGAACGCGTTGTCGATGTTCTTCGTGTAGATCGAGCACGACAGACCGTACCGCGTGGAGTTCACCACCCGGATCGCCTCGTCGATGTCCGTGACCTCGATGACCGCGGTCACCGGCCCGAAGATCTCCTCCTGCGCCACCCGCATGTTCGGCTTCACGTCCACGAGCACCGTCGGCTCGTGGAAGAAGCCCTTGGCGAGCGCGCCGTTGGTCGGGATGCGCCCGCCCGCCGCCACCGACGCGCCGTCCTGCTCGGCGATGGACATGTAGCCGTGCACCTTCTGCTGCGCGTCCCTCGAGACGACGGGCCCGAGGTCGGTCGTGGGCTCGAGGCCGTGGCCCATGCGCAGCTTTTTCGTGCGACCCACGAGACGCTCGACGAGCTCGTCCGCGCGCGAGCGATGCGTGATGACCCGCGACGCGGCGGTGCAGCGCTGACCCGAGGTCCCGAACGCCGACCAGACGATCCCTTCGATGGAGAGGTCGAGGTCGGCGTCGTCCATGACCACGATCGCGTTCTTACCGCCGAGCTCGCACGCCACCCGCTTGAGCTGTCGCCCGGCGACCTCGCTGATGTGCGCCCCGACGTCGCTCGAACCGGTGAACGACACGAGGTCGACGCCGGGATGGGTCACGAGCGCGTCGCCGAGCTCGCCGCCGGGTCCGAGGACGAGATTGAGGACGCCCTTCGGCAGCCCGGCCTCCTCGAGGATCTCCACGAGGCGCACCGCGAGCAGCGGCGTGTAGGAGGCCGGCTTGAACACCACGGCGTTGCCGAGGACGAGCGCCGGCATGATCTTCCACGTCGGGATGGCGAGCGGGAAGTTCCATGGCGTGATCGCCGCCACGACGCCGAGCGGTGCCCGCATCGCCATCGCCCACTTGTTCGGGAGCTCGGCCGGGACGACGTCGCCGAACTGCCGCCGGCCCTCGCCGGCCATGTAGTACGTCATGTCGATGCCCTCTTGCACATCGCCACGTGCCTCGGCCAGGACCTTGCCCATCTCGCGGGTCATGTCGCGTGCGAGGTCGTCTTTGCGGCGGAGCATGATCTCGCCGGCGCGGTAGAGGATCTCGCCGCGTTTGGGGGCGGGATGGAGCCGCCACGCGTTCGCCGCGCGCCGAGCGGCATCGACGGCGCGGTCGACGTCGCCCTTGGCCGACTTCGCCGCCGTCGCGATGACCTCGCCCGTCGCCGGGTCGAGATCCTCGAACGCCTCGCCGGACGCGGCGTCGGTCCAGCGGCCGTCGATGTAGTTCTGCAGGTGCGGCGTCGCCATTTCGCTCCCCCTGTCGCGCTCGGAGGATCGCGAGGCCCCGATCAGGCAGGATCCGGGCCGGATCGGCGAGCGCGACTCACACGGTGTTCAGCGTGCGCTCGGATCTAGAACTGCGCTCCGTAGAAGAGCCAGATCGTCACGCCGCCGACGAAGATGATGCCGAGAACGATCAGCGCGAACGCGATGTTCGCCTGTCGCTCCGGATCGTCACTGAAGCGTCTCATGTCGCGGTGGAGCTGAGGGGACTCGAACCCCTGACCTGTTGAGTGCGATTCAACCGCTCTACCAACTGAGCTACAGCCCCGATCGGAGCCTCCGAGGCAAGCGGATCTCGCCCAAATGCGCTCACCAGAGAAGACCGATTGTACGGGCCGTGACCCCGACGGACAACGGCCGGGCGCCGACCGACGGCCCGCCGGACCGGCGTGCTCGCATCGGCCATGATTACCGCCGAACGAGGAGGCGATCGTGACCTATTACGTCCTCTTGTACGACGTGGTCGCCGACTACCTGGAGAAGCGGACGCCGTTCCGCGACGCGCATCTGACGCTCGCGCGGCAGGCCCAGGAGCGGGGTGAGCTGCTCCTCGCGGGTGCGTTCGCCGACCCGGTGGATGGCGCGGCGCTCGTCTTCACGACGGAGGATCGATCGGTGCCCGAGCGTTTCGCCGGCGCCGATCCCTACGTGAAGAACGGCGTCGTGACCGCCTGGCGCGTGCGGAAGTGGAACGTGGTGGTCGGCGGCGGCTGATCACGCGCCGGCGCCGCCCGTTGGCCGGGCCTGGGCACGGCGACTGCATCCGCGCATCCGCTGATGGCCCGCTCGCGCGCCCTCGCCCGCCTGCCCCTCCTCGACCGCGCGCACACCCCGGCGGGTGCGCTGGTCAACGTCGCGCTGCGCGTCGCGATCCTTGCGCTGAGCGTCGACGCGCTGCTGAACGGCCAGGATCAGCGATTCTCCGGCAAGGATCTCGGTCCAAGGGACGTCATCATCTCGTTCGGCTTCGCGATGGTGTTCCCGCTGTTCTGGCGGCTGCGCTATCGCAAGCGACAGTGGAGCGAATACCCGTGGTGGTTCGATGATCTGTATCTGTCGATCTTCTTCGTCGACATGCTGGGCAATTCGCTGAATCTCTACAACGCGTTGGAGCACTGGGACCATGTTCCGCACTTCCACGGTCCGGGAGCCCTCGCGATCGTCCTGGCCGGCGCGTTCGGCTGGCCGATCGTGTCGGCGATGGGCATCTCCACCATGCTGCACCTCGCGCTCGAGATCCAGGAGTTCTACGGCGACGTCTTCCTCCACACGCACAACGTCCGCGACACCCAGGACTCGATCAACGACCTGCTGTTCGGCCTCCTCGGCGTGCTCGTGTACGGCGCGATCTGGGCCCGCTCCCGGTGGCTCGCGCGCCGCCGGGGGCGGCCGATGCGACAGCCTCGGCGCTAACGGTGGCGCTCGATGTCCCGGCGCCTCGGCCGCAGCCGGGCGATCGGCAGCTTGCGTCGCCCGAGCCGCCGGTCGAGCTGCCATTGGACGTACGTCTTCACCGGCGCGAACGTGGCGCCGACCGCGAGGGCGATGATGACCGTGAGCGCGTCCGAGCTCCGCCCGACGATCTGATGCGCCGCGAGCTGGGCCGCCGCG
>DASWCU010000065.1:0-2152 GCA_036389935.1 Candidatus Limnocylindria bacterium
CGCCGGAGGATTCGGCGCGCGTCTTCGACCGGTTCTGGCGGGCGAGCACCGCGCGGCACATGCCGGGCTCGGGCCTGGGGCTCTCGATCGTGAAGGAGGTCGCGGAGGCGCACGGGGGATCGATCACGCTCGAGCGGCCCATCGGTGGGGGCGCGCGATTCAGGCTTCGCCTGGCCGCCGCGCCGAGCTGAACGGTGCTGCTCGATCTCTGCCCTGCGGGCAGGAGACACGCTCAAGGCTGGTGGGGCTCACTCCTCGCGGCAAAGCCGCTCGTCGCTCGCTCCATCTCTTAGCCTCATCTCATGCACGGCGAGGATGCGTCTGATCTTCTTGGGACCATGTACATGACGGATCGCGGGGCCGCCCGCCGCGGACCGCTGATGCGCTCGGTCACCGCGTTGCGCTGGGCGGTCGCCGCGCTGACGTTCCTCAGCTTCGGCGGCACCGCGTTCTACGCCGCCGGGCACACGCAGAATCCCGATGCGCCGCTGAAGCCGGCGGCCCAGGCGTCGCCGTCACCGTCACCGACGCCGGCGGTCACGCGCGGGCGCCTGACCCTCACGCCCCAGGTCCAGACGACCCCTCGTCAGGCGACCACGCGGACCCACCAATCGTGACCGAGGCGATCTGGATCGTCGCTCGCGCGAGCGGCGCCGCCAGTCTGGTCGCGTTGACGCTGGCGATGCTCACGGGCATGGCCTTGCGCGGTGGCATCTTCGGCTGGCTCGCGAACAATCGCGCGATCCGCACGATCCACGACTTCACGACCCTGCTCTGGCTACCCCTGGCGTTCGCACACGTCCTCGCGCTCCTGCTCGACTCGTATGCCCGCCTCGGGTTGCTCGATGTCTTCGTTCCGTTCCTGGTCCCCTACGCGCGGCTGGAGATCGGGCTGGGCACGATCTCGCTCGAGCTCGTCCTCGTCGTCGTCGTCTCGACCGCGTTCAGGCGCCGGATGTCCTACGAATGGTGGCTCGCCCTGCACTGGCTCTCGTATCCCGCGTTCCTCGCCGCCTTCGCCCACACGATCCTCGCCGGCACCGACTTCGCGCGGACCCCGTTGACGGTCATCGCCTGGATCGGGTTCGCCGCCCTCTGCGCAGCGGGCATCCGTCGGCTCGCCGCCGGAGCGCGCGCCGGCGCACGGGGGCTGGAGCGGCTCCGGGCGGCCTGACCACCGGCGGCCGGAGCCGGGCGGCCGCCGTTCGCGCTAGGCCGGTCGGGGGATACGGGATCCCGGCCGCACGGCCAGCATTCCAGGGATGGAAGCCTTCCGCGTGCCGCGCGACAGCCTGCTCGCCGCGGCCGCGTTCCTCGGCCTCGTCGGCCTGATCGGCTGGCTCGATCTCTCGACCGGGCCGGATTACGGGTTCGGCTTCTTCTACCTCATCGCGGTCGTCCCGGCGGCGTGGTTCGTCGGTCGATCGTCCGGGTTCGTCGTCGGTCTCGCCGCCGGCCTCGCGTGGTTCCTGGCCGACGTCGCGGTGCGGACCACCGCACCGGCCGACGCGATCGCCTGGAACGCCGCCAGCGGCACGGCGCTCTTCCTCGCGGCCGCGTTCCTCGCGGATCGCGTCCGTCGCGACCGCGATGCGCTGCAGCGCGCCGACGCCGATCGCAAGCGGTTCGTCCGTTCGCTCGAGCAGGAGGTGCAGCGCTCGGCCGACGCGCTCGTCGCGCTGACGCTCCGCGGTCTGCGCCGTCCGGCGGGCGCCGTCACGCCCGACGACATGCGCGCGCTGCACGCGCGGGCCGAGGAGATCCAGTTCCTGAGCCGGGATTTCGCGGCCCTCGTCCGCTTGCAGAGCGGCGCCCTGCGGCTCGATCGCAAGACGTTCGATATCGTCGAGCTGATCGAGGAGATCCGCACGCAGCGCATCGGCGCGCAGCGGATCCCGCTGACCCGCCCGGCCGAACCCGTCTTCGTCTGGGGCGATCGCGCACGGCTTCGCCAGGTCCTCGAGATCGGCTTCTCCCGGCTCACCGGCGCGGGCTCGACGTCCGAGGTCGCGGTCGACATCGCGGTCGCCGGAAAGAGCGCGCGCGTCACGCTGGCGGCCGCGGGACGCGATCAGCCGGTGCGCCGCGCCGACGACGCCGACATCGGCTTCGAGCTCGCGCAGCAGCTGATGGCCGCGCACAGCGGCGAGCT
>DASWCU010000066.1:0-19301 GCA_036389935.1 Candidatus Limnocylindria bacterium
TACCTCGCCACGTTGAAGCCGGGCGACGTCGCGAACGAGCCGGTGGGCTCGGGCCCGTTCAAGTTCGCCGGCCGCTCCGCGGACGGTGTCGTGACGATCGAGGCGTTCCCCGACTACAACTGGGGCGCCGAGCTGTTCAAGAATCGCGCGCGCGCGTACCTCGAGCGGGTCAAGTTCCGCGCGGTCACGGAGCCGTCGACGCGCGTCGCGACGCTCGAGAGCGGCGAGAACCTGCTCATCGACGAGATCCCGGAAGCCGACTACGCCCGTCTCAAGAAGGACGACCGATTCGGCTTCGTCCTCTCGCCGCGTGCGAGCCACACCCTCGGCTTCAGCATGAACGTGACACGGCCGCCGACCGACGACCATGCCGTCCGCGAGGCGGTGAACCTCGCCGTGGACCGCCGATCGATCGTGGACAAGGTGTTCTTCGGCGTCCATCACGTGTCGGTCGGCCCGCTCTCCGAGGGCGTGTGGGCGCGCGATGAGGGGATCGAGAAGACGCTTGGATTCGATCCGGCGAAGGCGCGGAAGATCCTCGACGACGCGGGCTGGAAGCTCGCCTCCGGCCCCATCCGCGAGAAGGCCGGTGCGAAGTGCGAGCTCCAGCTCGTGACGTTCCGAAGCCCGTGGACCGAGATCGCCCAGGCCATGCAGTCGCAGCTGCGCGATGTCGGCATCGACCTCAAGGTCCAGCCGATGGAACGTGGACCGTACCTCGACCTCGTCCGCGCCTACAAGCACAACCTGGCCGCGACGTCCTCGACGAGCATCGATCCCGACGGCGTCCTGCGAGTCTGCTACCACTCGGCCAACCGGGGCTCCGGGAGCAACTTCTCGAACGTCAGCGATCCGCAGCTGGACGCCCTGCTCGTGAAGGGGCAGAGCCAGGAGCTGAACACGCCCGAACGCAAGCAGACCTACGTCGACGCGCAGAAGCGGATCATGGAGATCCTGCCCTTCGTCGGCGTGATGAGCCAGGTGCGGGTGGAGGCGATGGCGACGAAGGTCCACGACTTCAAGCCCGGGCCCGACGGGCTCACCGGTACCGCGCTCAACGACGTCTGGCTCGAGGGGTAGCCGGGGCCAGGCCGCCGATGTCCGCCGGCTCGGACCGGCCCGCGGATCTCGTCCTGCACGGCGGCCGCGTGTGGACGGTCGACCCGGCTCGGCCCGAGGCGGACGCCGTCGCGGTCCGTGGCGATCGGGTCGTCGCCCTCGGCCGCTCGAGCGATCTCCTTCGGCTCCAAGGGCCGACGACCGAGGTCATCGATCTCGCCGGCCGGCTCGTCCTTCCCGGCTTCATCGATGCGCACACGCATTTCGGCAACGCCGCGGCGTGGCAGCTCCAGATGGGGCTCCACGACGCGCGCTCGCCGGACGAAGCGCTCGCGAAGATCGCGGCGGCCGCGCGCCGCGTGCCCGAGGGCCTCTGGCTGACCGGCGGCGACCTCGGTGCGGCGGCGGCCTGGGAGGCCGACGCCGCCGGCCGGCCGCGGCCGGCGCCGATGGCGATCGATCGCCGCGCGCTCGACGCGGCGGCTCCGGGCCATCCGGTGCTCCTGCGGCGCATCGACGGCGCGTACGTCGCGAGCACCGATGCGCTCGCCCGCGCCCGCCTGACGCGCGTCGCGCCCGATCCGCGTGGCGGCCGGGCCGAGCGCGACCCCGCGACCGGCGAGCTCACCGGCGTCCTGCACGGCCGCGCGGGCGAGCGGATGGCCGAGCTCATGCCGCCGCCCACGCTCGAGCTCCGGCTGGTCGGCGCGCGCCTCGCGCTCGAGGACCTGCGCCGGGTCGGGATCACCTCGATCCACGACGTCGCGCGGCTCGAGGAGATCACGCGCCATCACGTCTTCCACACCGATGTCGAGCGCAGCGCGACCGACCTCGAGCTGTTCCGGGAGCTCCAGCGGCGCGGCGAGCTGACCGTCCGGGTCTACGCGTTCCTCACGCTGTCGCTCTGGCGCGACGTCGTCGCGGCCGGGATCCGGCCACGGAGCGACGAGGGGCTCATCCGCTTCGGCGCACTGAAGAGCTTCATCGACGGCTTCCTGATGGACGCGCCCTACGCCGACACGCCGGGCTACGCCGGGTCGTTCACGTTCCGGTTCGTCGACGAGGCGACGATCGCCGCGGACGTCGCCGGCGCGGACGCGGCCGGATTCGATCCGGTCGTGCACACGATCGGCGATCGGGCCCATCGGCTGCTGCTCGACTGGTACGAGGCCGCGATCCGCGGCAACCCGCCTCGCGACCGCCGCTTCCGGGTGATCCACGCCTGGTATCCGAGCGCCCGCGAGATCGAGCGCATCGGCCGGCTTCGGCTCGTCGTCGACGTCACGCCGCAGCATCTGGTCAACGACGTCGCGACCATCGAGCGCCGCCTGGGGCCCGAGCGAGCGCGGACCGCGCACGCCTGGCGCTCCCTCCAGGACGCGGGCGCGCGGCTCGATCTCGTGTCGGACTGGCCGGGCAGCTTCAACGAGCGGCGCCCGACGCCGCTCAGCCCGCTCGAGAACATCGCGCTCGCGATGACCCGCCAGGCGCCCGATGGCACGCCCGTCGGCGGCTGGCATCCGGAGCAGCGCCTCACCGCCGCGGAGGCGATCGCCGCGTACACGCGCGAGCCGGCCTTCGCCTCGTACGAGGAGGACCGGAAGGGCACGGTCACGGTCGGGAAGCTCGCCGACCTGGTCGTGCTCTCGCGCGACATCCTGTCCGCAACGCCTGACGCGATCCGCGAGACGTTGGTCGATCTGACCATCCTCGGCGGGCGGATCATCCATCGCCGGGATGGAACGCCGGCCTCCATCCGGTCGGATGATCCGGCTCGGCCCAGGTAGCGTATTGCGGAAAACGATCGACCTCACCATGGGGTCACCGAGGAGGATCGGCCAATGGCGATGCGTGTACTCGCGGTGGTCGTCGGGATCGTCGGCCTCTATTTCGCGATCTGGCACAGCGGCGTTCCGTTCAACCACTTCGAGGTGTTCGGGCGCGGGTTCGGTGGCCAGCACACCGTCCACGCGATCATCGGCCTGGCCCTGCTCGTCGTCGCGGTGTGGCTGTGGCTCCGCGCACGGAAGCTGACGGCGGCGACGATGGCGCGGTGAGCGGCGGGCTGCCGCTCCGCATCGCCGGCGCGGCCCTCGCGGTCGTCGCGGCCGGCATCCACGCCCTTCTCAGCGTCGCGGACCTGATCCCCGGCGAGCCCACCCGCGGACCGCTGTTCGCGGCGATGGCGCTCGGCTTCGCCGGCTGTGCCGCGCTGCTTTTCGCACGGCGCATGGAGTACGACGTGCTCGTGCTCGTTTACACGGCCGGGCTGATGTTCGCCTACTGGGCGACGCGGGGGGATCTGCCGATCGAGGGCGTCGGCCTCGCGACGCAGGCGGCGGAGCTCGGCCTGCTCGGGGTGACCGGCGTGCTCCTGCTCCGTCGTCGAGCCGAGCTCACGACTCCGCACCCAGGACCCGGCGGACCTGGCGGGCCACGATGACATCCTCGCGAGCCTCGATCCGGAGTATCGCGACCGGCGACCGGGCGAGAAGCGCGTCCTCCGTCACCTGAGCTTCGTCGATCGGCCCGACCCCGAGCGGTCCGAGTCTCGCGACGATCCGCGCCCGGATCGACCCGGCGTGCTCGCCGATCCCGCCCGTGAGCACGATCGCGTCGAGCGATCGGAGCGCCGTCGCCGCCGCGGCGATCCCCGCCGCCGCGGCGCGGACGAAGACGGCGAGCGCGAGGCTCGCGTGCTCGTCGCGAGCGGCCGTGGCCAGGAGCTCGCGGACGTCGCCGCTCGTGCCCGAGAGCCCAAGGAGGCCCGATCGCCGTTCGAGGATCGTCTCGATCGTCTCTGCGTCGAGGCCGTGCTGGCGCTGCGCCGCGACGAGGATCCCGGGGTCGATCGAGCCGGCCCGCGTCGCCATGACGAGTCCCTCGAGCGGTGTCAATCCCATGCTCGTGCCGACCGATCGGCCGCTTTGGACCGCCGTCACCGAGCAGCCCGCGCCGAGGTGCGCGACAACGAGGCCGAGCTCGGTGACGGGGCGGCCGAGCAGCGCGGCCGCGCGCTCGGTCGCCCACTCGACCGAGAGGCCGTGGAACCCGAAGCGGCGGTAGCCCCAGTCGTCGCGCCACGATCGGGGGAGCGCGTACGTGTACGCCTCGGGCTCGAGCGTCGCATGGAATGCCGTGTCGAACGTCGCGACCTGCGGCGCGTCCGGGAGCGCGGTGCGTGCCGCGGCGATCGTCCGCAACGCGACGGGATTGTGCAGCGGTGCGATGCTCGCGAGGTCCTCGATCGCGCGGGTCACGTCGTCGTCGATCCGTACGGCCGACGAGAAGCGCGTCCCGCCGTGGACGACACGGTGGCCGACCGCGTCGATCGCCGCGGCCGGGGCGCCCTGACGCGCGAGCTGGTCGAGCGCCGCCCGGACGCTCGCGTCGGCGTCTTCGTCCCGTCCGCGCTCCACGGCCGCGCGGGCCACGGGATCCGTATTCCCATCGACGAGCACGCTGGCCTTCAACGAGGACGAGCCGGCGTTCAGGACGAGGATCCGCCGGACCGGCGCCATGGTCGACGAGCGTACGTCGCGCGCGCCTAGTGTTGTCGGTCGTGGACCCGCTCACGGCCGACGAGCGCGGGCGCATCGACGCGTACTGGCGTGCGGCGAACTACCTCTCGGTCGGTCAGATCTATCTCCTCGACAACCCGCTGCTCCGCGAGCCGCTCCGCCCCGAGCACGTCAAGCCACGGCTGCTCGGGCATTGGGGGACGACGCCGGGTCTGAACTTCATCTACGCGCACGTGAACCGGGTCATCCGCGGGCACGACCTCGACGCGATGTACGTCATCGGCCCGGGCCATGGCGGCCCGGGCATCGTCGCGAACGCCTACCTCGAGGGGACGTACAGCGAGGTCTACCCGGACATCACGCCGGACGAGGCCGGCATGCGCAAGCTCTTCCGGCAGTTCTCGTTCCCGGGCGGTGTCGGCAGCCACGTCACGCCGGAGACGCCGGGCTCGATCCACGAGGGCGGCGAGCTCGGGTACGCGCTCACGCACGCGTACGGCGCGGCGTTCGACGCGGCGGAGCTGGTCGTGTTCTGCGTCGTGGGCGACGGCGAAGCCGAGACCGGTCCCCTCGCCGCGAGCTGGCACTCGAACAAGTTCCTCGATCCCGGTCATGACGGCGCGGTGCTCCCGATCCTCCACCTCAACGGGTACAAGATCGCCAACCCGGCGCTGCTCGCGCGCATCCCCGACGAGGAGCTGCACGCGCTCCTCACGGGCTACGGCCACGATCCGTATTTCGTCGCGGGAGACGATCCGCTCGAGATGCACGGGCTCATGGCGGCCGCCCTCGATCGCGCGATCGCGGGGATCCGCGGGATCCAGGCCGCGGCGCGCGCGGGCGCCGCCGGGCGGCCGCGCTGGCCGATGATCGTGCTCCGTACCCCGAAGGGCTGGACCGGGCCGAAGATGGTCGACGGTCTGCCGGTCGAGGGGACGTCCCGCGCGCATCAGGTCCCGATCGACGCCGCGCGGACCGACGCGTCCCACCGCGCGTTGCTCGAGGCCTGGCTGCGGAGCTACCGCCCCGAGGAGCTCTTCGATGCCGAGGGGCGTCTCGTGGCCGAGCTCGCCGGCCTGCCGCCGAAGGGCGCGCGGCGCATGAGCGCGAATCCGCGCGCGAACGGCGGCCTATTGCTCCGCGAGCTCGAGCTGCCGGACTTCCGCGAGTACGCGGTCGAGGTCCCGCGACCCGGCGCGGTCGTCGCCGAGCCCACGCGCGTGCTCGGCGCGTTCGTCCGCGACGTCATCGCGAAGAACCCCGATCGCTTCCGGCTCTTCGGGCCCGACGAGACGAATTCGAATCGGCTGAACGCGGTCTTCGAGGTGACCGACCGCGTCTTCGAGGGGGAGATCCTGCCGACCGACGAGCACCTGGCCCGGCAGGGGCGGGTGGTCGAGGTCCTCTCCGAGCACCTCTGCCAGGGCTGGCTGGAGGGATACCTGCTCACGGGCCGGCACGGCCTGTTCAACTGCTACGAGGCGTTCATCCACATCGTCGATTCGATGTTCAACCAGCACGCCAAGTGGCTGAAGCTCACCCGGGATATCGCGTGGCGCCGACCGATCGCCTCGCTGAACTACCTGCTGAGCTCGCATGTCTGGCGGCAGGACCACAACGGCTTCTCCCATCAGGACCCGGGTTTCATCGATCATGTGATGAACAAGAAGGCCGAGATCATCCGCGTGTACCTGCCGCCCGACACGAACACCCTGCTTTCCGTCGCGGACCATTGCCTGCGCAGCCGCGGCTACGTCAACGTGATCGTCGCCGGCAAGCAGCCCGAGCTGAGCTGGCTGTCGATGGATGAAGCGGTGGCGCATTGCACGCGCGGCATCGGGGTCTGGGAGTGGGCCGGCAACACGGCTGACGAACCGGATGTGGTGCTCGCCTGCGCCGGCGACGTCCCGACGCTCGAGACGGTCGCCGCGGCGGATCTCCTTCGCACGCACCTGCCCGATCTGCGCGTGCGCGTGGTCAACGTGGTCGACCTCATGCGGCTGCAACCGGAGAGCGAGCATCCGCACGGACTGCCCGACGCGGCCTTCGACGCCCTGTTCACGCGCGACCGACCGATCATCTTCGCGTACCACGGCTACCCATGGCTCATCCACCGCCTGACCTATCGGCGGACGAACCACGCGAACCTGCACGTGCGTGGGTACAAGGAGGAGGGCACGACGACGACGCCCTTCGACATGGTGATGCTCAACGACCTCGACCGCTTCCATCTCGTGATGGACGTGATCGATCGGGTGCCCGGTCTCGCCGCGCGCGCGGCCGACGCGCGCCGGCTCATGGTCGAACGCCGGGCGTGGTGCCGGGCCTACACCCGCGCCGAGGGCCAGGATCCGCCCGAGATCGGCGCCTGGACCTGGCCCCACTAGCGCGATGACCGGTACCATGCCGCAGGAGTGAGGGCACAGGCCTACCCTTCGAGACGGCGCGCGCGGCCCGTCACGCTGCGGCTCCCGGCGATCCTGTTCGCCCTCGCGCTCGCCGGCTCGACGTTCGCGTTCGCGCCTCAGACTGCCGCGCCCGCGTCCGTGGCGGGGGCCGGCGCTCGGGCCAAGGCTGCCGCGGGCGCTCCGTCCGGCGGGCCCATCGAGGCGCAGGCCTGGGCCGAGCCGCCCGTGCCGTTCGTCATCCACACCGTGAAGCCGGGCGAGACGCTCGAGGACGTAGCCGCTCGCTACGGCGTGAGCGTCGAGGCGGTGGCGCGGAACAACGGCCTCGCCGCCGACGCGACGCTCAACTACGCCGACGGGCTGTTCGTGCCGATCGTCGACGGCCTCCTATACACGGTGCTCGAGCCGGACCTCTCGGCCGACGCGCTCGCCTCCCGACTCGGGCTCGATGCTGCCGAGTTCGCGCCGGTGGCCGGCGACCACTGGGGCCTGCTCCCCGGCCGCACGATCCTCATCCGGCTCAGCCCGGCACGGCTCGCGTCGATCGGCCCGAAGCTCGACAGCGAGTCGAGGCTCGACAGCGCGGCGCTCGGCCGGATCGCGGCGGCCGAGACGCGCGGCACGCAGCTCACGCTGCGCGAAGGCGGTCTCTCGTGGCCCGCCGCGGGCCGACTCGCGCAGCTGTTCTGGACGGGCCACCAAGGGGTGGACATCGCGGCGCCGGGCGGCAGCCCGATCTGGGCGCCGGCCGACGGGGTCGTCAGCTTCGAGGGCTGGACGCCGTTCGGCGGGATCGCGATCTGCACGAAGCATGCGGGCGGCCTCGAGTCGTGCTCCTATCACGCGGCCGCGACGTTCGTGAACACCGGCGATAGCGTCCGCCGGGGCGATCCCATCGGTGCGGTCGGGATGAGCGGCCTCGCGGCCGGCCCGCACGTCCATTGGGAGCTGAAGCGGGATGGCGTCATCGTCGACCCGCTCGTCTACTGAGGTCGCGCGGGCGTGCTAGCCCGAGCGCGCCGCCCGCTTCCTCGTCGCGACGGGCTTCGCTGACTTCCGTTTCGGCGCGGTCGCCTTCGTCCGCTTTCCTTTCGGCGCGGTCGCCTTCGCCGCGGGGCCGCGCGCGGTCCTGCGCGGTCGAGGGGAGGGCTCACCGGCCGCGCTGCGGAGCATCCCGTGCGACTCGGCCCAGTCGTGCCAGTCCGGCACCGGCTGCTTCACGGTGTAGAGGAAGTGGTACGCGCCGCTGTCGCCGACGAACTTGAATCGCTTCTTGAGGTCGCTCGCGAGCGACTCGTAGTCGTCGAATGACCGAAGGTGTTTCTTGAAGCCGCGCTCGCGCTCGATGGTCAACAGCTCGCCGGCGTTGTGGACGACCGCGGCGATCTTCGGCCGGCTCCGGATGACGCGCTCGTCCAGCACGAGCGCGTCGATCTCGCGCTCGCTCATCCGTGCGACGCGCTCGACGTTGAAGCGGTGGAAGGCGGTGCGGGTCGAGGGCCACTTCGCGTCGACCACCCGCCAGCTGATGCCCGCCTGGAAGACGCCCTTGCTCAGCTGCTCGAGATAATCGTCGAGGCTCTTCGGGGTGATCTGCGGCGGCGGCCCTTCCACGTTCCCCTCCTGTCGCGGCTGCGGGACGGCAGGAGGCTACTCCGCCGAGCGGCCCGGGCGCGCGATCGCCGTGATCGCGAGGCACGCCGGGCAGGCCGCGTCGGTCCACGACCGCGCCGCCTCGCCGCCGCCGATCCGCGCGCGCCGGCGGAGCGCGAGCCAGGCCACCAGCCCGACGAGGGCGAGGGCCGCGAGGACACCGATGAGCGCGGCGCTCGAGCGCTCGACGAGCGCCGCGGCCGCCGGGCCGGCGGCGTAGCCGAGCGCGACGTGCCAGCCGTAGAACGCGAGCGACCCCGCGACCGTGGCGATCGTGAACGGCCCGAACGCGAGCCGCGCGAGGCCGGCCGCCGGGACCACGGCGGCGCGCGCGCCGGGGATGTTCAGCCCTACGAACACGCCGCGCGGACCCGCCGCGCCCAGGCGCGCGACCGCGCGGTCCATCCGATCGGCGCCGATCCCGACCATCCCGGCGAGCCGGTACACGACCGCCCGGCCGGCGCTCCGGGCGACGACGAACTGGATCGACCCACCGACGAGGACGGCGATGGCGAGCGTGAGCAACAGCGCGACCGGCGAGTACGCGCCGGCGGCGACCTGGACCCCGGCGGCGATCATGAGCAGGTCGGACGGGATCGGGACCGGAACGCCGATCTCCTTCACGAGCATGAGGGCGAAGATCGCGAGCAGACCGTACGTGGCGCTGAAGGCTCCGAACGCGCCAGGGAGGTCCACGGGCGCCGAATGCTACGAGGCGCGCGCGGCGTGTGGATCAGCCTCAGTGCCGCTCAGTCGGAGCGGATGAGCCCGAGCGCATCCAGATCACGGCCGTCGGGGAGCGATTGGAGCGACACGACGACCTGGAACGGGACGCTCGCGTCGTAGAACGTCGCCCACGACGATCGGGTCGAGCCGGTCACGCGGAACAGCGGTGCGCCCTCGGCGACCGTCGCACCGTTCTCGACGAGCAGCTCGACCTCGCCGAACGCGCCGGGGCGGTACGTGATCCGGCGTTCGGGAGAGGCGACGCTCACGTAGGGGAAGAACGGGAGGGTCGGGAAGTTCGAGCCGACCCGGACCTCTCCACCGATCAGCTGGTAGACGCGGATCTCGGCGGCGCCGCCGAATGGCGCGAGCAGGACCGTGCCCGGCGGCACGCTCAACCCGGCGTACGAGCGGCCGCCCCACCGGTAGGGCGAGCCGGCAACGCGCGGCTTCGGCGCCGACTGCACCGTCGCGAGCGTTGGGGCGGGCGTCGGTTGGCGCTCGGCGCCGAGCGGTCGGGCCGTCGGTGCCGCCGTGGCGTACAGATCGGTCGATGGAAGTCTCGGCTGCCGGCGCTGGTCACCGAGCACGACAGAGGTGGCGAACACGGCGAGGCCGGCGGCCATGAGCAGCACGCCGAAGGACGGGTGGAGCAGGAACGCGAGACGCGCGCGCCACGCGGCAGGAAGCCGGCCCGATCTCATCACGCCTCCGGAGGATCTCTCCCTCCGCACCTGCCCCGCGCGAGCATACCCGGTTTCCCCCGAATGGCGTGGGTTTCCCCCCTCGTCGGGGCGGGCGTCGCGCCCGCGCAGGTGGTCAACTTGGCCCATGGATGAACCACTCGTCGACTTCATTTGCGGCCGCGAGACCCATCAGCGTCACGACCAGCCGGCGGTGATCTCGATGCGCGGCGGCGCGCTGGCGCTCTGCCCGAGCGGCGAGACCGTCGGGCACGTCTGGCGCGCGGCCTGGGCGATGCGCACCGATGACTGGCGCCTGCTGCGCGAGACCGGCTCACGCGGCCGCACGAACCTGCTCCTCCGGAACGACCACTAGCCCGACGCGCCGCTACCGGAACGCTTCGGCCAGGAACGTGAGCACGGCCGAGCGATGGTCATCCGGGTGCGCGGGGGAGGCCCCCGGGGAAACCGTTCGCCGTCGGCGTCAACCCCTGGATCGATCGGTGATCGCCGTTGAAGCCCGCGGACGGAACCCGGTAGGTCGCTCCGCCGCCCTACGGGGTGAACGTGATGAAGCCGCCATGCACGCTCTTCTCGGGAAGACCTGGGTTCGGCGCGATGGTCGCCGTCAGTGTCGCGGTCCCTCCCGCCGGCACCGTGATGCTCGCCGCGCTGAAGGTGACCGACGAGGCCGCGTTGAGGAAGCTTGGGAGTGAACGTGTTGGGCCCGGTCGCGAGGGCGAGCCGAGAGCGATGGGATAAGTGGAAACGCACGGCACGTCGACGCGTCTCGCATGGCGGCCCGTCGACATGCCGACCGACCATCTCGGGCCTCGGCGACACGCCAAATCTCCGCGGTCCTCGGGCCATTTGAACCGATAGGTCCATCGCGCTACGGTGAGGAATCTCTCGTACTGCTGATCGTTGCGCCTCCCCTCTCGTATTCGTTAGAGGGTCTGAGCACGCGCGATCCCTGCTAGGCGCAAGGGGAGATCTGTTTGTACCGAATCCTCCTTGTCTGCGACTCGCTGAGCATCGGCGGCGCTGAGCGGCACGTCATCGGTCTCGCTGCTGCGCTGCGGCGCCGCGGTCACGACGTAACGATGGCGTGCTCCATCGACGGACCTCTTGGACATCGCCTGGCCGACTCTGGCATCGCACTCCACGCGCTCGCCGACCGCCTCGTGAAGCGGCGCGCTTCGATCTCTTACGCCCGCCTCCTCGACCGACTCATCCGGGGGAGGCGCTTCGACCTCGTGCACGCGCACATGCACGCGAGCGCGGTCGCAGCCGCGGTCATCAGCGCGCGGCGCAACGTGCCACTCGTCATAACCGAGCACAGCGAAGCGTCCTGGCGCGATGAGCGGGCACGACAGACCAGCCGGTCGACGTACCGGCGCGCGGAACAGGTGATCGCGGTATCGAGCGCCATCGCACGCCGGCTGAAGAACGAAGATTTCGTCCCTGCCGGCCGCGTGGCAGTGATCCGCAATGCCCTCCCGCCGGTCGAGGAGACCCGGGAGTGGCACCACCCGCTCATCGGTCCATCCCTGTCGGGCGAGCCGCTCATCGGCACGGTCGCGCGACTTGTACCGGAGAAGGGCATCGCCTGCTTCCTGGATGCCGCGGCCTTCGTCTCGCGTGCCCTCCCACGCGCGCGCTTCGTGATCGTCGGCGATGGTCCCCTTCGCGGGGAGCTCCTGGCCTCCGCGGCGAAGCTCGGGCTCGCGTCTCGTGTCCACTTCCTCGGCGCACGTCTCGATGGCATGCGGCTCATCGCGGAGCTCGACGTCCTCGCGATCCCGTCGCTCAGCAACGAGGGCACACCGCTCGTCACGCTCGAGGCGCTGTCCGCCGGCGTCCCCGTCGTCGCGAGCGCGGTAGGCGGCATTCCCGAGCAGGTCAAGGGGTTCGAGCGCGTCACTCTCGTGCGCCCAGGCGATGCCGGTGCGCTGGGGCGCGCGCTCATCGAGATCGCGAAGGTCCCTCGAAGGAAGTCACCGTCCACCGGGCACCCGCGCGCGATCGAGCTCCTCCCGGGACACGAGGCGATGGTGCGCGAGACCGAGGCGGTCTACGCGCGTGCGTGCGCGCGAAGCTGGCACGTCCCAGCGACAGCATCGGTCGCGGTCCGGGGGCGATGGCTCGCCCGCTGACGATCCGGCAGTCCTTTCCGGGGCTCTGGCGGATCGCACGTCATTTCTGGCCGCACCTGCGCAAGCAGCGGCTCCTCGTCGCCGGATCGGTCGGCGCGCTGTTCGCCCAGGTCGGAATGCAGCTGCTGGAGCCGTGGCCCCTCAAGGTCGTCTTCGACCGGGTCATCGTGCCGCCGAAGAGCGGATCCGGGATCGCGTTCGTCGACGCGCTCGACCCCATCGTGGTCCTGACCCTCGCCGCGATCGGGCTCGTCGCCATCACCGGGCTGCGCGCCCTGGCGTCCTATGCGAGCACGGTCGGCTTCGCGCTGATAGGAAATCGCGTTCTCACCGACGTGCGCGCAGAGCTGTACCGGCATCTTCAATACCTTTCCCTGTCGTTCCACACCCGGAAAAAGAGCGGAGAGCTCGCGCTGCGCGTGATGAGCGACGTCGCAGTGATAAACGACGTCGCCGTGACCGCGGTCCTGCCCATCGCCGCGAGCGCTCTCGTGCTCGTCGGGATGATCGGGCTCATGCTCTGGCTTCGGTGGGAGCTCGCGTTGCTGGCGCTCGCGATCGCTCCACTCTTCTTGATCCGCACGAAGCAGCTGACCGGGCGAATCCAAGAAGCCTCGCGAAAGCAGCGACACCGCGACGGAGCCATGGCCGCGACCGCCGTCGAGTCGATCGGCGCGATCAAGATCGTTCAAGCGCTCTCGCTCGAGCGGGTCTTCGCCGAGGCGTTCTCGAGCGCGAACACGCAGAGCCTTCGCGCGGGCGTGCGCGCGAGCCGACTGTCGGCGAGCCTCGAGCGCAGCGTCGACCTGCTCGTCGCGATCGCGACCGCGCTCGTCCTGTGGTACGGCGCGCGCCTCGTCGTCCAGCACGCGCTCACCGCCGGCGATCTGCTCGTCTTCATCAGCTACCTCAAAAGCGCGTTCCGGCCGGCACGCGACTTCGCGAAGTACACCGGTCGGGTCGCGAAGGCGACGGCCGCAGGCGAGCGAGTCCTGGACGTCCTCGAGGAGACGCCGGAGGTGCGCGATCTTCCCGGCGCCCGGCCGGCCTCGACGTTCACGGGTGTGGTGCGATTCGAGCGCGTGAGCTTCGCGTATGAGCCGGGCCATCGGGCACTCGAGGATGTCTCGTTCGAGGCGATACCCGGGCAACGCGTGGCCGTGACAGGCGTCTCCGGGAGCGGCAAGTCGACGCTCGTCAGCCTCGTCCTGCGGCTGTACGAGCCTCAGCACGGCGCGGTGATGATCGACGGACGGGACGTCCGCTCCTACACGCTCGCGTCGCTCCGCTCGCAGATCGGCGTCGTGCTCCAGGACACGGTCCTCTTTTCCGCGAGCGTGCGCGACAACATCCGCTACGGCGCGCCTGATGCGACGGCGGGGGAGATCGAAGCCGCGGCGCTGCTCTCCAGCGCGCACAGCTTCATCGAGGGCCTGCCGAACGGCTACGACACGATGGTCGGTGAACGCGGCGTGACGCTTTCGGGCGGACAGCGGCAACGCATCGCGCTCGCGCGCGCCGCCGTGCGGCGCTCCTCGATCCTGATCCTGGACGAGCCGACGACGAGCCTCGACGACGAGAACGCGCGGGCCGTCGTCGACGGCCTGGAGGCGATCGCGCGCGGCCGGACCACGCTCCTGGTCAGCCACGACCTGGACCTGGTGTCGCGGGCGGACCTCATCGTCTTCCTTGATGCCGGGCGCGTGCTCGAGCACGGCACGCACGACGAACTCATGCGGGCCAACGGGCGCTACGCGTTCCTCTACCGGCTGCAAGTCAGGGCGGAGCGCGAGGCCGCCGCGGTGGGTTTCGGCAAGTGAGGATCCTCTACGTCAGCTCGGACCTCGGGATCCCCGTCCTCGGGCATCGCGGCGGTTCGATCCACATTCGCAGCCTCGTCGAAGCCTTCGGCCGCGCGGGGCATTCGGTCGTCCTCGCGTCGCCGCTTCTCACCAAGTCGCCGTGGGATCGGCCGGCTCGGGTTGACGTACCGATCGTTCACGTACGACCGAGCGCGGTCACCGCTGCCGCGGCCCGCTCGCTCGACGCGTTCGAGGTCACCGTGGGCGCGCCGAACAACTTGCCTGGTGAGGTCCTCCGGATCATGTACGACGACGACTTCGCGACCGCTCTGCGCGAGCGCTGTCAGGGATCCCGACCGGATGTGATCTACGAGCGGTGCGCGATATACGGGACAGCGGGCGCTCGGGTGGCGCGCGAGATCGGCGTCCCGTTCCTCCTCGAGGTCAACGCGCCGCTCGCGCTGGAGGACCGCACGTATCGGGGACGCAGCGGCCTCGAAACGCTGGCCTCAGCGGCCGAGCGCTGGACGCAATCGCAGGCGGACGCGGTGTTCGTCGTCTCGGCCGCGCTGGGCGCGCACGTGGTCGCACAAGGCGTGCCGGCCGAGCGTGTCCATGTGGTGCCGAACGGCATCGACACGGACCTCTTCCGGCCAGGGCCGCGGACGCACGCCATCCGCGAGCGCTGGGGTGTGGACGGTGAGCCCCTGCTGGGTTTCGTCGGCGGCTATCAGCCGTGGCATGGTGTCCAGTTCCTGCCCGCGCTCCTCGAACGTCTCCTTCCCCGTCATCCCCAGCTCCGGCTCGTGGTCGTGGGCGATGGACGCGGCCGCGAGGAGCTCGAACGCGAGATCGAGGCCCGTGGGCTCGGTGCGCACGCCCTGCTCACGGGCGCGGTCCCGCATGAGGAGGTCCCGTCGCTGATCCGCGAGTTCGATGTCGCCGTCGCGCCGTACCAGCGACCGCCCCATGCCTTCTACTTCTCGCCGCTCAAGCTGTTCGAGTACATGGGCTGCGGCGCCGCGGTCGCCGCGCCGCGCCTCGGGCAGATCGAAGAAGTGGTGCGAGACGGTGAGACCGGACTTCTCTATTCGCCATCCGACCCCGACGCACTCGCAGAGACATGCGACCGGCTCCTCTCGGACCGGGACCTCGCGCGACGTCTCGGTCTCGCGGCCGCCGCCGAGGTGCAGCGCAGCTACACGTGGGATCAGAACGCGGCGCGCGTCGCGCGGATCGCGGATGCCCTCGTTACGGAGCGTGCGGTCTGATGATGGTTGGCCGGATCGCCTACGTCGTGAATACGTTCCCGAAGCTCTCCGAGTCGTTCATCGCCGGCGAGCTCGCCGAGCTGCGGCGCCGCGGGATCGAGGTGATGATCCTGTCTCTCCGCCCGCCCGGTGAGAGCCTTCGTCACGAGGTCGTCGAAGAGGCGGGTCTCGACACGCGGACCGTCTACGACCGAACCGGGTTCGTGGCGACGCTGCGACGGTTCGGTCCCGATCTGCTCCATGCGCACTTCGCCAACGAGCCGACGGCGGCGGCGGCCGAGCTTGCGACCGAGCTGCGGATCCCGTTCACGTTCACCGCACACGGCCACGACATCTACCGAAGGGCACCCGATGACTTCGGCGCGCGCGCTGCGCGCGCGAGCGCGGTCGTCACTGTGTCGCAGGCGAATGCGGCCTATCTCGCGGGGCACTTCGGCGTGCCTGCCAGCAAAGTGCGAGTGATCTCGTGTGGCGTCGATACCGCACGCTTCCGACCGAACGGAGCGGCCGCGGCGCCACCGTGGATCCTCTGCGTTGCCCGGCTCGCACCGGTGAAGAACCACGGCGTGCTCCTCGAGGCCTGTGCGGCCCTCCGCGCGCGCGGCGTCGAGTTCCGCTGTTTGCTCGTGGGCGACGGTCGGGCACGCGGCGACGTCGCAGCGAAGCGTTCGCGACTTGGCCTCGAGAGCGAGGTCGACCTGATCGGCGTGGCGACCCAGCGCGCCGTCCTTTCGCTCTGGCAGCGAGCCACGGTCGGCACGCTCGCGAGCGACAGCGAGGGTATGCCCGTGAGCCTGATGGAAGCCGCGGCTTGCGGAGTCCCGGCGGTGGGCACCGCCGTCGGTGGCGTCCCGGAGCTGATCGACGACGGCTTCACGGGTCTGCTCGTCGCGCCGGGCGACGCTGACGCGCTCGCGGCCGCGCTCGAGCTGATCCTCAGCGACCACGCCCTGGCGGCGCGCCTCGGAGCGGCCGCGCGGCACCGGGCGGAGACGCGCTTTTCCCTCGCGGGACAGATGGACCGGCTGCTCTCGCTCTGGGAGGAGGTGCTCGCGTGAGGATCGAAGTCAGCGACCCCTTCGATGCCGCGGGCGACCCAGCGCTGCCGACGGTCGCGCGTGCCCTCGACCCGCGCGAGGCGCAGCATCAGCTCGGACGCCGCCTCCCGCGCCTCGCCGGTCACGACGGGTTCGCGCGGGTACACGCGATCCGCGTGACCCGGCACCGGCCCGGGCGGCGATGCGTGATCGAGTACGACCTGGAGGTCGAGCGTCCCGGAACAGCCCCCGAAAGCGTGACGCTCATCGGCAAGGTCCGCGCTTCGCGCTTTGGGCTCTCGGGGTACCGGCTTCTGTCCGCGTTTTGGGAACGCGGTTTCGACTCCGCCAGCGCGGATGGGATCTCCGTGCCCGAGCCGATCGCGAACGTCGCGAAGTTCAAGATGTGGCTGCAGCGAAAGGTTCCGGGCCGGGCGGCCACCGAGCTCCTCCCCGCAGCAGGTGGCGTCGAGCTCGCGCGGCGGATCGCCGAAGCGGCGCACAAGGTGCACCGCGCGCGCGTGCCCATGCCCGCGCGCCACACGATGGCCGACGAAGTGCGCATCCTTCGCGAGCATCTCCCGGCGGTGGCCCGCGATGACCCGCGGCGAGCCCGCCGCATCGATTCGCTCCTCCTCGCGTGCGAGCGTCTCGCGCGGACGACTCCGCCAGCGCACGGGATCGGGATCCACCGCGACTTCTACGCGGACCAGGTGACGGTCGACCGCACGCGCCTCTACCTGCTCGACTTCGACCTCTACTGCGAGGGCGACCCCGCGCTCGACATCGGCAACTTCATCGGACACGTCACCGAGCAGAGCCTGCGCACCTTCGGGCGCCCCGACGCGCTCGCTGCTCGCGAAGTCGCGGCGGGGGAGCGCTTCGCCGAGCTCGCGGGCGCTGGGGTTCGGCCGGCGATCGCGACCTACACGCTCCTCACGCTTGCGCGACACGTGTACTTGAGCACGCTCTTTCCCGAGCGCCGGCCGTTCACCGGGGCGCTGCTCGAGCTCTGTGAGGAGCGCTTCGCGGACGCGCTCGCAGGTCGGGATGAGGCTCGATGCGCCTGACCGTCGTCGGTGCCGGATACGTCGGCCTGGCCAGCGCCCTGGCGTTTGCCGCGACCGGTCACGAGGTCGTCTGCGTCGAGCGCGATCCCGACCGGCTCGCGCTCCTACGGCGGCGGGAAGACCCGCTCGGAGAGCCAGGCGTCGCCACGCTTCTCACGAGCACTCGCGCGCGCTTCGTGAACGCCGACCCCGAGCTGGATCGCGCCGAGCTCGTGCTTGTCGCGGTCGGTACGCCGATGCGGCGCGACGACCATGCCGACCTCGCTCAAGTTCATGACGCCTGCCGGGTGCTCGCGGTCGGCACGCGGACCGGAGCGGTCGTCGCGATCCGTTCGACCGTACCCGTCGGGACCTGCGACCACCTCCAGGCGGACGTGCTCCCACATCAGCTCGTGGTCTCGAACCCGGAGTTCCTGCGCGAGGGACGCGCCATCGAGGACACGACGGCGCCCACCCGGATCGTCGCGGGCGGTCCGCCAGCGGCGCGACCGGTCATCGAGGAGCTCTACGCCGGCATCCGCGCGCGATCAGCGGCGCCGATCCCGCTTCTCTGGACGACCAGCCGCAGCGCCGAGCTCGCGAAGTACGCGGCGAACGGCTTCCTCGCGACCAAGCTGAGCTTCGTGAACGAGGTGGCGAACCTCGCGGACGTGGTCGGCGCCGACGCCGGTGCGGTCCTGCGCAGCATGGCGCTGGACCCGCGCATCGGCGCGGGCCACCTGCGGCCCGGACTGGGCTGGGGCGGCTCGTGCTTTCCCAAGGACACCCGGGCGCTCGCCGCGCTCGCAGCGGGCGAGGGCTACGACTTCATCGTCCTCAAAGCCGCGATCGAGCAGAACAACCGTCAGCTTGCGGAGTTCGCTGGGATGATCGAGCGCGAGACGCCGGCGGGCCCGACGATCGGGATGCTCGGCCTGGCCTTCAAGGCCGGCACCGCGGACACCCGCGAGTCCTCGGCGCTCGCGCTGGCCGAGCGTCTCGCGCAGACAGGCAAGCGTGTGCATGCGTACGACCCCGCCGTTCGCAGCGTGCCATGCGCAGCCATCGCGCGCGTCGACGGCGATCCGCTTGCTGCCTGCGTGGACGCCGACGCTGTCGTGATCGCTACGGACTGGCCCGAGTTCGCGTCGCTCGACCTTCCCGCGCTACGCGCAGTGACTCGTGGCGACCTGATCTTCGACGGCCGAGGGATGATCGATCCGGCTCGCGCAGATGCAGCGGGGTTCCGTTATCGAGGGACGGGACCAACGAGCATTCTTGGCGGCGCGCCCTGACGCGAGCGGACACGGCGACCGGCGCGACGCGAGCCGCGGGCGCCAGCGCCCAGGCCGCGAACACGAGCCCGAGAGCGATGAGCACGAGGCGGGTCCGCGTGACGGTGGATCATCTCGACGCACTGGCGCGACCGCATCCGGTCGCACGGCTTGCCGGTCGGACGGATCGAACGAGCGCTGGCTAGAATCCCGCCTCGGCTCCGGGCGCATGAGCCCGACCAGTGGGAGGTAGCCTCGTGGCTCGACTCCGTGTCGCTGCCGCATCGGTGGCCGTCGTCGTCATGCTCGTCGCGATCGCGCTCGCAGGCGCGCCCGCCGCGGCCGATCCGCCGTCGTTCCTCGACCGGGCGAACGGCCATCCGCACCTCGACAACGGGAAGGCCGTCGCGCACGCATCAGGGGGGAGCGAGGTCTCGTTCGACGAGGCGCGCGCCGAGGGCGCCGACGCGCAGGGATCCCGGGGGTCGGCCGACCTGCCACCCGACGCCGCCGCGTCCTCGCTCGGCTGCGCGAACCGCGGGACCGTGACGAACCCGCGGGTGAACCGCGACTGCACGCTCCGCCGCCAGGCTGAGGAGTTCGTCGTCGTGAACCCGATCGACGCGAACAACGTCATCGCCGGCACGAACGACAGCCGCGTG
>DASWCU010000067.1:0-10242 GCA_036389935.1 Candidatus Limnocylindria bacterium
GAGCGCGAGGACGTCCCGGAGCAGCAGGCGGTCCCATACCTCGCGATGCTCGTCTCGCAGGTCTACGAGGACGCGGAGCGCGCGTTCGGAAGGGACAAGGCGAGGCGCGGCTACCGGGTCGCGCAGCAGCAGGTCTTCGGCAGCGATCCCTCCGCGCTGTCCTCGCCCGACCTGGCCGCCCGGCTGCCGAAGATGTAGTGGCGTCCGCGGGGCTGCTCCTCGCCTGAGCGACGCCGACGGCTGGCGCTGGTCTTGCGACGGCGCGGACGAACGGACGTCGTGAGGTTACTTTGACCGATGGTGAGTCCAGAGCGTTACGGCGACCGCCTGGACGCGGCGCGCTATCGCGACGATGAGCCTGTCGGAGCGGGACTTCTCGCCGCGAAACCCGGGTACGAAGGCTGGATCTGGATCCCTGAGCGCCTATTCACGCGCATGCAGCTTCTCGCAGCCGCATACGAGCTCCACGTGCTTCCCCGGCTCGATCCGCTCGGTGACAACGTTCTGGATCGGGAACGAGCTGGAACGCTGGTCGATGAGCTGGAGTTCCTCGCCCGCGTCGTCGAAGACCCGCTGTTGCTGGAGCACCTGGAGGCATTGAGGGACGCGGCGCTCGCATGCACACGGTCGCCGTTTCCCGACGTCCCACTCGCCATTGAGGGCCCGTAAGGTCCGCGAACCGATGGGCGGTGATCGTTGCCCGGTCTGAGCGAGCTCTACCTCGGATTCGATCTTGGCGGGACGAACATCCGGAGCGCCGTCGCCCGGGTGCAGGGCGGCGATGCCGTGACGTTGCTCGGCCGAGACGCCCGCCGCACGCCGCACGACGGCGCGGAATCGGTCATCGCCGCCCTGTGCGCGAGCGCGCGCGCGGCGCTCGACGATGCCGGAGCGACGATGCACGACGTCGTCGCCGCGGGCTGCGCCGCGCCGGGGCCGCTCGACCATCGCGCCGGCGTCGTCCATCTCGCGCCGAACATCCCCGGCTTCACGGAGGTGCCGCTCGCGCGCGAGCTCGCCGAGGGCCTCCTCGGCCCCGAGGTGTTCGTCGATCGTGACACCGCGATGGCCGCGATCGGTGAGGGGATCGCCGGCGCGGCGACCGGTGCACGGCACTTCATCTACATGACGGTGTCGACCGGCCTCGGCGGCGCGATCGTCACGGACGGCCGGATGGTCCGCGGCGTCACGAACACCGCCGGCGAGATCGGCCACATCCCGGTCAGCCTCGACCGCTCGGTCCGCTGCCGGTGCGGATCCTTCGGCCACGCCGAGGCGTATGCGGCGGGCAGCTACCTCGCCGCGGCCTACGGCGTCGACGACGCCGGCGTCGTCTTCGCGCGGGCCGCGGAGGGTGAGCCGCGGGCGGTGGCGCTCGTCGCCGGCGCGGAAGCCGCGCTCGAGAACCTGGCGGTCGGCCTGGTCAACGCGCTCAACCCGGAGCGGATCGTCGTCGGCGGTTCGGTCGCGGAGCACGAGCCCGGGCATGTCCTCGAGCCGATGCGCCGCGCGATCGCCGAACGCGCCTTCGCGGTCCCCGCCGCCGCCGTGCGCGTCATCCCCTCGAAGCTCGGCCCCGACGTCTCCGTCGTTGGCGCGGTCCTTGCCGCAAGAGACCGCGCGGCCGGCCGAGGCGCCTGGTTCCTCTAGGCTGACCCTCGATCCAGGAGCGGACCGCGTGGCCGGGCCGCCGATGCGGCGGTCACGCCGTGCGGCGCGAGTGGATCCAGGGAGAGATCACATGACCCGTGTAGCGATCAACGGCTTCGGCCGCATCGGCCGCCAGTGTCTGAAGGCGTTGCTCGAGCGCCATCCGGAGGTCGAGATCGTCGCGATCAACGATCTATTCGACCCGAAGATCAACGCGCACCTCTTCAAGCACGACACGAACTACGGCACGTTCAAGGGGGAGGTCTCCGCGACGGCGGACGAGCTCGTCATCGACGGGCGGCGGATCCGCGTGCTGGCCGAGCGGGACCCGGCCAAGCTGCCGTGGCGGGACATGACGATCGACGTCGTCATCGAGTCGACCGGCCTCTTCACCGACGCGACCAAGGCGCGGGCGCACATCGCCGCCGGCGCGAAGTACGTCATCATCTCGGCGCCCGCGAAGAACGAAGACAAGACGGTCGTCCTCGGGGTCAACGAGAAGGAGTTCGATCCGGCCAGGCACCACGTCATCAGCAACGCGTCCTGCACGACGAACGGCCTCGCGCCGGTGGCGAAGGTGCTCAACGACGAGTTCGGCATCGAGAAAGGCTTCCTCACGACGGTGCACTCGTACACGAACTCGCAGAAGACGCTGGACCTCGCGGCGACGGACCTTCGCGAGGCGCGTGCGGCGGCGGAGAACATCGTGCCCGCGGCGACCGGCGCCGCGCGGGCGGTGGCGCTCGTCATCCCCGAGCTGAAGGGGAAGTTCACGGGCATCGCATTCCGCGTCCCGACGCCCACGGTCTCGGTCGTCGACTTCGTCGCGCTGCTCGGTCGCGAGGTCACGAAAGACGAGATCAACGCCGCGTTCAAACGCGCGGCCGAGGGGCCGCTCAAGGGGATCATGGATTACACCGAGGAGCCGCTCGTGTCCTCCGATCTCAAGGGCGACGAGCATTCGACGATCGTGAGTGGCATCGACACGATCGTCCTCGGCAACATGGTCAAGGTGATCGCCTGGTACGACAACGAGTACGGGTACGCGTGCCGGCTCGCGGACATCACGGCGTACGTCGGCTCGAAGATGGAGACGAAGATCCCCGCCACCGCGACCGCCTGAGCGGTTGGGCAAGCGGGTCGTCACGGCCGCTGATGCCGCCGGCAAGCGCATCCTTGCGCGTGTCGACCTCAACGTTCCCCTCGCCGATGGCGCGGTCGCGGACGACTCCCGGATCCGAGCGACGCTCCCGACGATCCACCTGCTGCGCGATGCCGGCGCCAGGGTCGCGCTCTGCTCGCACCTCGGCCGGCCCAAGGGGCTCGAGCCCGGGCTCAGCCTCGCTCCCATCGCCGCGCGGCTCGCTGAGCTGCTCGGTGGGCCGGTCCCGCTCGCGGCCGACTGCGTCGGCCCGGCGGTCGAGACAGCGGCGCGCGCCCTGGGTCCTGGCGACCTGCTCATGCTCGAGAACGTCCGCTTCCATCCCGAGGAGGAGCGCAACGATCCGGACTTCGCGCGCTCGCTCGCCGCACCGTTCGAGCTCTATGTGAACGACGCGTTCGGCGCGGCCCACCGGGCTCACGCGTCCACCGAAGGCGTGGCGCATCTGCTTCCCGCGTACGCGGGCCTCCTCCTCGAGCGGGAGATCCGCGTGCTCACCGGCTTGCTCACGTCGCCGGACCGCCCGTTCGTCGCGGTCATCGGCGGCGCGAAGATCAGCTCGAAGATCGATGTGCTGCGCGCCCTCGTGGCGCGCTGCGACACGCTGATCATCGGTGGCGGCATGGCGAACACCTTCCTCGCCGCGACCGGCACCGACGTGAAGGCCTCCCTCAGCGAGCCCGACCGTGAGGGCGAGGCCCGCGAGATCCTGGCCGCGGCCGAGCGACGCGGGGCCACGGTGCTCCTGCCGACCGACATGCGGTGGTCGGGCGAGCGGATCCTCGACATCGGACCGGAGACCGAGCGCCGCTTCGCCGCGGCGATCCGATCGGCCCGGACCGTCTTCTGGAACGGGCCGATGGGCCGCTTCGAGGACCCGGCCTTCGCCGCCGGTACCGTCGCGGTGGCCCGGGCGATGGCCGAGAGCGCCGCGACGACGATCGTCGGCGGCGGCGAATCGGTGCAGGCGGTCGAGGGCCTCGGCCTGGCCGGCCGGATGACGCACGTCTCGACCGGCGGCGGAGCCGCGCTCGAGCTGATCGAAGGCAAGCGGCTGCCGGGCGTGGAGGCCATACCGGATGCCGAAGAATGAGCGACGAGCGGCTTTGCCGCGAGGAGTGAAACGACCAGCCCTGAGCTGTCTCCTCGGCGAAGCCGAGAGATCGAGCAGGAGGTGCACGTGGCTGAATCGACGATCGAGATGATCCGGGCGCGCGAGGTCCTCGACTCGCGCGGCGATCCGACCGTGGCGGTGGACGTGTTCCTCGCCGGCGGCGCCGTCGGGACGGCGATGGTGCCGTCCGGTGCGTCGACCGGCGCGCATGAGGCGGTGGAGCTCCGCGACGGCGACCCCGCGCGCTACGGCGGCAAGGGTGTCGGCAACGCGCTGAGCAACGTCGACGATGTCATCGCGCCGGAGCTGATCGGCGAGCAGGCGGCGGACCAGTCCGCGATCGATTCGCTGCTCATGGAGCTCGATGGGACGACGAACAAATCGCGGCTCGGCGCGAACGCGATGCTCGGGGTGTCGCTCGCCTGCGCTCGCGCGGCCGCGGCGGAGGTCGGCCTCCCGCTGTACCGCTATCTCGGCGGCCCGCTCGCGCGGACGCTCCCGGTCCCGCTGATGAACGTGCTGAACGGCGGCAAGCACGCGACGGATTCAGCGGACATGCAGGAGTACATGATCGTGCCGCTGGGCGCGCCGTCGTTCCGCGAGGCCGTACGGATGGGATCGGAGATCTTCCACGCGCTCAAGGCCATCCTCCACGAGCGCGGCATGGGGACCGGCGTCGGCGACGAGGGTGGCTTCGCGCCCGCCGGCCTGACCTCGAACGAGCAGCCGATCGAGCTCCTCCTCGAGGCCATCGAGCGCGCCGGCTACGAAGCGGGGGACGACTGCGCGCTCGCCCTCGATCCCGCCGCGACGGAGTTCTTCGCCGACGGTGCCTACGCGCTCGCGCGCGAGGGCGTCACGCTCGACGCCGCGGGGCTCGTCGCCAAGTACGCGGGCTGGCGCGACCGCTACCCGCTCGTCTCGATCGAGGATGGCCTCGCCGAAGATGATTGGGACGGCTGGAAGGCGCTTACGAAGGCGCTCGGCGACCGGCTGCAGCTCGTGGGGGACGACCTCTTCGTCACGAGCGTCGGGCGCATCCGGCGCGGGGTCAACGAGGGAGTGGCCAACGCGGTCCTGATCAAGCTCAACCAGATCGGTACCCTCACGGAGACGATCGAGGCGGTCGAGCTCGCCCATCGCTCGGGCTACGCCGCCGTGATCTCGCACCGCTCGGGTGAGACCGAGGACACGACGATCGCCGACCTCTGCGTCGCACTGAACACCGGCCAGATCAAGACCGGATCGCTGTCGCGCAGCGAGCGCGTGGCGAAGTACAACCGCCTGATGGAGATCGAGCTCGAGCTCGGCGACGCGGCGCGCTATCCCGGACGCGACACCTTTCCCCGCTTCGCACGGGGGTGAGCGGGAGGCTCGGCTAGCGCTTCGCCGCTTTCGCGAGCCGGCTCTTCCGTCGCGCGGCCGCGTTGGGGTGGATCCCTTTCCGCTTCGCCGCGCGATCCAGCGCGCTCGCGGCGTCGCGCACGGCGTCTGCCGCGTCCGCGGCGCCGGCGGCGATCGCCACGCGCGCTCGCTTCACCGCGGTGCGCGCGGACGAGCGGGCGAGCACCTTGATCGCCGCGCGCCGCGGCGCCTGACGGATGCGCTTCAGGGCTGAACGCTTCTTCTTCGCCACGGTCTCGGAGTGTATCGAGTCCCATACTTCGCGGCAGTGCGCATGAGCGTCGGCAGGGCGTCGCTGTTCATGATCGTGACCCTCGTCGCCAGCCGATTCCTCGGATGGCTGCGGCTCTCGGTGATCGGCGCGAAGTTCGGCGAGACCGGGGAGCTCGACGCGTTCTGGGCGGCGTTCCGCATCCCCGACACGCTGTTCAACCTGCTCGTCGCCGGAGCGCTTGCCAGCGCGTTCATCCCGGTCTTCACGGGCTACCTCGCCCGGGAACGCGAGGACGAGGCCTGGCGGGTCGCTTCGAGCGTCATGAACGCGATCGTGATCCTGCTCATCGCCCTCTCAGCGCTCATGTGGCTGCTCGCCCCTTGGATCGTCCCGGTGCTGGCGCCGTTCGGCGATCCGGCGCAGGTCGAGCTCACCATTCGCCTCTCGCGGATCATGCTGCTCAGCCCGATCTTCATGGGCCTCTCCGCCCTGTTCACCGGCATCCTCAATTCGTATCGTCAGTTCCTCTCCGGCGCGACCGCGCCGCTGCTCTACAACCTCGTCATCGTCCTGTTCGCGATCTTCGCCTCGCCGTTCCTCGGGATCGAGGCACTGGCTTGGGGTACCGTCGCGGGCGCGCTCTTCATGTGGCTCGTGCAGGTGCCCGAGCTCACGTTCCGCCGCACCCGATACCACTTCGCCCTCGAGCTCGACCACCCCGGGGTGCGCGAGATCGCTCGGCTCACCGGGCCGCGCACGCTCGCGCTCGGCGCGGTGCAGCTCGTCTTCATCGTGGACACGTACCTTGCCGCGAAGCTGCCGGAGGGCTCGCTCACGGCGCTGAACTATGCGTTCCAGCTCATGCAGCTTCCGCTCGGCGTCTTCTCGATCGCCATCTCGGCGGCGGTGTTCCCGACCCTCTCGCACTACGCCTCGCTCGGGCTCCAGGTGCGGATGCGCGACGCGCTGCAGCAGGCGATCCGGTGGATCCTCTTCCTGACCCTGCCGACGATCGTGATGATGATCGTGCTCCGGCGGCCGATCGTGAACCTGCTCTTCCAGTACGGGCAGTTCGGGCGTGACGCGCGTGAGGCGACGCAGGAGGCGTTCCTGTTTTACTCGCTCGGGCTCGCCGGGCACGCCCTGGTGCAGATCCTCGCGCGGGCCTACTACGCGTCGAAGGACACGCGCACGCCGCTCGCGCTGACGCTGTTCTCGATCGGCGGCAACATCTTCCTCTCGGTCTTGCTCGCCCCTCAGTACGGGATCAACGGCCTCGCCCTGGCGAACTCGATCGCGACGCTCGCCGAAGCGTCGCTCTTCTTCGCCCTCCTGGCGCCGCGCGCCCGGCTCAAGCTCGTCGGGCTCGGCATGGCATCGCTCAAGGTGGTCGCCACGAGCCTGCTCATGGGGATCGCGATGTTCGTCTTCATCCGCCTGACGAACATCACCGCCGACCTCGAGCAGACGAAGCCGGGTCTCTTCCTGCAGACCGCCGTCGCGAGCGCCGTCGGGGTCACCGTGTACCTCCTCGCCTCGTCGATCTTCCGGGTGCGCGAGCTCGCCGAGATCACGAACGTCGTGCGGGCGCGGATCGGCCGGCCGCCCGCGATCGTCGAGGCGCGCCGGGGCTGACCGCGAGCGCCCTGCCGGCGGTCTGGCTGATCACCGGCGTACCCGGCGCGGGGAAGACGACGGTGTGCGCCGCGCTCGCGAAGCGCTACCCGCTCGCGGCCATCGTTCAGGCCGACGTCTTCGGCGATTGGATCGATGCCGGCTCGGCGGCCGACCCATGGGCCGACCACGGTTCGCGGGTGACCCTGGCTCGTCGATGCGCGACGTTCTGCGCCCGGGAGTTCGCCGCGGCCGGCCTTCCGGTCGTGATCGACGACACCGTCGAGGACGGCACGCAGGCCGACGACTACGCGCGGCGCATCGGCGATCTGGGCCCGCGGCGGGTCCTCCTCCGGCCGACGCTCGAGACGGCGCTGGCTCGCAATGCGGCGCGCGCGAACAAGCCGGCCGGCGACGCGCCGCACCTCGACGAGATCGCGCGGCGGCTGTACGAGCCGATGCGACGGGCCCTCACCGCGCCGGCCGGCTGGCTGGTCCTCGACACGACGGCGCTCGACGTCGCGGCCTCGGTCGATGCGATCGTCGCCCACTACGGGCTCTGAGCGGCGCGCCTCTACGCTCTTCACGATGTCCGACCCAAGGGCGCGCATCCGCAATTTCAGCGTCATCGCCCACGTCGATCACGGCAAGACGACGCTATCCGACCGCATCCTCGAGCTGACGGGGACGGTCCCGCTGCGCGAGATGCGCGACCAGCTGCTCGACTCGATGGAGCTCGAGCGCGAAAAGGGCATCACGATCAAGGCCAGGGCCGTGCGGATGGCCTGGCGCGGCAGGGACGGCGGCGATTACGAGCTGAATCTCATCGACACGCCCGGCCATGTCGACTTCAACTACGAGGTGAGCCGCTCCCTCGCGGCCTGCGAGGGCGCCGTGCTCCTGGTCGACGCCTCGCAGGGGATCGAGGCCCAGACGCTCGCGAACGCGTATCTCGCCGTCGAGCAGGGCCTCGAGGTCGTCCCCGTCGTCAACAAGGTCGATCTGCCGAGCATCGACATCGACCTCGTGCGCTCGGATCTGCACACGACCCTCGGCTTCCGCGACGAGGAGATCCTGCTCGCCTCGGGGAAGACGGGCCGCGGCGTAGAGGACCTGCTGCACGCGATCGTCGAGCGGGTACCACCGCCCGACGGCGAGAGCGCCGCTCCGCTCCGCGCGCTCATCTTCGACTCGCACTACGACGCCTACAAGGGCGTCGTCGCTCACGTCCGGGTCGTCGACGGGGCGCTGGCGGCGGGAGACCGGATCCGGCTCATGGCGACGGAACGGTCGAGCGACCTTCTCGAGCTCGGGGTCTTCGCGCCCGATGCCCGTGCCGTCGATCGGCTCCTCACCGGGGAGGTCGGCTACGTCGCCACGGGGCTGAAGGCCGTGGCGGACTGCCGCGTCGGCGACACGATGACGCTCGCCTCCGCGCCGGCCCGCGAGGCGCTCCCCGGCTATCGCCCCGCGAAGCCCATGGTGTTCGCCGGCTTCTACCCGACCCGGGCCGACGACTATCCCGCGCTTCGCGACGCGCTCGAGAAGCTGCGCCTCAACGACGCGTCGCTCGTCTACGAGCCGGAGACCTCGCAGGCCCTCGGCTTCGGATTCCGCGCCGGATTCCTCGGCCTGCTGCATCTCGAGATCGTGCAAGAACGGCTCGAGCGCGAGTACGGCGTCGAGCTCATCGCGACCTCGCCCTCGGTCGAGTACCGCGTGCGCACGCATGCCGGCGACGAGATCGCGGTCGACAACCCGGCCCACCTCCCCGACCCGAGCACCGTCGACGAGGTCCGAGAGCCCTGGATGAAGGTCACGATCATCGTGCCGCAGCGTCATGTCGGCGCCGTGATGGAGCTCTCGCAGGGCAAGCGTGGCGTCCTCACCGACATGAGCTACGTCGATCCGACGCGGGCGATGCTGACGTACGACATGCCCCTCGGCGAGGTCATCGTCGACTTCTACGACCAGCTCAAGAGCCGATCGCAGGGCTATGCGTCGCTCGACTACGAGCTCCGCGAATACCGCGCCGCTGACCTCGTGCGCCTCGACGTCCTCGTCGCCGGCACCGCGGTCGACGCGCTCTCGATCATCGTGCATCGGGACCGCGCGCCGTACATCGGCCGATCGCTCTGCGCGAAGCTCCGCGAGCTCATCCCGAAACAGCTCTTCGACGTTCCGATCCAGGCTGCTATCGGCGGCAAGGTCATCGCGCGCGAGACGGTGCGCGCGAAGCGCAAGGACGTCCTGGCGAAGTGCTACGGCGGCGACATCACGCGCAAGAAGAAGCTCCTCGAGAAGCAGAAGGCCGGCAAGAAGCGCATGAAGATGGTCGGCGCGGTCGAGATCCCGCAGGAGGCGTTCCTCGCGGTGCTGCGGATCAAGGACGAGCCGTGAGCCGGCCCTACCGTGTCGCCTACGAGCACCCGGCCCAGCTCCTGGCCTCGACGTTCCTTCGCGCCTTGGCCGAAGGCGACCATGCCCTTGTGTGGGAGCGGCTCTCGCGCGAGTCCCGCGGGCTGCTCGAAGGCCGGTACGCCGCCACGGCGCGCATCGCGCTGCATCATGCCGCCGCGGTGAGCGCGGCCGACGGCGACGCCCGCCTCGGGGACGTGGTCGCTCCGGTGCGCCTCGCGGCGCTCCGCGCGGTCGGCGGACCGGAACGGCTGCTCGCGATGGGGGTCTCGGCCGCGCGCCTCGTCGATCGGGTCACCGCCTATGTCCTCCTGCTGCCCGACTTCGGCGATGAACGCATCGTGCGCGAGGAGGACTGGCGACCGGCGCATCTCCTCGCGTTCGTCAACGAGTCACGCGAGTGGCTCGTCGACCTCGGCCGCACCGCGGAGCTCTCGGCTGACGCCGACCTCCCCGACCCGCTGGGGCAGATCACGTGGTGACGCCTGATCGCTCCGCCATCGGGGGCCCTGCGGCTTCGGTCGGGCAAAGCCCTCCCTTGAACCCTGATCGCTTCGCCGGCTTCGCCTGCTCCGCGATCGGGGGCCCTGCGGCTTCGGTCGGGCAAAGCCCTCCCTCGCCTGAGATCTCGCTTTACATACATATCCCGTTCTGCGCCTCGCGGTG
>DASWCU010000068.1:0-10367 GCA_036389935.1 Candidatus Limnocylindria bacterium
GATCGCGACGGGGCTCGGCCCGAGCTGCTCGACGATGACCGTCGGGAACACCGCGAACGACAAGAGATTCGCGAGGGGCACGATCCGCGAGGGCCGCGGGCGGACCGTGAGCCGCAGAGCGACCGCCGCCACGACCGGCACCATCATGATCAGGAACGCGATCTGGTCCGTCGCGAGCGCGAAGCCCCAGCCGGTGGCGTTCGCCCGTCCCCCGTCGAACCCATGGAAGGCCGGCCAGAGCTGGCCGCAGGTCGCGGCGATCCCACACGCGAGCTGCGACTCGAGCGGCAGCCCCGCCGCGCCCGCGGCCAGGACGGCCGCCAACCCCTTCGCACCGTCGAGGGTCCCGCCGATGATCCCCGGGACGACGCCGACCGACTTGCCCAGGTTGCTGCCGCCGAGCTTGCGTGACCCGACGCCCCGCAGGTCGACCCCGTACAAGCGGGCGATCCAGTACGGGAAGGAGACCGATCCCCCGAGGTAGCCGAGGACGACGACGACCACGATCACGGGTGCCACTCGCGCGGTACAGATACGCGTATGTTTACCATGCCGACGCCCCGCCAGGCGCTATCATTCGACGGTCGGCAGCCCCTGGCGGGCGCCGGCTTCGTCTTGTATGACCGAAAGCGGGGTGACCCGGCAGACCGCATGTCCGAAGTGATCATCGGCGATGGCGAGTCCTTCGAGGCCGCCCTCCGCCGCTTCAACAAGAAGATCCAACAGGCCGGCATCCTCGCTGAGGCTCGCCGGCGGGAGTACTACGAGCGCCCGGCCGCGCGACGCAAGCGCAAGGAAGCCAAGCGTCGCAAGCGCTGACGCGCCGTCGCGCACCCCGCCGATGAAAGCGCGTCTCGAGCACGATCTCCGCGCCGCCACGAAGGCGCAGGAGGTGACCCGCCGAGAGACGCTGCGCTTCGCGCTGGCCGCGATCCACAACGAAGAGGTCGCCGCTCGCGGCGAGCTCGACGAGCCCGCGACCATCGCGGTCCTCCGCCGCCAGACCAAGATGCGTCACGAATCGATCGAGGCCTTCGCGAAGGGCGGCCGGGACGACCTGGTCGCGAAGGAGCGCGCCGAGCTCGCGATCCTGGAGGGGTATCTTCCGAAGCAGCTCGATGAGGCCGCGATCCGTGCCGCCGCCGAGCGGGCGATCGCGGCCACGGGTGCGAGCGGTCCGAAGGAGCAGGGCAAGGTGATGCAGCGATTGATGGGCGAGCTGCGCGGGCAGGCGGACGGAGCGCTGGTCGCACGTGTGGTGCGCGACCTGCTGGAGTCGGGGGCCGTATCCGCGCCGAAGGAGCCGGGCGCAACGCCCTGATGGCGCAGGCGGAACAGATCACCATCCTCATCCCCGATCCCGACGAGATGATGTTCGTGACCGGTCGGAACGAGGCGAACATCGATCGCATCGAGCGCGAGTTCGGCGTGAAGATCACGTCGCGCGGCGCCGAGCTGCGGATCAGCGGCGAGCCCGGCCCGGTCGCGCGCGTCGGCGATCTCGTCGGCGCGATCCGTACGCTGTCGGCGCGCGACGACAATCTCCGCAAGCCGGCTCTCGAGCGTCTCATCGGCGAGGCCAGGGACGCTCCGGTCGTCACGCCGGAGCAGTTGCGCGAGCACATCGCGACGACCGTCAACGGCAAGCGGATCGTGCCGCAGTCGGTGAATCAGCGTCGGTACGTCGAGGCCATCCGCGAGTACGACCTCGTGTTCGCGACCGGCGTCGCCGGCACGGGGAAGTGCATCGCGGCGGACTCGCTGGTGCTCACGGACCGCGGACTCGTTGAGATCGACGCTCTAGGTGAAGACCTCTCGCCCGACGAGGCCTCGCCGATCGACGTGGGGGTCCACGGGATCCAAGGCCCAGAGGCCGCGTCGCACGCGTACTTCGGTGGGATCCAGAAGACGCTGGTGGTCCGGACGCGTCTCGGCTATGGCATCGAGGTCACGCGCGAGCATCCGCTCCTGGTGCGAAGCCGCGCGGGCACTCTCGACTGGCGGCGCGCTGATGAGCTGCGCGTGGGCGACGTCGTCGCGCTTCAGCGAGGCCAGCGCTGCTTCGGTCGGCGCACCCGTATCGACTTCGAATACGAACAGAACACGCCACAAGATCACTCCAAGGTGGTCTCGCTGAACGAGCTCGACGAGCAGTTGGCCTATTTCATGGGGATCCTTACCGGCGACGGCTGTCTGACTGTCCGCAACAGGATCGTGCTTTCGTCGGTTGACCCTGAAGTGATCGACGCGTTCCGCTCGATGGCGGATCGCCTCGGGCTCCACGTGTTCCTCAACTACAACGACTCGCAGCAGCCAGACCACGTGATCGCGAGCTCTCAGCTCTATCAGCTCCTTCAGCATCTCGGCATGTCCGGGGCAACCGCCTGGGCGAAACGGATCCCGCGGGCCATCCTGGAGGCGCCCGAGTCGATCGTGCGCGCCTTCCTGAGGGGCCTGTTCGATGCGGACGGCTCGGTCGAGCGGGAAAGCGCGATCTCGCTGACGCTGACCTCTGGGCGACTCATGCGCGAGGTCCAGATCCTGCTACTGAACTTCGGCATCGTCGGAAGCCTCGGCATCAAGCGTGGGCGATATCGCGGGGAGGTGCATCTGTCTCACCGTCTCGTGATCGCGGGTGCCGAGGCCGAACGCTTCTCCGAGCGGATCGGCTTCGCCATCGCTCGGAAGTGCAGCCTCGTCCGACCGCCGAAGCGGAACGTGAACGTCGATCTCATCCCATTCGTCGGCGCCCAGCTGCATGCGGCGATGCGCGAAACGACGCTCACTCGCGCGGAACATCGTCGATTCGCAGATTACCGGCGTGGCTCTAGGCGACCCAGTTACGCGAAGCTCGCCGAGCTTGTCGGCATCCTCGACGAGCGGAAGGTCGCCGGCGCGATCCTCCTTCCCCTCAACCAGTTGCTCGAACGCCGACTCCTTTTCCTCGAGATCCTCTCGATCACGCCGTCGTCCTCGCTCGTCTATGACCTCACGGTGCCGGGAACGCACTCGTTCGTCGCAAACGGGTTCATCAACCACAACTCGTTCTTGGCGGTCGCGATGGGCGTCGCCGCGCTCCGCGAGCGACGCGTCTCGCGGCTCATCCTCACCCGGCCCGCGGTCGAGGCGGGGGAGCGGCTTGGGTTCCTCCCGGGCGACCTTCAGGAGAAGATCGACCCGTACCTGCGGCCGCTCTACGACGCGCTCTACGACCTCATGCCACCCGAGCGCTTCACCCGCGCGCAGGAGCGCGGCGAGATCGAGGTCGCGCCGCTCGCGTACATGCGCGGGCGCACGCTGAACGAGGCCTTCATCATCCTCGACGAGGCGCAGAACACCACGCCGCCACAGATGAAGATGTTCCTCACCCGGCTCGGCTACGGTTCTCAGGCGGTCGTGACCGGAGACATCACGCAGATCGACCTCGCCGACTCGCGATCCGGGCTCGTGGTGGCGCGCGAGATCCTCCGCGACGTCGAGGGCGTCTCGTTCGTCGACTTCGACGAGCGTGACGTCGTGCGGCATGAGCTCGTCGCGCGCATCGTCCGCGCCTACGACCGGTACGAGCACGGCGCCGCGCCGCCCAATGGCGCGGGGATACCCGGCCGGTGATCCCGCTCGCAGGGCGGCGGTCCCGCTCATTCGCCGATCTGCGCGCGGCCGCGCTGATCGATCCCCGCGCGCGGATGGTCGTGTTCATCGTCGCGACGGGCCTCATGTGCGCCGCGGCCCTTCTGTTCTCACCGCCGGCGGTCGTCTCGTACGATCAGGCCGGCGTCGTGGCGGACCGGCAGATCCGCGCGCCGAGCTCAACGGTGTTCGTGTCGGAGTCCCTGACGGCCGCCGAGCGCGACAAGGCCGCGGCTGCGGTCCAGCGCGTGTACACGCCCGATCCGGCGGTCGTCGTCTCGTCGAGCACGAAGCTCGCCGGCGCGCTCAGCTCGATCGCCCGGATCCGGACGGACGGTACCCAGCCCCGGGACCAGCGGATCGCGGCGCTCACGCGGCTCACCGACGTCACGCTCTCGCCCACGCTCGCCTCGGACCTGCTGGACATGACCGTCGCCGAGTTCGAGCCGCTGAGCAAGGAGCTCGACGCCGCCCTCAAGACCCTGTACGCGCAGGGCATCCGGCCCGAGCAGCTCGACGCGGCGCGCGCCGAGACCGCGAAGGCGCTCCCGCCGGGCTGGACCGAACGTCAGAAACGCATCGGCGCCGAGCTGCTGAAGCAGCTCCTCCAGGCCAACTGGACCTTCGACGCGACGGCGACCGCGACGGCGCAGCAAGCGGCGCGCAACGGCGTCGCCCCGGTGCAGGTGCAGGTGACCCTGGGCGAGGTCGTCGTCCGCGAGGGCCAGGTCGTGACCGCCCAGGAGCTCGAGAAGCTGCGCGCCCTCGGCCTCGTGAATCCGGGCATCGACTGGAAGAGCGCCCTCGGCCTGATCATCTGGGCCCTGCTCATCGCCGGCGTTCTCGCGCTCTTCATCGAGCGCTACGCGCAGGAGGCCTGGGTCGACGACCGCAAGCTCGCGATCGTGGCCCTCTCGCTCGTCGTGCTGACCGCGGCGGGCCGCGCGCTCGTCCCGGGCCACAACGTCGCGGTGTTCTTCGTCCCGTTCGCCGCCGTCGCGATGATGCTCACCGTCCTTGTCGGCGGCCGCACGGCGCTCGCGACGCAGATCGCCGGAGCGCTGCACGTCGGGATCATGTCGAATCAGGTCGAGCTCGTCGCGTACGTCCTGGTGCCCGCCCTCCTCGGGATGGCGGCGGTGCGGCGTGCGACGACGGCGCGCGAGTTCGTGACGGCATCGTTCTCCGTGGCCTTCGGCGACCTCGGGATCATCGCCACGTTCCTCCTCGTCGGCCGCGCCGCCGACACGCTCGGCATGCTCCAGCTCGGGATCGCGGCGGTCCTGAGCGGCATCGCGTCCGGCGTGCTCGCCTTCGGCGCGGTCGTCATGCTCGGCCACCTCTTCCGCATCACGACGGTGTTCGAGCTCCGCGAGCTCGCGGATCCCAACAACCCGCTGCTCCGGCAGCTGCTCCTGCGGACGCCCGGCACGTACCACCACTCGCTGCTCGTGGCCAACCTCGCCGAGCGCGCGGCGGAGGTCGTCGGCGCCGATCCGCTCGTCGCCCGGGTCGGCTCCTACTACCACGACATCGGCAAGATGCGGAACCCGCTCGCGTTCATCGAGAACCAAACGGGCAGCAACCCGCACGACGATCTCGATCCCGCCGTGTCGGCGAGCATCGTGTCCGCGCACGTCCGCGATGGGCTGGCCCTCGCCGAGCGGTACCGCCTGCCATTGCAGATCCGGGAGATGATCCCGGGCCACCACGGCACGAGCCTGATCCGCTACTTCTACGCCCTCGCACAGCAACGATCCGAGAACGTCGACGAGCGGTCGTTCCGTCACCCCGGCCCGAAGCCGCGCAGCAAGGAGGCCGGCATCGTCATGCTCGCCGACAGCACCGAGGCCGCCGTGCGATCGATCGAGGACAAGACGCCCGACCGGATCGCGGAGATGGTCGATCGGATCGTGGACGAGAAGGTCGCCGACGGGCAGCTCGACGAATGCGACCTGACCCTGCGTGACGTGCAGCGCATCAAGGAGGCGTTCAGGCAGCTCCTCGCCGGCGTCTATCACGAGCGGATCCCGTATCCCGAGGACCGCATCGCCCGGCTGCCGACGGCGCCGCCGCCTCCGCCGCTCGCCTCCGGACACTGAGGCTCGCCATTCGCGGCCCCGCACCGTGCGACCTCGCACCCGTGCGCGCTGCGATCCGCGCCGCCGTCCGGCCGTTCGGGCTCCCGGCGGACGCGGCGATCACCCTCGTCTTCGTCGACGACGCAGCGATGCGCGAGCTCAACTCGCGCCATCGCGGGCGGCGGCGGACGACCGACGTGCTCTCGTTCGGGCAGGACGTCGCTGCCGCGAAGGGCGCGGACGCCGTCGCGCGGCTCCGCCGCGACCGCGACGGATCGCTCGAGGTCGGCGACATCGTCATCAGCACGGCGCAGGCCCAGCGTCAGGCGCGCCGGCGCCGGCGCGCGCTGGCGCGCGAGGTGGCATTCCTCGCCGCGCACGGCGCGCTGCACCTGCTCGGCTACGAGGACGAGACGCCGAGCGGCCATCGGGAGATGCTCAGGCTCGGGCATCGTGCCACCGGCGCGGCGCTGGCATCATCTCGCCCGCGGTGAAACACCCGGACCGTCCCGCCGTTATCGGACCGTGATGCGCGGCCTCCGCGTCGGCCTGTCGGTGGGCTTCCTGGTCGGCTCGCTCATCGCCGGCGGCGGTCCGGTCGCGGCGTCGGCGGCCGACCTCGTCGTCCAGGTGGACGGTCTGGTCCGGGCGTTCCCGGGCGACGCCGCCGTGTACGTCGCCGATCCGAACGCCGCCGCGCCCCTCTACACGCACGAGGCGGACCAGGAGTTCCTCGCGGCGTCCCTCTACAAGCTGGGCATCCTCATCGAGGTCGAGACGCGCGTCGACGCGGGTACGCTCGGTTACGACGACGCGATCGAGATCGGATCCGAGGACATCACCGATGATGGATCGTTCGAGCCCGCCGGAACGGTCATGACGATCGATGAGGCGCTCGAGTCCATGATCACGGTGTCGGACAACGGCACGGCGCTCGCGTTCTGGCGTCTCCTCGGCCCCGCGAAGGTCGACGCGACCCTCGAGCGGATGGGGCTCGGCGGGTTCCACGTCGCGCTCGACGACTACGACGACAACACGGTGACCGCGCGCGCGGTCGGCGAGCTCCTCACGCAGCTCGCGAGGCGCCGGCTCGTGTCGCCCGCCGCGTCGGACCGCATGCTCGCGCGGCTCGAGCGGCAGCAGGTGAACGACCGGCTGCCGGCGCAGCTCCCGCCCGACGCGGTCGTCGCGCACAAGACCGGCAACCTCGGCGGCGTCACCCACGACGCGGGGATCGTGTTCACGCCGTCGGGGCCGAGGATCGTCGTGGGACTCACGGCGAACGCGGCCGAGGATGAGGCCGACCAGTTCCTCGCCGGTCTCGGCTCGCTCGTTTACGCGGCGACGCTCGAGCCGCCGGCGAACGCGCGCTTCCAGCTGCCGAAGGCCGGCTCGTACGAGACCGGCGCGGCGCAGGCGGTGCAGATCGGCGTCACGAACGCGGGCATCCGGGCGTGGACCGCGGCCGGCGCCGGGAGCGTGCGACTCATCTGGGAGCTGCGCGACGCGACGGGACGGCTCGTCGACCGTTCGCCGACGCCGGTCGCCCTGCCGGCGCTCGCGCCGAACGCCGGCGCTCGGGTCACCGTCGCATTTGACGCGCCGCGCGCTCCCGGCGACTACACGCTCGTCGTCGGCCTCGCCGACCCGAACGGCACCGCGCTCGCCGGCCTGGGTGCCGCGACCGGAAGCTTCGGCTTCCACGTTCACGAGCCGTACCTCGTCGCGACGAACGCGCAGCTGCCGTCGCTGCTGCATCGGCGGGAGGCGTCGCTGCTGATCCTCCAGTACTCGGATCTCCCCGCCGCGGGCGGGACGGCGCACACGTACCAGCTCTTCTGGCAGGCGATCGATCCGCAGACCGATCGCCCGGTCGCGAGCGGCAGCGCGACGCTCGGCACGACGGCGGCCGGCGGCAGCGGGACGTTCTTCGCGCCGTTCGACGCCCCGGCGCTCCGCGGGACGTACGAGCTCGTGATGGAGCTTCGCGAGAACGGTCGTACCGTCAGCGAGCGCTGGACGCGGCTGGTCGAGATCGCCGGACCCCGCACGTTCCCGGACGACCGGCAGTCGACCGGCATCGTGCCGACCCAGCCGCGCCCCTCCGGGTCGCCACGGCCATCACCGGGTCAGACCCCGCGCGGACGGAGCCCGAGCCCCACGCCGACGCCGAGCCGCTGAAGCGCGAGCCGGTCGCCGCGGGTGCTACCGCCAGCGACTGAGGATGTTCTCGCGCTGGAACGCGAGGCGCGCGAGCTCGAAGACCACCAGGTCGATGATCGCGAGGAAGATCGCCGTACCGACGAACGACTCGGTGCTGAGCACCACGCGGCCGGTGACCTGCGCGATGCCGATCGCCACGACCGGAACGACCACGAGACCGCCGATCTGCTGCGCCACCCGCACGTCGTTCACCCGCGTGGAGATGAGGATCCCGAGGTTCACCGACAGCAGCGTGAGCAGCGGCACCATCACGATGATCGCGAGGATCCACCGCGGAGCGGTGACGGCATGCACGGCGGCGCTGCTTCCGAGGGCGCGCACCGAGAACAGATACACGATGTACGCGATCCAGGTGACGATGACCGCGGGGATCGCCGAGGCGAGGCTCTTCGCGAGGAGGAGCTCGCCGACCCCCACCGGTGACGCGAGCAGCGGCTCGAGGGTGCGGGCCGATTTCTCGCCGATCACGGAATAGATGGCGATCGTGAGCGGCACGACCGTGGGGATGAGCATGAACAGGATCAGGAAGTACGTCGCGATGAGCCCCTGCACCGCCTCCTTGGGGTCGAGCCCGCTCATCGCGGGGGAGGATGCGTAGAGCGCCTGGACATCCTTCTCGCTCGGCGGGTAGATCGCGGCCGTCGCGACCGCGCCGATGCCCGCACCGAGGATCACCAGCGGTGGGAGCACGGTCATCCCGACGAGGAGCTTGTTGCCGAGCGCCTCGCGCCATTCGCGGAAGCACACCGTCCGCACGACGGTGCGGCGATCGATGCTCGTCGCGAGGACGCTCACGCCGTCTTCCTTGCCGTCGCATCGATCACCGGCTCGACGGGCGGCTCGCCTTCGACGACGTGCAAATACACGTCCTCGAGCGAGACGCGCCGCTCGGTGACGTAGGCGACCTCCGCGCCGCCGCCCACGAGGGCGCGGACGACCCGAGGGTTCACCTCGAGCGGATCGCCGCTCGAGACGACGATCGAGCCGTTCTCGTAGCGTGCATCGTGCACGCCGGGCACCGCGATGACCCGGGCGAGGTCCTCCGCCCGCGGCGCCGGCAGCAGCCGGAATTCGGTGGCGTGTCCATAGAGCTCCGCGCGCAGGTGCGCGGGCGTGTCGATGCGGATGACGGTGCGCCGGAAGAACGCGATCCGATCGCAGAGCCGGTCGGCCTCATCCAGGTTGTGGGTGCAGAGGAACACCGTGCGGCCCTCACCGCGGATCTGGGTGATGAACTCGCGCACCGTGCGCGCGGCGTCTGGATCGAGCCCGGTCGTCGGCTCGTCGAGGAAGATGATCCGCGGTTCGTGCAGGGCGGCCCGGGCGATGGCCATCTTCTGCTTCATGCCGCGCGAGAACGTCGCCACCGGCTCGCGCCGGCGGTCGTAGAGGCCCATGAGCCGCAGGTACCGATCGACCTGGGACCGGGCGAGGGCGGGAGAGAGGCCGAACAGGGCCGCGAAGAACAGGAGGTTCTCCTCCGCCGACTGGCGCTCGTACAGGCCCGGCTGCTCGGTGAGGATGCCGACCGAGGCGCGGATCCGGGCGTCCTCGCGACCGAGGCGATGACCGGCGACCTCGGCCGTCCCGCTGGTCGGCGCGATGAGCGCGCAGAGGAGCCGCAGGGTCGTCGTCTTCCCCGCGCCGTTCGGGCCGAGGAAGCCGAAGACCTCCCCCTCTCGGACCTCGAGATCGAGGTCCTCGACCGCGACGAGCGCGCCGAAGCGCTTCGTCAGCCCGTGCGTGCGTATGACCGTGCCCATCGAGTCAGTGTATTTCTAGAATCCGGTGGTGACGGCAGCCGACACCCAACGGAAACTTGCCGAGCTCTCGTTCCTTCACGAGATCGCGCAGCTGGCTTCGTCGACCCGTGACTGGGACGAGATGCTCCGGATCGTCATCGACCGAACGACCGACGCCATCGGCGCCGAGGTGTCCTCCCTGTATCTCCTCGAGCGGCGGGAGGGGCTTCTCCGCCTCGTCGCGTCGAACGGCCTCGATCCGCGCTCGATCGGCCGGGCGACGCTCCGGATCGGCGAGGGCATCACCGGCTGGGTCGCGAACGCGCGGGTGCCCCTTGCGGTCCGGGACGTACGTAACGAGCCGCGCTTCAAGTGGGTCCCGTCGGTCGACGAGGAGCGCTTCACGTCCATGCTCTCCGTCCCGCTCGTGATCCGGGACGAGGTCATCGGCGTGATGAACGTCCAGACGGTCGCGCCGCGGGATTTCGAGAGCGGCGAGATCGATTTCCTGCAGACCATCGCGAATCAGGTCGCCGGGGTGATCGAGAAGAGCCGCCTGCAGCGCGACGCCGAGCGCAAGCTGCGCGAGGTATCCGCACTCTTCGAGGTCTCGAACGTGCTGACCTCGACGCTCGAGCTGAACGAGGTCCTGTCGCTCGTCGTAGATCGGCTGGTCCGGGTGTACCCGGGT
>DASWCU010000069.1:0-18883 GCA_036389935.1 Candidatus Limnocylindria bacterium
GCGGAGCCCGGCGGCCGTGATGTGCGCCGAGACGCTCTGGTGGCGCTGCCACCGCCGGCTGCTCGCCGATCGCCTCGCCGCCGACGGCTGGACGGTGCTGCACCTTCGGATCGGGGCCGAGCCCGACCCGCATCGGATGACCGACGCGGCTCGACTCCTCCAGGGCCGGCTTCGCTACGGCGACGGCTAACCTTCCGGCCGTGGGCCAGCGCTGGCCGGCGGACTGGGAGCAGCGGCTCCGCGGCGAAGGCTGTCCGATGTGCGCGGCCGGACGCCCCGACCGGGACGAGTCCGGGATCCGGATCTACGCGAGCGACACGGCCGATGCGTACCTCCAGCTCGCCGACGTGGGGCAGCGCGGATACACGATCGTGATCTGGCGGGGGCGCCACGTGGCCGAGCCGACCGAGCTGACGCCGGACGAGGCCGGCGCGTACTGGGACGACGTGCTCAGGGTCATGCGCGCCCTGGAGCTCCACTATCGCCCCGCGAAGCTCAACCTGTTCACGCTCGGGAACTCGGTGCCGCACCTCCACACCCACGTCGTGCCGCGCTACGTGGACGATGGCGCGCCCGGCGTCCCGCCGCTCTTCATGCGCGGCCAGGCACCGCGCGGTGCGCTGCCCGAGGCGGAGGCCCGCGCCGAGGCCGCGGCGCTCCGTCAGCGGATCGATTCCCAGATCAGCGCCTGAGCCGCTCCGTCGCCGCCGACGACCCGATCCACCACCACGCGATCGGCCGCGTCAGGCGGCATCCCCGGCCAACGCGGCGCGCAGCTTGGCCGCCGCGAGCCCACGATGGGAGATCGCGTTCTTCTCATCGGCCGGCACCTCGGCGAGCGTGCGGCCGTCGCCCGCGATGACGAACACCGGGTCGTAGCCGAAGCCGCCGTCCCCGCGCGGGCGGTCCGCGATCTCGCCACGCACCTCGCCGTCGAACGTCTCCACGTGGCCGTCCGGCCGCGCGAGCGCCACCACGCAGACGAAGCGCGCGGTACGCCGGCTCACGCCGTCGAGCATCGCGAGGAGCACCTGGTTGCGCTCCTCCGGTGTCGCCTCCTCGCCGAACGCGCGGCGGCTGCGCACACCGGGCGCGCCGCCGAGCGCGTCGACCTCGAGGCCCGAGTCGTCGGCGATCGTCGCGAGACCGGTGGCGCGCGCGTAGGCGAGGGCCTTCGTCACGGCGTTCTCCGCGTACGACGATGCGTCTTCGGCCGGCTCGGCGGGTCGATCCGCGAGCTGCTCGGGGCTCACGAGCTCGATGTCGAGCCCGCGGAGGAGGGCGCGGTACTCGGAGACCTTGCCCGGATTGGTGGAGCCGATGAGCAGCCGGAGCGACACCCGCCGTCAGGCGAGGGCGCGCCGCTGCGCCTCGACGAGCTGCGCGATGCCGTCCATCGCGAGCGCCAGGACGCGATCGAAGTCGGCGCGCGAGAACGGGCGCTTCTCGGCGGTCCCCTGGACCTCGATGAGCTCGCCGGCGTCGGTCGCGACCACGTTCACATCGGCATCGGCGATCGAATCTTCGGCGTACGCGAGGTCGAGGAGGAGCTCGCCTTCGACGAAGCCGGCGGAGACCGCGGCGACCTGCCGGCGCAGTGGGCTCGACCGCATCCCGCGGACCGCGTGGGCCAGGGCGACGTAGCCGCCTGTGATCGCGGCGGTCCGCGTGCCGCCGTCGGCCTGCAGCACCTCGCAGTCGATCGTGAGGCTTCGCGGCCCGAGCGCTTTGAGATCGATGGCCGCACGCAGCGCGCGTCCGACGAGGCGTTGGATCTCGAAGGTCCGGCCGCCCGGCCGTCCGGCGATGCTCTCGCGCTGGCTCCGCTCGGGCGTGGCACGGGGAAGCATCGCGTACTCGGCCGTGATCCAGCCCTGGTCCTTCCCGTCGAGGAACCGCGGGACGCTCTCGGTCAGCGTCGCGAGGCAGAGCACGACCGTGTCGCCGAACGTGATGCGCGCCGATCCCTCGGCGAACTTCGCCACGCCGACCTCGATCGAGACCGGACGCAGCGCGCCGGAGGCACGTCCGTCAGGCCGCCGGAACCTCGCCACCGGTCTCCTCCCACAGCCGCCGCAGCTCCTCCGCGGTGTACGACTCGAGCTCGCGCCCCGCGTCGCGGGCCCTCGCCTCCACCCGCCCGACGTGCGCGGTGAACCGCTCGTTCGCCTCGCGGAGTGCCGTCTCGGCGTCGAACCCGCGCTCGCGCGCCTCGGCGACGAGATCGAAGAGGAGCTCGCCGAGGAACGCCTCGTCGTCCACGTCGAGCGGGAGCTCGATCCGCGGCGGCTGGAGCCGCACGCGAGCGGCCCGCTCCTGCAGGCGCTCGGCCGCGAACAACGCGGGGAGCGAGCGCGGAACGCCGTCGAGGACGGAGGCGCGGCGCACGCTGCGCTCGTCGCGCTTGATCCGCTCCCACTGGAGCAACAGGTCGCCGCCTTCGATCGCGGTCCCGGTGAAGACGTGCGGATGCCGGCGGATCAGCTTCTCCGCGAGCCCGCGGGACACGTCGGTGAGATCGAAGGCGCCCTCCTCGCGGGCCAGCTGAGCGTGGATCGCGATCTGGAAGAGCAGATCGCCGAGCTCGTCGCGGAGCGTGGTGAGATCGTCGCGATCGAGCGCCTCGAGCGTCTCGTAGGCCTCCTCGAGGAGGTGCGGCCGGAGGCTCGCGTGCGTCTGTTCCCGATCCCACGGGCAGCCGTCCGGCGCGCGAAGGCGCTCCGCGATCCGCGCGACCGTGCCCAGCGATGCGAGGTCCGCGTACGGATCGCGAGCCGGCAGGACGAGGAACCCGTCGGCCTCGGTCTCCGCCGCCACGATCACGTCCTCGGGGTAGTGCTGGGCGAGCAGCGCGCGATCGACCGGCGCGTCGAGGACGATGACGACCGCACGGACCGTCGCGAAGGCGTGGCGATCGAGCCTCGAGGCGGGAACGATGTCCACGCCGTTCGGCCAGCGCCGGAGCGCTTCGCGGACGAGGTCGCTAGGGGCCGAACTCAAGCCCCGGCACGAGCTTCACCGCGTCGTGAGCGCGCCGCTCCCGGTCCAGCCAGTACACGTACGCGTTGTCCTTCAGCTTCTGCTTCTGGTCGTCCGCCAGCGCGCGTGCGGGATCCTTCTCGACGACCTTGTAGAGCTCGGTCACCGTCTTGGACGAGAACTGGCGGCTCACCGTGCCGGGCTGGAGGGCGAAGAGCTCTTTCTCCTTCTGATAGTTGTCGAACATCCCTCGGGTGAACCAGCCCGCGTCCCCGCCGTTCTTCGCCTCATCCGGGTTCTCACTGAACTGCCTCGCGACCTCCGCGAAGTCGGTGCCCTTGTCGAGCGCCTGTTTGACGTCGGAAAGCTTCTTCAGCGCCGCGGTGAAGTCGGTCGCGGCGACGTTGCCCGGGGCGGGGGTGTTGACCGTGATGTGCAGGAGGTGGAGCTGCTCCGACGGGGACCTCGAGAGCTCGTCCTGGATCTGCTGCGTCACGCGCTCCCGGAGCAGCTCGTAACGCACGTGGATCTTGATGTCGGCCAGGCTGAAGCCGCTGGACTGCCAGCGCTGGACGAGGGGGTTCGCCTCCGGCGCACGGACTTCCTCGAGCTGGATGACGTGATAGCCGAACGCGCTCTTCACCGGATCGGAGACGGCGCCGACCTTCATCCCGGTCAAGGCGTCCTCGTATTCCTTCACGAACTCGCCCTTGCTCGTGAAGCCGAGCTCGCCGCCCTTGTCCTTGGAGCCGGGGTCGGCCGAATTGTCCTTGGCCAGCTTCGCCCAGAGCTCGGCGTCGTTCGGCGACGCCTGCAGCTGTTTCGCGATGTCCTGGGCTCGACCCAGCGCGGCCTTGTCCGCGGCATCCTTGTCCGCCGCCGATGAGTCGGGCTCGACGAGGATGTGGCGGCTGCGCCATTGGCTGAAGTCCGCGGTGTAGCGCGCGTCGATGTCGGCCGGCGGCACTGTGTACGCGCCCTGCCGCGCGCTCAGGTCGAGCAGCGCCTGCTCGACGAGATCGCTGAGGGCGAGGCCGTCGTACTGCGACTTCTCCTGGAGCAGCCGCGGGTCGTTCTCGAGCTCGACGGGGACCTGGTACTGCACGTACAGGCGCACGAGCTCGAACGCGCGCTCGCGGGTGAACAGGCGATACGGGATGACCCGGCCCTCGATGGTCGCCGCGGGCTTCAGGTTGTCGGTGTAGTAGCGCTCCGTCGCGGCCCACGCCACGAGACCGAGCGCGCCGAACAGCAGCACCGTGAACACGATCACGATGACCGTCTGCTGACGCCGTTCTCGCTGCCAGCGCGCGGTGCGCTGCCGCTGGGTCAGCCGCGGCAATGGGATGCGACGGGCCAACAGAACTCTCCCACGCTCGGAATGCGCTCCGCGGACGGAGCGAACGGCCCGCGGTGCGGGCGCGATCTGATGTTAGCGCGTCAGGCTTGCGCGCCAGGCCGCGTACGCGGTCTCGGGTGCGACGCCGAACGCGCTCTCGAACGAGATCGGGAAGCGCAGCGCCCGCCCGTTCTCCCAGGCCGCGATGACCTTGTCCGACCCGAACGTGTCCGCGAGGAAGCGGACGAACGACGACGCCTGCGCGTAGCCCGCGAAGAACTCGGTCGCGTCGCGCGGCCCTTCGACCAGATGATCGAGGGTCCAGACGGCGTTCGCCCGCACGACGCGATCGAGCTCGGGCTGACGCCGGTCGTCGGTCAGCCAGAGCGGCAGTCCTTCGACGAGCAGGAACGGCCCGTTGCCGCGCTGGAAGAGCAGCACGTGTGAGAGCTCATGGGTCACCACCGTGCGCGACCAGTCGGCCCCCGGCCCGGTCGCGACGATCATCGACTGCGACGTGAGGAAGGTGACCGTCGTGCCGTTCGTGAACGCCGACGCCAGGGGCGGCAGCTCGGGCTGGATCGTCGGCTCGCAAACGAGGCTGATGCGGTCCGCCGGTCGATAGCGCTCGCCGAGCCGGCCGACGAGCGTGGTCAGCGCCGACTCGGCGAAGGCGAGCGCCGTCGCGCAGCCGTCGGCATCGAGCGGATACGCACGGGTGTCGAAGCGGTCGCCGGTGATCGTCCTCGCCTCGCCGAGCTGCGCCGGCGTCGGCTCGGTCAGCCGGAGCTCGTCGAGGGGACCCGCGCCGAAGTAGCGGACGCTGCGGGTCCGGCCCTGGGAGTCGGACTCGGCGATCGCGATCGAACGCAGGGTGCCGAACGCCCCGGTCTGGCCGAGCTCGCCCCGCATGGCGAGGAGCGGCACCCCGCGGCCGGCCAGCCGCGCGAGCTCCCGCTCGCGCTCGCGGAACGCAGCTGTCGCCTCAGGGGCGACGAGCGCGGCGGCGCGATCGGCATCGCCGGTCCTCCAGGCGTCGTCGCGCGCGGCGAGCAGCCGCGCGAACGCGATGAAGGTGACATCGGGTGTCGGGGTCGGGCTTGCGGTGACGAGCGGCGCGGTCGGGAGAGGCGTCGTGACCGGCGGTGCGACGCACGATCCGAGGAGGAGCGCGAGGGCGAGCAGCAGCCGGCTCAGGTGAGGCTCCGATACAGGGCGAGCGTCTCGTCGGCCGCGCGGTCCCAGCTGAACAGCGCCGCGCGGGCGCGCGCTCGCTCGCGCAGCGTGGCCTGGAGCGATGGGTCGTCGAGATAGCGCAGCAGCGCGTCGCCGAGCGAGGCGGGGTCGGACTCGTCGGCGAGCAGGCCGGCGTCGCCGACGACCTCGACCACCGCGCCGGCGCGATAGGCGATGACCGGTGTGCCGGCATGGAGCGACTCGAGCGGTGTCAATCCGAAACCCTCCAGCAGCGCCGCATGCAGGAGGCACTCCGCGCCCGCGTAGAGCGCGGCGAGCATCGGCTCGTCGACGGTGCCGGCAACGATGATGCGATCCTTCGGTGCGCGCGATCGGCGCAGCGCGCCCTCGAGGAAGCGGGTCAGTTTTCCGCGCGTCCCGACGATCACGAGTCGGAGCGCGCGGTCCCGTTCCGCGGACCGCGCGAACGCGGCCAGCAGCCCGTCCATGTTCTTCCGTGGATCGAACTGACCGACGTACAGCACGTAGCGGTCGGGGATCGCGAAGCGTCGACGGGCGAGCGCCGCGCCGGCTTCGCGCGGGGGTGGCGCGAACGAGGCATCGACGGCCTCGGGGATGACGTGGATGCGCTCGGGCGGTATCGCGAGGCGCGCGACGACGTCGCGCTTCGTCGACTCGGACACGGCAACGATCGCGTCAGCGCGCCTCGCGAGCGCGTACTGCCACGCATGGCCGACCCTGCTCCACGGCGTGGCGAGGTAGTGCGCCGGCCAGTGCAGCGGCGCGAGATCGTGGACCGTGAGCACGGCTGGAAGGCGACGCGTCGCCGGCAACCCGAGCTGCACCGAGTGGTAGAGATCGCCCTGGCCCGCGAGCTCGAGCGACAGGAGGAGCGGATCGATCGCGAGCATCGAGAGCTCGGGCCGTCGCAGTCGCCACGTCGCCCGGACCCGATGCGCGGGCGCCTGGAACGGATCCGCGCGCGGGAAGCCGCGCAGCGTGAGCAGCGTCCATTCGATCTCCCGCGGCGCGCGGCGCGCGAAGGCGCCAAGCAGATTGCGCGAGTAGCGTCCGATGCCCCGCGTGCGACTGACCGTCTGCAGATGGCGCGCGTCGAAGACGACCCGCATGCGCTGTTTACAGTAGGCGGCCGATGCTTTCAGTCGTCGTTCCGACGTACAACGAGGCCGGATCCCTCCCACAGCTCGCCGAACGTCTGCATGACGCGCTCGGCGAACGCGAGTGGGAGCTCGTGATCGTGGACGACGGCTCCCCCGACGGGACGGCCGATCTCGCGCAGTCGCTCGCCCCGCGCATCCCGGTCCACGTCGTGCGCCGTGCGGGCAAGGGTGGACTCGCGAGCGCGGTCGTGGCCGGATTCGCCGCCGCGATGGGTGACATCCTGGTCGTGATGGACGCCGATCTCTCGCATCCGCCCGAGGTCGTTCCGGCGCTCGTCGGCGCGATCGAGGGCGGGTCGGACCTGGCCGTCGGCAGCCGGTACGTGCGCGGCGGCGGCGTCCGTGACTGGCCGCTGCGCCGGAGGGTCGTGTCGCGGGTCGCCTGCCTCCTGGGCAGCGTGCTCGTCTCGGTGAGCGACGCGACGAGCGGCTTCTTCGCGCTGCGGCGATCGGTCGTCGACGGCGTGAAGCTGAACCCCATCGGATTCAAGATCGGGTTCGAGGTCATCGCCCGCGGCCGCCATGCGCGAGTGGTCGAGGTGCCCTACACGTTCCGCGACCGCGAGCACGGCGCGTCCAAGTTCGGGCGGCGCGAGATCATGCAGTACGTCGTCCAGCTCGGACAGGTGGCGCGCGACAAGGCGCTGCGGCGGATCCGGTGAACGTCGGCGAGCTCGAGCTTCGTCCCGCGACGCTCGACGACGCGGCGTTCGTCGCCGACCTCGAGACAGCGGCCCATCCCGACGACACCGTCGATCCGCAGCTGCTCCGGCACTGGTGGACGATCGTCGCTCCCGATTCGACGGTCGAGCGGTTCGTCGTCTCGCTCGGTGGCCGCCCGGTCGGCTGGGCCGTGCGCTCGCACGTGGCGTGGTCGAAGATGCCGGAGCGCTTCGCGCGCGTCGGTGGCGAGCTCCACCCGTCGGTCCGGACGGCCGGGCGGCTTGGAGCGCTGTTCGAGGTGATGGAGGCCCGCTCGATCGAGGACGGGGCGCGGGCGCTGACCGTGTGGACCTGGGAGCACGACGCGACCCGGCTCGAGGCCGTCGCCGCCCGCGGCTACCGGGAAGAGCGCCGCGAGCGCTTCTGGGAGCTCGATCTCGTCGCCGAGCGTGAACGGCTCGCGCGCATGGCGGAGGAGTCGCGCGAGCGCATGCGGCGCGAGGGCATCCAGGTGCTCACCCTCGCGCAGGAGCCCGATCCCGACCGCTACCGCAAGATCCGGCGGATGAGCAACGAAGCGGAGGCCGACGTGCCCACGACGGTCCCCCACGTGCCGCTGCCGTTCGAGCAGTTCATGGAGTGGTTCCGTTCTCCCGGATTGCGCGAGGACCGCATCTGGATCGCGCGCGAAAGCGACGACGTGGTCGGCATCTCCATGCTCTCCTACCCGCCGGTGCGTGGGGTCGTCGCGACCGACTGGACCGGCACGGCGCGCAAGGTGCGCGGCCGGGGCGTCGCGCGGGCGTTGAAATGCGAGACGGTCATGCAGGCCATCGCGCTCGGCGTGGATCGCGTGCGGACGGACAACGACGGGCAGAACACGCCGATCCTGCACATCAACGCGACGATGGGCTACCGCCGCCGGCCCGACATGATCCAGCACCTGAAGCGCGTAGAGGCGGTGCGGCGGGCTCAGTAGCGGATGCCGTGCACCAGCGCGAGCTTCGCCAGCGTCAGGGCCTCGCCCCAGCCCGATGCGTTGCCGAGCAGCGACGCGAGACCCTTCGGGGTGTCGGATCTTCAGCGTGGAGCACGACGCAGGACTCACGGGTCCGTTGGACCCGAACGTCGAGCGGTTGGTCGGCTCTACACGGTTCCTCGGATTGTCGATCGCCATCGTTGACACCCGCGTCGCGCGTCGAGATGGTGGGTTCGGGAGTCACCGTCGTGTCCGCGCGGCTCGAGCGTTCGTCACCGATTGTCGACCGGTGTGTGCCTCCAAATGCCGCGCTGGTGCCGAGCGCGGATGGCGAGCGCGACTGTCACAGCGACCAGACCGAGAGCGGCGGCGATCATCGCCGCTCCTGGCAGGATGTCAGAAGCTTGACGTTGCTCCGCGCTGGTAGCGACCACCGAGACCGCCGTCTCGAAACACGGGTAGTGGTTCTCCGGAACGGCCATGGCAGCGCGAAGTTTCCACTCGCCCGGCGCCGGGAACAGGACCTGCCCAGTCCAGGTCAGCGATCCGGCGGCTTCCCGCGAAAGGCGTATGGAAATGTCCGCCATGCCGTCGCGTCGTGCGACAAGGTCGAAGCTGTCGCCGCTGAGGACCGCCCATCGCTCCTTTGCCACGACCTTCGTCGCCACCTGCTGCACCGGCCGTGCGGGATCGGTCCGCATGTCGAAACACATCGCGGCTCGAGCGGGCTGCGCCGTGATCGCCAGTGCCGCGACCATCGCAACGACAGCCGGCACAAGCCCAAGCGACCGAGTCGACGATCGAGTCATCCGTCGTCTCACTTCGTCCGCCTCACGCCCAAATACATCGGTTCCGCTCGCACGGTTCCCACGTGGTCTCGATCGAACTCCCCGCAGGTCATTGAACGAAAGCGTGCACGGCGACGGACGGCGCGCACCCGAGCGGAGCGCCGGCGCGCGGTCGTCGAGCGGTTCAGGAGCGGAATGGGCCCGAATTCATGTCCGGGCAGAATGCCTCGGTGGAGGAGGCACTGCTCGGCGGAAACCTGAGCACGAGCGTCAAGATCGCCAACACCGTTCATCGGCGCGCCGGTTCCTGGACGCCGGCCGTTCACGCGCTCCTAGCGCACCTCCACCGCGTCGGCTTCGACGTGGTTCCCGAGCCCATCGGGATGGACGACAAGGGTCGGGCCGTCCTGTCGTTCATGCCGGGTGAGGTGCACGCGGGCTGGCCAGATCCTCTGCCGTCGTGGATGTTCGAGGACCAGGCGACCCTGATCGCGGCAGCTTCCCTTCTGCGGAGATACCACGACGCGCTTGCAGGCTTCGTACCGCCGCGAGATGCTCACTGGCGGTTCGTCTCACCCGAGGCGCCCGAGGTCATCTGTCACAACGACTGGTCGCCGTCGAACGCGCTCTTCCGCGGTCGCGTGCCCGTGGGCATGCTGGACTGGGACTCCGCGGGGCCAGGCAGCCGTGCCGGCGATGTCGCGACTTCGGCGTACCGGTGGGTGCCGCTCAATCCACGAGTCACGCAGCCAGCTGTATCGGCCAAGGCGCCCCGCTTCGCGCTGTTCTGCGAGACCTACGGGAGCGGCCTCACCCGGCACGACGTGCTGGACGCGCTGCTCGACCGGTTGCCGCGACAGGCGGACTTCATCCGATCCGAGGCAGCTGGGGGCGACCCCGGCTACGCGAAGCTCGCCGCATGGAACATCCCGGCGGTCCTCCGGGACGACGCGGCCCGTCTTGGGCAACAGCGCGAGGCACTCTGCGGACCGCGATAGATGTTGTGCTGCGGCGCACCCCCAAGGTTCTTGCGAGGGACTCGCGGATCAAAGCCTGATGACCAACGAGCTGCGCAGCCCGCATGAACCAATTGGTTGCACCTCAGCGGAGTCGCTGTCAAGCCGGGACGGCGCCGAGCGGCCCCGGCGCCGCGATCACGGATCGGGACGCGGACCTACGCCGGACCGAGCTCCTCGCGCAGCGCCTCGATCACGTACGTCTGCTCATCGTCGGTCATCGAAGCGAAGAGCGGGATGAGCATCGTGGTCCGGGCGGCCGCTTCGGTGATGGGCAACGACACGCGGCCGATGCGCTCGACGTACGTCTTCTCGAGGTGCGAGGCCATCACGCCGCGTCGCGTCGCGATGCCGCGCCGCAACAGATCCGTCATCAGCTCTTCGCGGTCGAGGCGGCAGTCGTTCGTGAGCCGGACGCAGTAGCTCTGGTAGGTGTGCGTCGTCTCCGGCGGGACGTAGGGGACCTCGAGGCCGCGGACCGCGGCGAGCTCCCGGTCGTACCGCTCCGCCTTCGCGACGCGGGTCGCGAGCAGCTCATCGAGCCGACGCAGCTGAACGAGCCCGACGGACGCCTGGATGTCGGTCATCCGGTAGTTGAACCCAAGCTCGTCGTACGCCTCGATGATCACCCGGTCCGCACGGTGCCGATCGAGATCGGAGACGCTCATCCCGTGCGCGCGGAGCCTGCGCGCGCGGTCGGCGAGCGCGCCGTCGTCCGTGACGATCATGCCGCCCTCGCCGGTCGTGATCACTTTCCGCGGATGGAAGCTGAACACGGTCTGGTGGGCGTTCCCGCCGGCACGCCGGCCCTTGTACGTCGCGCCGATCGCGGGCGCGGCGTCCTCCACGACGTCCAGCCCGTGCCGTGCCGCGATGGCGTTGATCGCGTCCATGTCGGCGGAGAGGCCGATCTGATCGACCGGCATGATCGCCTTCGTCCGCGTCGTGATCCGACGCTCGACGTCCGACGGATCCAGGTTGTAGGTGCGCGGGTCGATCTCCGCGAAGACGACGGTCGCGCCGGTGTACAGGACCGCATTCGCCGAGGCGATGAACGTGAAGGACGGCACGATCACCTCGTCGCCTGGCCCGATCCCGGCGGCCACGAGGGCGAGGTGGAGGCCGGTCGTGCAGGACGTCGTGGCGATCCCATGCTGCACGCCGCAGTACGCCGCGACGGCCTTCTCGAACTCGGCGACCTTCGGCCCCTGCGTCACCCAGCCGCTTCTGATCGAGTCGATCGGCGCGCGCGCCTCCTCCTCGCCAAGCGACGGCTTGGTGATCGGCACGTTCATCTTCTTTCGCGCTTCGACGGTCATCGGGCGCCTCCTCGGTGCGAGTACGGCCGCTTGAGGCCAGCGAACATCGGGAAGTGCGTACTGCTCATAGTGACGAGTTCGGCGCCGAGGCGCAGCGCGAGCTCCGCGCGGAGCAGGTCGTGGGGGCATCGATGCCTGGGAACGATGCCCGGTGGCGCTGCTCAACGTCTTTGGGCGACGACCGCTTCAAGCCCCGACGAGCGTCCGCCTCCGCCACTCGATCAGGCGCCCGAGCCCCGCCTCCAATGTCGTCTCGGCCCTGAAGCCGAGCACCGCCTCGGCCCGCCGCGGGTCCCCGTAGCGGCGGGCGGGCAGCGCGCCCGCGGGCTGCGGCTTGAACTCGATCCCCACGTCGCTGCCGGTCAGCCGGAGGAGCAGCTCCGCGAGCTCGCGCAAGGTCGTCTCGATCCCGCTGCAGACGTTCACGATCGCGTCCGGCACGTCCGCCTCGCAGGCGAGAAGGTTCGCGCGCGCGACGTCGCCGACGTACACGAAGTCGACCGACGCCGAGCCGTCGCCGAACAGCGTGAGCGGCTTGCCCGCATCGATGAGATCGAGCCAGCGCACCATCACCTCGACGAACCGGGAGCGAACGTCCATCCGCGGGCCGTACACGTTGAAGTAGCGCAGCGTCGTGACCGGCAGATCGTGGAGCGCGGCGAACGCCCGGCCGAGCTGCTCGTTCGCCACCTTCATCGCGCCGTAGAAGGTCCGGCCGTCGAGCGGGTGGTCCTCGTCGATCGGGAGCCGGAGCGGCTCGCCGTATACGACGGCGCTGGAGGCGAGGATGACCCGCTTCCCCTTCGCCGCCGCCGCGGCCTCGAGCACGTTGAACGTCCCGTCGACCATGACCTCCTGGCACTCGCGCGGCGACTCCTGACAGCGGGTCCAGCGCAGCGCCGCTTGGTGGAACACGACGTCCGCGTCCACGACCGCCGCGTGCACCGCCTCGCGGTCGCGGATGTCGAGCTCGTGGAGCCGCGCCCTGCCGGTCGCGAGCGCCGCGCGCAGATTGTCCGGCGTGCCCCGGACGAGCGCGTCGAGCGCCACGACCTCGCCTGCGCCGGCCGCGAGGGCCGCGTCGACGATGTGCGATCCGACGTTGCCGGCGCCTCCGGTGACGACGACGCGAGCGCCGGCGATCCGGCTCACAGCCGCGGGATGTGACCGCGGAAGGTCGTATTCACCACCGTGTGGACGAATCCCCGATCCTGTCCGCCGAGCGGAACGACCTCGGCGGCGATCTGCCGATGCTCGTCGGCGTCCTTCAGCGCGGGATCATCGGCGCCGTTGATCGTCACCCACCAGCCGTCGTTCTCGAGGCTGATCGTCACCGGCCTCCGACGGTCCACGAAAACGTCGACGCAGCGGAGTGCGGCGGCCCGGTCGGAGAACAGGAAGTTGTGGCTGAGCGTCGATCCGCGCGGCGGCAGGCCGTGGATCGTCGGGCCAGGCGCGTCGCCGCCTGCGGCGGGCGCGAGGGTGTACTGCTCGGGATCCATCCCGGCTTGACGCAGCGCTTCGGCGATGCGCGGCTCGAGCGGCGCCGTATCGCCGGCGGCGCGGCGCACGACCTTGAAGCCCGGGCGCGGCGGCTCGGTCGGCTTCTTGCCGAAGAGCGGCACGCTCAGCCGCCTGGACCCCGGCGCGAGCGGAGGACCCTCGCCGGCACGCCCGCGGCGATCGTGTACGGCGGCACGTCCTTCGTGACGACCGCGCCCGCGCCGACGATCGCACCGCGCCCGACGGTGACGCCGGGAAGGAGCACGGCATTCACCCCGATGTCCGCATCGTCCTCGACGCGGACCGGCTTGATGACGAGATCGGTCTGGATGATCGGCACGTCCACGGGATCGCCGGTGTGTTCGCTGCCGAGGACCTTCGCGCCTGGTCCCCAGCCGACGTACGTGCCGAGCTCCAGATCGCGGCAGTCGAAGTAGGCCTGCGGTCCGATCCACGTGTGCGCGCCGATGACGCAGCGACCGTCGTGCCGACCCTGGAGGAAGGATTGATTGCCGATGAACACCGCATCGCCGATCTCGAAGGTGTGCGGATGGAGCACGAGCACGCCGAGCCCGACGGTCACCCCGTTTCCGAAGGAGCGGCAGAGCGCGCGGAGGAGGACCCGCCGCCGCCGCGCCCCATCGGTGCTGTCGTCGTAGGCCGCGTCCGCGTACCGGGAGAGGAGGGCCTCCTTCGACTCGGTGAGGCGAAGGTCCGCCGCCTCCTTCAGCTCCTCGGGCGGGTCGGCCGCGACCGCCTGCAGACCGTGGACCGCCCGGACGACCCGTCCCGACGCGATCGCCGCATCGGCGTTCCGCGTCACCGTCGGGCGAAGGCCTTGACCGCCCCGGCCACGGTCTCGATCTGCGTATCGGTGAGCTCGGCGTACATCGGGAGCGAGAGCACCTCTTCCGAAAGGCGCTCGGTGACCGGGAGGTCGCCCTTGCGATAGCCGAGGAAGGCCGCCGCCTCCTGGAGATGGATCGGCACGGGGTAGTGGACGCCCGTCCCGATGCCGCGGTCCGCGAGGAACGCGCGGAGCGCCTCCCGCTTCCCACCGCCGACCCGAACGACGTAGCAGTAGAAGACGTGCCGCCCGCCGTCGGGGATCGCCGGGGTGATCACACCCGCATCCTCGAGGACGCTGTTGTAGTGGCGCGCGATCGCGCCGCGCCGAGCGTTCCAATCCGGCAGGCGCCGCAGCTTGATCCGGAGGATCGCGGCCTGGATCTCGTCGAGTCGAGCGTTGTACCCGATGACCGGGTGGTAGTAGCGGGTGCTCTGGCCGTGCTCACGGAGCGAGCGCAGCTCGGTGGCGAGCGCGTCGTCGTTCGTGACGATGCTCCCGGCTTCTCCGTAGGCACCGATGTTCTTGCTGCAGTAGAACGAGAACGCCGAGGCCCGGCCGGCGGTCCCGGCCTTCCCGCCCGTGTCGAGCATCGCCCCGTGCGCCTGGCACGCGTCTTCGATGATGGTCAGGCCGTGGTCGCGCGCCAGCATGAGCAGCGGCTTCATGTCGCATGTCCGGCCGTAGAGATGGACCGGCATGATCGCCTTCGTGCGCGGCGTGATGGCCGCCGCCACCGCCTCGAGGTCCATCAGGAAATCCGATTCGCGCACGTCGACGAGCACCGGACGCGCACCCGAGTAGAGGATCGCCTCCACCGTCGCGAAGAACGAATGCGAGACGGTGATGACCTCGTCGCCGGCCGAGATCCCGAGGGCGCGGATCGCGAGCTGGAGCGCGTCGGTCCCGCTGCCCACGCCGATGGCCTGGGCGGTGCCGCAGAACGCGGCGAACTCCTGATCGAAGGCCCGAACGTTCGGGCCGATCGTGAGCTGCATGCCCTCGAGGACGTCGTCGATCGCCGTGCGGACCTCGTCGCGGATCAGCGCGTACTGGGCCTTCAGGTCCACGAGCGGGATATCGGTCTTGGTGACGGTGGCGCTCTGCATCGCGCTCATGACCGCTGCTCCTTTCGTCCGGCCGGGTCCGGCTGCGCGGTTTCGATGGGGTCGAGCCAGGCGTACGCGTGCGAGAAGATCCCGGCGAAGCACGCGAGCTTCGTGATCTCGTCCTTGATCTCGACGGCCGGGTTGCCGGCGACGACGCTCCGCGAGGCGACCGGCTTCCGGACGACGCTGCCGGCGCCGACGAGCGCGTCGGCGCCGATCTCGACACCGGGGAGGATCGTGCTGTTCGCGCCGATGCGCGCACGGCGGCGGACGGTACCGCCGCGCACGCATTGGAGATAGGCGGGGCATTGGGGATGCGGATCATCGGTGAAGACGACGTGCGGCCCGAGGAAGACGTCGTCCTCGATGGTGACGAGCTCGAGAAAGCAACCGGTGTGGACGTGGACGCGCGAGCCGAGCCGGTTGCCGAACTCGAGCGAAGCATGCGTGCCGATCGAGACGTCGTCGCCGATGACATTGTCTTCGCGGATCGAGGCGCCCTGGCCGGTCTGCAGCCGCGCCCCGATGGTCGTTCCGGCGTAGATCGTCGTGCCCGCCCGAACGATCGACCCCGGGCCGATGACGAGCGCCAGCTCGCCGTCCCGTCTACCGCGCGGTGCGACCCCGAGCACGGCGTACGGGCCGACGATCGATCCCGCCCCGAGGTCGACGTTCGGCGCCACGATCGCGGTCGGATGGACCGAGACGCCGAGACTCGTCACGCCGGGGCCAGCTCCCGGTACGCGACCCGTGCCCCCTGGGCCTGGAGCGATCGCATCGCCGCCTCGAGGACCCGAACGACGCGCGCCCCGGCCGCGCCGTCGCTGCGAGGACGCGTCCCGTCGCGCATGCACTCGACGAAGTGCCGCACCTCGAGCTGCAGGGCTTCCGTCACCGGCACCCGCGGGCTGTGGATGTCGCCGGCTCGGTAGCTCCTCCGGAGCTCCTCCGACGAGAGCTCCGCGACCCCGTGGTCGTACACCTTGACCTTCTCGGCCGGCTGGGTGTCGTCGTACACCGCCATCTTCTCGCTGCCGATGACCGTCATCGCCCGGAGCTTGCTCGGCGCGAGCCACGACAGATGCGCGTGCGCGATCGCGCCGGACGGGAAGCCCATCGTGAGGAACACGACGTCCTCGATGCCCGCCTGGATGTAGCACGCGCCGACGCACTGGACCCACTCGGGCTCCTCGTCGAGCCAGTAGAGGACGATGGAGACGTCGTGCGGGCCAAGGTCCCAGAGCACGTTGAAGTCGAACTGGTGGAGCCCGAGATTCACCCTTTGGCTGTGCACGTAGTGCACCCGACCGAGCTCCCCGCGCTCGAGGATCGCGCGGACCGCGGTCACGGCAGGGTTGTAGATGAACGTGTGGCCGACCATGAGCGTGCGCCCCGCTCGCGCGGCGGCTGCGACGATGGCCTCGGCGTCCTCGACCGTGGCGGCGAGCGGCTTCTCCACGAAGACATGCTTGCCGGCCGCGAGCGACGCTTCGGCGAGCGCGCGATGCGTGGAGATGGGCGTCGCGATGCACACCGCGTCGATCGCCGGGTCCCCGAGCAGCTCGCGGTGGTCGGTCGTGACGCGCACGAATGGGAAGCGCTTGCGGATCGTCGCGAGGCGCTCCGGATCGAGATCCGCGACCGCGACCGGCTCCGCACCGGGCGCCTCGCTCAGGTTGCGGACGAGGTTCGGGCCCCAGTACCCGGCGCCGATGACCGCGATTCGGAGGTCACGCAACTTCGAAGGTCGCTCCTCGCGGCAAAGCCGCTCGTCGCTCACGCAAACGTACGGTCCTCGTACGGAATCCTGCCGACGGCTTCCTCCTTGGATCTGCCGGAGAGCAGGAAGTCGGCCATCGAGAGCCCCATCTCGGATGCGATGTCCATGTCCACGTACTTATACAGTCCCTGCCGTCCGCCGGTGACGACATTCGGGAAGCGCATCAGCTCGGACACGAGCGTATCGATCGCCTGCTCGTAGCCGACCATGTACACCGGGTAGCCGAACGTCGAACGGAGCGCGACCGCTTCGGCCACCTCGTCTGCGCGAATGAAGCCCTCGCGCTCGAGCTCGAGCGCGCAGCGCCGGCCGAGTTCGGTCGGATCCGCGTTCCAGATCTCATCGTTCACGTCGCAGGTGATGTCACACAGCAGGATCGTCTCGTCCGGCGCGCAGACCTCGCTTCCGCCGTAGTTGCGCGTTTCGGAGAGCCGGTTGAACGTCTTGTCCTGGAAGTAGATCGACTGCGCCGGGAGCGCCTTGGGCCGCCTCACGCGAAGGCCGACGATGGTCAGGGCCCGGAAGCGCAGGTAGCGCGCCGCGGCTCGCGCGTCGTCCGAAACGGCGTCGCCGAGGAGGTCGATGAGCGCGGGCAGCGGCGCGGTGTTGACGATGTGGTCGCACGCCACGCGCTCCTCGGGTCCGGCCCGCCCGGCGCCGTCGAACGGATCGAGCTCCGTCTCCTGACCGGAGGCGAGCACGCACAGCTGGCCGTCACGCGAGGTCGGCGGCACACGCCGGTAGCGAACGGCGGTCACCCGCCCGTCCGCGACATCGATCCCCGTGACGAGCGCGCTCGTGCACACGCGGTTCTCCGGTGAGGCGGCGCGGATCCGGTCGGCCATGCGCTGCGAGATCAGGCCCGCGCCACGAGGCGGGTAGAAGAGCTCGATGACGAGCGGGGCATAGCGGTGTTCGGTCCCGGTCCGTTTCGCATAGCCCTTGCGGATCGACGAGACGACGACCTTCATGAGCGAGATGTGCGGGATCCGGTGCTGGGCGAACGACGCCGCGAGCTGGGACGGCGGCATGCCCCACACCTTGGTCGTGTATGGCCCGAAGAACATCCCGTACAGCGTCCGGCCCATCGCCTGGACCACCCAATCCTCGGCCGAAACGAGCGGCCGGGGCCGGATCCGCCGGCGGACCGACTCCGCGAAGTAGTCGGCGAACGCCCGCGCGGCGACGAGCGGCGACATGCTTTTCGCGATGTCGAGCGCCTCCAGCGGGTACTTGTAGTACCTCCCGCGGAACTTGATGCTCACGTTCTTCTTCCGCGCCGGGAAGCCGTCGTTGGCGATCTCCTTGAACAGGTCGAGCACCCGCTCGTTGCGCGCGTGGTAGGCGTGCGGCCCGAAATCGAAGCCGGCGCCGGTCTTCCCGTGCAGCGTCGTCGCGAGGCCGCCGACGAAATCCTGCGCCTCGAGGACGGTGACACGCTCTCCGCGCGCGGCGAGGCTGGAACCGGCGGCGAGCCCGCAGATGCCGCCACCGATCACGACCGTGTGGGTCACGAGCTGGACCTCCATGACCTGCGGCCGGATCGGCCGGGTGAGTCGAGTCTACCGAGTTCGTTCGCGGGTTCGTTCGCGCATCGAGCGCCTCATAGACTCGCTGCGGCGCATGCCGGATTGGTCGTACCGGACGCTCTTCCGTCCGGTCCTGTTCCGCGTCGATCCCGTTCGAGCGCGGGAGCTCACGGTCGGTGCGTTCGCGGTCCTCGCGCGCATGCCGCTGGGAACGCGCTTCATCGAGCTGCTCGGGCACGCATACGGCCGCCACGACCTGAGCCGGCGGATCGCGGGCATCCAGGTCGCGGCACCGGTCGGCCTGGGGGCGGGCATCGACCTGGATGGCCGTGCCGCGGACGCGTGGGCGCGGATCGGGTTCGGCTTCATCGAGGTCGGACCGGTCGATGAGCGCGCGAGCCGGGGCGTGATCGGCCGCGACGACCGCGACGAGTCCCTCACGTACATCGAAGGACCGAGCATCTCGGCGGACGCGGTCGCTCGACGGCTGCGGGGGCGCCCACGGGCCGTCCCGGTCGGCGCCCGGCTCGCGGACGGGGAGCCGGCGGCGCTGGCCCGGGCGGTCGGAACCCTCGACGCGGCCGTCGACTACTTCGTCGTCGCCGACGCCGGCGCCGTCGGGCGGCTCCGTGTGTTGACGCGGCACCCGGTATT
>DASWCU010000070.1:0-7158 GCA_036389935.1 Candidatus Limnocylindria bacterium
CGCTCTCGACGACGAATTGCGACGTGAGGTGGCGCGTGCGCTTCCGGCCGACCTGCGAAGCCTGGATGCGGTGCACTTGGTGTCTTGCCTGCGTCTCGCCGAGCAGCTCGACGCCGTCGTCGTGTACGACCGTCGGCTCGCTGAAGCTGTGCGGCGGCATGGCTTGCGGGTGGCAGCGCCCGCCGCGCCCTCTTGACGATCGTCGAACGAAGGATCCGCGCTGGCGCCGGGGGCTTGGCGCCCTCGACGGTCGTCGACCCACAGAGCGTCGCCGACGCGCTGCTGTCGCTGGCCGACTCGATGGCCGACGGACCCTGATCGGTCGATCGTTGGCGGTCGAGATCCTGTTCGAGACGCATTCGCTCAGCACCGACAACGAGCAGGGCATCGCCTCCGGATGGCTGCCGGGCCGGCTGTCTGAGCAGGGCCGGCGCCTCGCCGCCGAGCTCGGGGCCCGCCATCGCGGAGATCGCCTCGCGGCCGTCTTCACGTCGGACCTCGACCGCGCGGTCGAGACCGCCGAGATCGCCTTCGGCGGCTCGGGTATCGCGATCCGTCGCGATCCGCGCCTTCGCGAGTGCGATTACGGCACGCTCAACGGGGCACCGGCCGCGGTCATCCAAGCCGAGCGGCCGGCGCACGTGGACCTTCCGTTCCCGGGCGGCGAGAGCTACGGCCAGGTCGTCGATCGCGTCCGCGCCTTCCTCGACGAGCTCCTCCCGCCGTTCCAGGGTGCGACCGTGCTCGTGATCGGCCATTCGGCGACGCGGTGGGCGCTCGATCATCTCCTCCGCGGCGCGGACTTGGCGGCGCTGGTCGGGGCGCCGTTCGAGTGGCGCGCGGGCTGGACCTACACCCTCGCGGCCCGGGGGGACGCTCCGCCGCCGCCCTGATCGACGCCGGTCTGATCCACGCTCGTGCGCAGCGCGACCGGGCCCACGTACTCGCCCTGGAGGGTGCGCACCCACCACGCCCCGGTCTCGCGTCGCTCCTGCGGCGTGCTGAACCGGTAGCGGTAGCGCAGCGCTCGGACGAACCGCGGCGGCCGATCGGGGAACGGGTTCCGCACGAGCAGCGCGAGGGTCGCCCGATCGCCCTGCAGGAGCTTCGCGAGGAACGGGACGAACCACTCGTGGTAGAGCGGCGACGACATCGCCGCGAACCACATGAGCCAGTCGAGGCGGAGGTGGTACGGCGCGAACTGCGGTGGCCGGCGCCGCACGTCGCCGGGCTTCCCCTTGAACTCGTATTCGCGCCAGATGGTCGTCCCGGTCACCGTCTCGTCCGCGGTGCCCTCGACGATCACCTCGTTGCGCACCTTCGTGACCGAGCCGAACGCGCCGTAGGTGTTCACGAGGTGGAGCGGCTCGAAGCTCGCGTTCATGAGCTGGGCTCCCGACAAGAGGTTGCGTGCCGGCCGGTAGCTCAGGACGAGAATGACGCCGGTCACGACGAGCACGAGGACCCCGTACCACGCGGCCGGCTGCATCTCCGGGCGCGCGATCGGCAGCACGCGGCCCAGCGCCGCGTCGTCGAAGCTCGCGATCGCGAGCACGATCGTGATCGCGTTGAGCCACGAGAAGTTGCCGCTCAGCAGCAGCCACGACTGGGTGCCGGCGATGAGCAGACCGGCGACGCTCGCGACCGGCTGCGGCGCGAACAGGAAGAACGGCACGACGAGCTGGGCGAAGTGATTGCCGAGCACCTCGACGCGGTGCAGCCGTTTCGGCAGGTGGTGGAAGTACCAGCTGAGCGGATTCGGCATCGGCTGGGTCTCGTGGTGGTAGTAGAGGCAGGTGAGGTCGCGCCAACACTGATCACCCCGGAGCTTGATGAGCCCGGCGCCGAACTCCACCCGGAACAGGAGCCATCGGATGAGCCAGATGAGGGTCACCGCCGGCGGCAGCGATGCCGGGCCGAGGAAGATCGCGAGGAACCCGGCCTCGAGCAGGAGCGTCTCCCAGCCGAACGCGTAGAAGGTCTGGCCGACGTTGACGATCGACAGGTAGAGGCCCCAAAGCACGGCCCAGAGCAGCATCGTCAGCGGCGCCGGCCAGGCGTCCGGGAGACCGACGATCGCCGCGGCCGCGAGGGCGACGCCGGTCCACGCCACCACGAGCAGCAGGCGGTCCGAGTAGCGGAAATGGAAGAGGCTCGGGGTCGCCCGGAATGGGACGGCCTCGGTGAACCGTGGCACCGGTAACAGCCCGTGCTCGCCCAGGAGGGCCGGGAACTGACGCGCCGCGACGAGGAACGCGATCAGGTAGATGAGCGCCAGCGCGCGCTGGAACACGAGCCGCGCGAGCCAGTAGTCGTTGGCCTGGAGCCACTCCATCCGCAGTCAGCCGGAACTCTGCCGCGACGATGACGCGAGCGCGAACGCGGTGCCGCTAGACGCCTCCGGTCGTACCGCCCTTTTGGGAGGGATCTTTGCGCGGCCGGCGCGCGTCCTGGCGAGCTGGATCCGCGCTGCCGCCGGCGGATCGCTCTTCTCCGGCGGCGCGCTCCCGCCTCGCGTCCTCCGACGCGCTCATCGCGTGCTCGTCGATGTGGCTCAACGTCCCGCGGCCGGCCCTCCGGGCGGCCTCCCGCTCGGTCTCGGCGCGTTGCTCCGGCATCTCGCATACCTCCAGCGCGGTTCCTCCGAGACGTTGCAGCGCGCATGCCGTGCGCGTAGACCGGACGGACAAGGCCGCGAGACGCACGGTCGGAACATCGCGGGACTAAAGAGGGAAGGGACCTCGGGGCTCGTTGAAGTGACACCGCCGATGGACGACGGCGCCCGCTGGGAGGCGCTCTACGAACAGGAGTACTCCCGGCTGCTCCGCGCCCTGGTCGCGATCGGCGGTGACGAGGCGGCCGCGGAGGACGCGGTGCAGGAGGCGTTCGTGCGGGCGTTCCGCGAGGGCCTGGCGAAGCTCGAGCGACCAGGCGCCTGGCTCCTGGTGGTCGCGACGCGCCTGCTGCTCCGGGATCGCCGCCGCCGTCCGGCCGACGTGGCGATCGAGACGCTGCCCGCGGGCAGTGGGGGCATCGACTTCGCGGTCGAGCGCACCGATCTGCTCGCGGCGCTGCGACAGCTCTCCGAGCGCCAGCGGGCGATCGTCGTCGCGCGCTACTACTACGACCTCAGCTACGAGGAGATCGCGCGCGCCTTCTCCATCCGTGGGGGCACGGTCGGCGCGACGCTCTCCCAGTCGCTCGCGAAGCTGCGTGCGGTGCAGCTCTCGCGCCATCTCGTGCGAGGGACGGCGCGAGGGTGAGCGCGCGCGACGACGACACGCTGGGCATCGCGCTCGCGCGGGCGATCGACACCCAGCGGGTGCGCGAGACCCCGTTCAGGGCCTCACCGATCGCGCGGCGGCTGCGGCCATCGCCGGGCCGTGGCTTCACCTTCCAGCTCGCCGTCGCGGTCGTCCTCATGGTCCTGGGCGCGGGCGGGGCCCTCCTCGGGCAGACCGACCTCACGCGCTCCGCGTCGCTCGGCGGCGGAGCCGCGACGAACGGCGCGGTCGTGCGCGCCGGCCCGGGCGCGCCGGTCGTCGTCGGGCACATCGAAGGGGTGATCAACCCGATCACCGCGCGCTACGTCGAGCGCGTGATCGCCGACGGCCAGTCGACGGGCGCCGCGGCGGTCGTCTTCGTCATCGACACGCCGGGCGGGCTCATCGACTCGACGTACCGGATCACCACGTCCTTCCTCAACGCGCCGCTCCCGGTCGTGACGTTCGTCGGGCCGTCCGGCGCACGGGCCGCCTCGGCCGGCACGTTCATCACGATGGCCGGCAACGTCGCCGCGATGGCGCCCGCGACGAACATCGGCGCGGCGCATCCGGTCGACAGCTCCGGAGGCGACATCGGTGGCGACCTGCGACTGAAGGCCGAGAACGACGCCGTCGCGGAGATCACGAAGATCGCTCGGGCGCGCGGCCGCAACGCCCAGTGGGCCGAGGATGCGGTCCGGAAGAGCGTCAGCATCCGCGACGACGAGGCGGTCCAGATCAAGGTCGTCGACCTCATCGCCCGCGACGTGCCCGACCTGCTCGCCCAGGTCGACGGCCGGACGACGGACGTGGGCGGCCACGCTGTCCAGCTCACGACCCGCGCCGCGCCGATCGACGACGATCCGCCGAACCCGTTCGAGACGCTCCTGCATCTCATCGTGGATCCGCAGATCGCGCTGCTGCTCTTCACGGTGGGGACCTATGGGCTCATCTTCGAGCTGTCGAACCCGGGGCTCATCTTCCCCGGGATCGTCGGCGTCATCGCGATCGTGCTCGCGCTCTTCGCCTTCGGGACGCTCGACGCGAACGCCGCGGGCATCGCGCTCATGATCTTCGCGCTCGTGCTGTTCGTCGCCGAGGTGAAGGTGGTGAGCCACGGCCTCCTCACCGCCGGCGGCGTCACCGCGCTCATCATCGGCGCGATCATCGTGTTCCCGCCCTGGCGCCCGACCCTGCCCGGCCTTCGGGCGTCGGCGGACCCGCTCACCATCGGCCTCATGGTCGGGGTGACCGTGCTGTTCTTCGCCGTCGTGGTCCGGCTGGCCATCGGGTTCCAGCATCTGCCGGTCGCGAGCGGGCCCGAGCTGCTCATCGGCTCGCTGGGCCTGGCGAAGACCGACCTGGCGCCCACCGGGATCGTCCGCGCCGGGGCAGACGAGTGGACGGCGGTGACCGAAGGCGGCGAGCCGATCCCGAAAGGCTCCGTGATCCGCGTTCGGCGCGTCGACGGTCTCCGGCTTATCGTCGCGGCGGAGGGGTCCTCCTCCGGAAGAAGGGAAGGCTGATGTCTACGCAACTCGTCGTGATCGCGTTCCTCGTCATCATCGCGCTCCTCGTGCTTCGGACGGTCGTCCACATCGTCCCGGAGTACCAGCGCCTCGTCGTGTTCGCGCTCGGCCGCTACCAGCGCACCGCGGGACCGGGCCTCGTCCTGCTGCTCCCGGCGCCGCTCCAGAGCTCGGTCACGGTGGACCTCCGTGAGTTCAGCGTGGAGATCCCGCAGCAGACCTGCATCACGAAGGACAACGCGACGATCTCGATCGACTTCCTCATCTTCCAGCAGGTCGTCGAGGCGGCCGATTCGGTCATCAAGGTCCAGAGCTTCCGGCAGCAGGTGCAGCAGATCGCCTCGACGACGCTGCGTGCGGTCATCGGCGACCTCGTCCTCGACGACGCGTTCGCCAAGCGCGAGCAGATGAACGAGGTCCTGCGGATCAAGCTCGACGACGAGACGCACCGTTGGGGCGTGAAGGTGAACCGCGTCGAGATCCGCGAGATCGTCCCCCCACGGGAGATCCAGGAGGCGATGACCCGTCAGATGACCGCCGAGCGGATCCGCCGCGCCTCGGTCACGGAGGCGGAGGGAAAGCGGGCTTCGGCGATCCTCGTCGCCGAGGGCGACAAGCAATCGAACATCCTGCAGGCCGAGGGCGCCCGTCAGTCGGCGATCCTCCGTGCGGAAGGCTTCGCCCTGGCCCTTGGAACGATCAACACGACCGCGATGACCGCCGACCCGCGGACCATGACGCTCCAGTACCTCGACGCGTTGAAGGTGCTCGGCGCGTCTCCCGCGACGAAGTTCATCATCCCGAGCGAATTCGCGGCGCTCGCCGCGCCGCTCGCCGCGATGGCGCAACGGAGCAACGGCGAGGCTGGGCCCGCGAAGACGTAAACGCTACGGGCGCATCGTGCGGTCGCGCCGGCGGACGAAGGGCAGCCGCGGCCGGCCAGGAGGCGCGGCTGGCCCCGCGTTCGCCTGCGCGAGCGGTACCGCCATCGGGCGCGTCAGCCGTCGTGGTCGCAAGGGCGAGTACACGCGCGGCCACGATGTCCTCAGGCGCCGCGGCTGGTCGCGCGACTCGACGGCTGCGTGGAGGGGGAGGCGCATCGCGATCGCCATGTCACTCCTTGCCCGATGAGGGTGAGCGGCCCGATGAGGCTGAGAGCGGTATGATAGAACGTGCGTTCGAACTGTCAAGAGCGCGAAATGGCCGGTGAAATACTGGATTTGGTGGAATCCGCGACGGTCCTGGGCGTCGATCTCGCGCCGCAGCGACCGAAGTCGGTGCGGGAGCGATCCGAGCCCGCGAACCACATCCTCGAGCCGGCCTGGTCGGGAACGCGAGTGCTCGTCCGGGTCGGCCACGGCGGCCCGCGCTTCCTCGGATACGAAGGTCCGGTCGACGGGCCGCGCGAGCTGTACGAGGCGATCTGCGCGGAGAGCAGGTGCATGACCGCGATCCTCGATGGCGTGCTCGTCGAGAACTGGGAGGACGAGCGCGACCTCGAGGTCGATGACGCCGGGAACGCGTTCGTCCGCCCACTGCCCGGTCGTCAGATCTTCAGCGCGTTCGATCTCCTGGAGGTCGATGGCGAATCGCTTCTCGATGTCCCGCTCCTCGAACGGAAGCGGCACCTCGAGGGCACGATCGCACCCAGCGTCAACGTCCGGCTCACCGCGTTCATGACGCGTGGCCTTCGAGCCTGGCGTGAGACGCTCGCGGGGCTCGGCTTCCGCCGCGTCGTGCTCAAGGACTGGAACAGCACATACTCACCCGGGCTCACGGCGAGCTCGTGGCTCGTGATCGAGAAGCTCAACCCGCCGAAGCTCAAGTAAGTCAGGAGAACGAATCGCCATGACGTCCGCAGCCGTCATCGATCACACGCAGCGCGATCCGTGGGAGGTGGCGATCGAGCAATTCGACACCGCCGCCGACAAGCTGCACCTCGACCCGAACATGCGCGGGATCCTCCGGGAGTGCCAGCGCGAGCTGATCGTCCACTTCCCGGTCCGGATGAACGATGGCGCGGTGAAGGTCTTCACGGGCTATCGGGTGCAGCACAACACCTCGCGCGGTCCCGGCAAGGGCGGCATCCGGTATCACCCCGGCGTCACGCTGGGCGAGGTCAAGGCGCTGGCGATGTGGATGACGTGGAAATGCGCCGTCGTCGGCATTCCGTATGGCGGCGCGAAGGGCGGCGTCGTCTGCGATCCGAAGGGCATGACCGCGCAGCAGCTCGAGACGCTCACCCGGCGGTACACGACCGAGATCGCGCTCCTCATCGGGCCCGATCGCGACATCCCCGCGCCGGACGTGAACACGAACGCGCAGACGATGGCCTGGATCATGGACACCTACTCGATGCACCAGGG
>DASWCU010000071.1:0-21680 GCA_036389935.1 Candidatus Limnocylindria bacterium
GGCTCAGCACCGGACGAGACCGCGGCGGCGTAGGTGACCGCGGGCCGAGCTGTCCTCGACCCGAACGTGTTGATCTCGGCCCTGCTCTCGCCATCCGGGAGCCCTGCCGCGCTCGTGACGCGCTGGCTGACCGGGGAGTTCGAGCTCGTCGTGTCTGAGAAGCTGCTGGCTGAGCTCGAGCGTGCGCTCGCGTATCCGAAGCTCCGGTCGCGGATCACGTACGAGGACGCTGCGGCTTTCGTCGACCTCCTCAGCCGCACCGCGACGGCGGTGGAAGATCCTGGTGTGTCACCACGACGCTCAAGAGATCCCGGGGACGACTACCTCTTGGCGCTTGCGGAGGCGAGCGCGGCCACGCTCGTCACAGGCGACCACGACCTCCTCGCTTTAACAGCCTTGCCGGTGCGCTCGCCTAACGCGTTCCTCGAGAGCCTCGCCTGACCCGGTCCGCCTCTCGTTGTCAGGACGCTTCCGACGCATGCGGACCGATCGACCGTGCCTTCTCGAACTGCGCATGGTTCACGTTCGGCGCCCGGAGCGCGGCGGCAACCCAATGTCGCGGTCGCGCTCCGGGCCCGTCGCTACTTCGGGACCTTCTGAGCGAAGCTCGTGTCGACGAGTGCTTTGGTGTCGACCTGGTCCGTCGGCTTGAGGTTCGGGCAGAGCGTCGGGTTCTGCTTGCAGTCCTCGACGTTCAGCTTCAGGACGTTGTCCACGCCCTTCTGGTCGGGGATGCCGTCGGCCGACAGGTAGCCCTTCGCGATCTCGAGCGCCTTGACGTAGAGATCGCGATCGGCGCCCGTGACCGCGTCGGGCAGCTTCGCGGCGATGTCCTTCGCCGCGTTCGCGGCGATATACCGATCGGCCTTGACCAGCGCGTTCACGACGCGCTGCACCACGTCGGGGCTCTTCTGGATGAAGTCCTGGGTCGTGACCGCGCCCGTGAACTGGTACGCCCCGCCGAGCAGCGCGACGGTGTCCTTCTCCGTCCGGAAATCGCCGCCCGAGACCACGAAACCTTTGCCCGCGTTCACGTACGCCGTGATGAACGGGTCGGAGTTCATGCACGCCGCAGCGCCCTTGCTGTCCAGCGTCGCGGCCATCGTGCCGGAGCCGCAGGCCTTGAACGTGTAGTCCTTGTCCTGGACCAGCCCGGCCTGGTTCATCGCGTAGGTCAGGAGCAGATGCGTGCCGGAGCCGACCGACGTCGCGCCGACGGTCTGACCCTTGAGATCCTTGATGCTCTTCACGGTGTCCTTCAGATCGCTCCGCACGACGAGCGCCGTGCCCGGCAGCTTCGCGAAGGAGACGACCATCTTCGTCGGCTTGCCCGCGATCTGGGCCTTGATCGAATGGTCGAGCGAGTTGCCGGTGAAGTCGACCGACCCGGACAGGAGCGCGGTCGCCGCGTCCGTCCCGGCGGCCGCGTAGCTGAGCTGGACGTCGAGGTTCTCGTCCTCGAAGTAGTTGAGCGCCTTGGCCAGGTCCCACGGGAGATAGATGATCGAGGCGGCCGAGCCGACCGAGACCTTCACCGTGGCCCGAGGCGGCTTCGTCGCCTGCGCCTGGCTCGCCGCGCCGGTCGCCGGCGCGCCCGTGCCTGACCCGCCGCCGCACGCCGAGAGCAGGAGCGTCGCGGCCGCGCCGAACGCGAGGATCGCTCGGAAGCGTTCCATGACTCAGTCCTCCATCAATGTTCGCGCCTCGGTTTCCATCGTGAGAAAGCGCCTTCGACGACCTGGAGCAGCGCGTCGAGGACCAGCGCGAGAAAGGCGATGACGACGATACCGCTGAACACGCCGGTCGAGTCGAAGAACGCCTCGGAGTTCGCGATGCGCCGACCGACGCCGACGTTCGAGCCGATGTACTCCGCCACGACCGCCCCGGCGAACGCGAACCCTGCGCTCGTCCGCAGGCTTGCGACGATCGCGCTGAACGCGGCCGGCAGCAGGACCTGGAATGTGACGTCACGGCGACGGGCCCCGAGGACCCGCACGTTGTCCACGAGCGTCTGGTCGACGTCCCGGACGGCGGTGAACGTCGCGAAGAACACGATGAAGAAGACGAGCGTGACGCCGAGCGCCACCTTGCTCGCGAGGTCGATGCCGAACGCGAGGATGAACACCGGCGCGAGCACGAGGCGGGGGATCGCGTTGAACATCGAGAGCAGCGGGTCGAACGCCTGGCCAAGCACGCGGTTGCGGGCGAACGCGTAACCGATCACGACACCGAGCAGCGTGCCGATGACGAAGCCGAGCACCGTCTCGATGAGCGTGACCTGGATGTCGCGGTAGATCGAGGTCGGGGTGAGCCCCTCGGCGAGCCAGGTGCCGATACGCGGGACGATGAGCGAGGGGCGGGAGTAGAAGAACTTGTCCAGCACGCCCGCTTGGCCCAGCCCCTCCCACAGTCCGATGAAGAACGCGACGACGCCGATCTGCAGCAGCCGAATGAACCACGCCCGCTGCGCGATGGGCGCCGAGGTCACCATGACGGCGCTCGCGCTCACGATGCTTCCAAGCTTCGTTCGTACGAACGCGTCACCTCGTCGCGCAGGTCGGCCCACGCGCGCTCGTACAGCGCGGAGAACGCCGGGGCGAAGCGGATCTCGGTGACGTTCCGGGGGCGGGGGAGTGTGACCGGATAGCGGGCCTTGATCCGCCCGGGGCCAGCGGTCATCACCACGATCTCGTCCGAGAGCGCGATCGCCTCCTCGAGGTCGTGCGTGATGAAGAGCACGGTCTTCCCGGCCGCGCCCCAGAGGTCGAGCAGCTCGTTCTCCATGAGGTTCCGCGTCTGCACGTCGAGCGCGCTGAACGGCTCGTCCATGAGGAGCACGGGCGGGTCGCCGACCATGACCTGCGCGAGCTGCGCGCGTTTGCGCATCCCGCCCGACAGCTCATGCGGGTAGCTGTCCGGGAACTTCGCGAGCCCGACGCGCGCGATCCATTCATCCGCGCGCGTGCGGCCTTCGGCGGCGGGCACGCTCCGGAAGTCGAGCGGCAACCGCACGTTCTCGCGCACGGTCTTCCATGGCAGCAGCGCATCCCGCTGGAAGATGAAGCCGACGTCGGTCCGCACCGCGGACACGGGCGTCCCGTTGAGCTGGATCGCGCCGGTCGTGGCCGGGAGCAGGCCGGAGACGAGCGAGAGCAGCGTCGACTTGCCGCAGCCCGAGGGGCCCACTACCGAGACGAAGCGGCCGGCCGGGACGTCGAGGTCGATGCCGGTGATCGCGGTATACGGCCGCTTGCGCGGCGGACGGTACGTCTTCGAGACGCCGCGCAGCGAGATCGCGACCTTCGCCTCGTCCGCGCCGTCGCCGGCGACCGTCGCGGCGCCCGTCAGATCACTCCTGCGGCGGCGAGCCGCGCGCGCTCGTCCGGGCCGATCCCCAGCAGCTCGCCGTAGATCACGTCGTTGTCCGCGCCGAGCTTCACCGGACCGAGCCACTCGACGCGTCCTGGGGCTTCGCTCATCCGCGGGACGATACCGGGCACGACGATGGCGGCGCCGTCCTCGAGCGTGCGCTCGAGGAGCATCTCGCGTGCCGCGTACTGCGGGTCGGCGGCGATGTCGGCGACCGAGTAGATGGGCCCCGCCGGAACGCCCGCGGCCTCGAGCGCCGCGAGGCAATCGCGCAGCGACAGCCCGCCGGTCCAGACCCCGATCGCCTCGTCGATGAGGGCCGCGTCGGCGGCCCGGCCAGGGTTGGTCCGGTAGCGGTCGGCCGCCGCGAGCTCCTCGCGTCCGATCGCGCGCATGAGCCGCCCGAAGAGCTCGTCGCTGTTGCCGCCGATCACGACGAGCTTGCCGTCGGCGGTGGGATACGTGTTGCTCGGTGCGACGCCCGGATAGGCACCGCCGGAGCGCTCGCGCACCTCACCGGAGTAGCGGTACTCGGTGATCGCGGCCTCCATGAGCGAGAACACCGCTTCGTAGAGCGCGACATCGGCGACGTCGCCCCGTCCGGACCGCGCGCGGCGGACGAGCCCGGCGAGCGCGCCGATGACCGCGAACAGGGCGGCGACCTCGTCGGCGAGCGACACGCCGGTGCGCGACGGCGCTCCACCCGGCTGACCGGTCGTGTACCGGATCCCGCCCATCGCCTCGGCCACCGCGCCAAGCCCGGCCCGCGCGCGGTACGGGCCGGTCTGGCCGAATCCCGACACGCGCACGACCACGAGCTCCGGCCGCGAGCGGCGCAGCTCCGCCGGATCGAGGCCCCAGCGCTCGAGCGTCCCGGGCCGGAAGTTCTCGAGCAGGACATCGCTGCGCTCGATGAGCCGCCGGACGAGCGCCTGCCCCTCCGGCCGTCGAAGGTCGGCCGTCACGCAGCGCTTGTTGCGCGACTGGACACGCCACCAGAGCGACGTCCCGCCGTGGAGCTGCTTCCAATCGCGCAGCGGATCGCCCTTTCCAGGCGGCTCCACCTTGATGACATCGGCGCCGAGGTCGGCGAGGATCCGCCCCGCGAAAGGCCCCGCGATCATCATCCCGAGCTCCACGACCCGGATGCCCGCGAGCGGCCCCGCGCCTCTGTCCATGGGCGGGGCGATTATGTCCGCTTTGGTGACAGCAGGTCACTTTCCGTTAGACTGCGCGGTGAATACAGAGATCGAAAAGATCAAGGAAAGGACAACGGGTGCCGCTCGCAGAACCCGCGAAGAAGAGTGACCTCATCACGACCTACCGGCAGCATGAGCAGGACACAGGGTCGCCGGAGGTCCAGATCGCACTCCTCACCGAGCGGATCAGGCACCTGACCGAGCATCTCCGCACGGCGAAGCACGACAACCACAGCCGGCGGGGACTCCTCATGATGGTCGGCCAGCGGCGGCGGTTGCTCGCGTACCTCCATCGCAAGAGCCCCGAGCGCTATCAAGAGATCATCGGGCGCCTCGGCTTGCGGCGGTGAGCGCGAGGGCCTAGCGCCAGAGGACCCCGGAAGGGGTCCTTTTGCATGGGCCCGTCGGGGACCGGCCACGAGCCGGGCCCGGACGTGACGGAAGCGGCATCCCGAGCAGAAGACATCCATGCCAGTCACCCGATCCCAGGCGACCGTCGGCGGCAAATCCTTCACGTTCGAGACCGGTAGGTACGCGCTCCAGGCGGGCGGGGCGGTGACCTGCCGCCTCGGCGACACGATCGTCTTCGCCGCGGCGACCGTCGCGAAGACCACCCGGCCCGGCATCGACTTCTTCCCGCTCACCGTCGACTTCGAGGAGCGCCTCTACGCGGCCGGCAAGATCCCGGGCTCGTTCCCCCGCCGGGAGGGCCGGCCGTCCGAGGAAGGGATCCTCACCGCGCGCCTGGTCGACCGCCCGATCCGACCGCTCTGGCCGAAGGGCTTCCGAAACGACGTGCAGATCGTCGTGTCGGCCTGGTCGAGCGACCAGGAGAACGACTACGACACGCTGGCCGTCAACGCCGCCTCGGCCGCGCTCACCATCTCGAACGCGCCGTTCGAGGGACCGATCGGCTGCGTCCGCGTCGGCACGATCGACGGCCAACTCGTGCTCGATCCGACGATCCAACAGCTCGAGGACAGCCAGCTGGACCTCGTCGTCGCGGGGACGCGCGACTCGATCATGATGGTCGAGGCCGGCGCGAACCAGATCCCCGAAGACTTGCTCCTGCGCGCGCTCGCGCTCGCTCAAGACGGCATCGCGAAGCTCTGCGACGCCCAGGAGGAGCTGCGCCGCGCGGCGGGCAAGCCGAAGCTCGTCTGGAACCCGGCGCCGCGCGACGAGCAGAAGCTCGCCCCGGTGCACGAGTTCTTCGCCCAGCGGCTGCGCGCGAAGCTCCGCAACCCGGACAAGCTGCAGCGCGAGGCCGGGCTCGACGAGCTGCGCGACGAAGCGATGACGCGGTTCGTCACCGAGGACGGCACGATCACGCCCGAGGAGATCACGGCCGAGTGGGACCGGGTGCTCGAGTACGAGTTCCGCACGGCCGTCGTCGAAGAGAACCTCCGCCCGGACGGACGCGACACGAAGACCATCCGGCCGCTCGAGATCGAGGTCGGCGTGCTGCCCCGGACCCATGGATCGGGGCTCTTCCGTCGCGGGCAGACCCAGGTGCTGTCGATCGTCACGCTCGGGCCGAGCGGCGACGAGCAGATCATCGACACGCTCTCGCCCGTCGACACGAAGCGCTACATGCACCACTACAACTTCCCGCCGTACTCCGTCGGGGAAGTGCGGATGATGCGCGGCGCCGGGCGTCGTGAGATCGGCCACGGCGCGCTCGTCGAGCGCGCGCTCCTCCCGGTCATCCCGACCAAGGAGGAGTTCCCGTACACGATCCGCGTCGTCAGCGAGACGCTCGAATCGAATGGCTCGTCGTCGATGGCCTCGACCTGCGGCTCGACGCTCGCGCTCATGGACGCCGGGGTTCCGGTCAAGACGATGATCGCGGGCATCGCGATGGGGCTCGTCCTGGAGAAGGGCCGCCATACCGTGCTCACCGACATCCAGGGCCTCGAGGACCACTACGGGGACATGGACTTCAAGGTCACCGGCTCGGACGCCGGGGTCACCGCGCTACAGATGGACATCAAGGTCAAGGGCATCACGCTCGAGATCATGCGCGAGGCCCTCGACCAGGCGCGCGAGGCGCGCCTCTACATCCTCCAGGAGATGCGCCAGGTCATCGACCGGCCCCGGGGCGAGCTCAACAAGTACGCGCCGCGGATCGACACGATCAAGATCCACCCGGACAAGATCCGCGACATCATCGGCCCAGGCGGCAAGATGATCCGCGCGATCCAGAGCGAATCGGGCACGAACATCGAGGTCGAGGACGACGGCACCGTCCGTATCACCGGCGCCAAGCCGGAGGGCCGCGACCGGGCCCGGGCGATGATCGAGGGCCTCACGAAGGAGCCCGAGGTCGGCGAGGTCTACGAGGGCAAGGTCACGCGGATCATGTCGATCGGCGCCTTCGTGGAGTACCTCCCCGGCAAGGAGGGCCTCGTCCGCGTCTCCGAGATCTCCTCCGAGCGGATCGGGCGGATCGAGGACGCCGTCAGCATCGGCCAGACCGTGAAGGTGAAGATCGCGGAGGTGGACCGGCAGGGCCGGGTCAATCTCTCGATCCGCGCGGTGACCGAGGAGGGCAGCGAGTTCTCCGAACGTCAGCGCGCCCAGCGCGCGCGCTTCGCCGAGCGCGGGGACAACGGCGACCGCGGCGGTTTCCGGCGCGGTCCAGGCGGTGGGGGTGGCTTCCGCAGGGGCGGCCCGCCGAGGGATTAGCGGTGCAGCCCGTGGCTCGCCATAGTTGCTGAGCCTGATCCTGCCCGCGTACAACGAGGCTCGCCGGTTGCCGGCGAGCCTCACGCAATGCGCGGAGTTCTTCCACGCGCGCGGGGCGCCGGCCGAGATCATCGTCGCTGACGACGGCTCGACCGACGGGACCGCGACGGCGTACGCCAAGTGCGTCGAGGTGCTGCCGCGGGCCCATCTGCGCTTCCGTTACCTGGAGCTCGCCCACCGCGGCAAGGGCGCGGCGGTACGCGCCGGCGTGGCGGCGGCGAGCGGGGATCCGATCGTGTTCCTCGACGCGGACCTCACGATCCCGGTGGAGACCGTCGACGCGCTCATGGCCGGACTGGCCGACGGCGCGGACATCGCCGTCGCCTCACGCTACGTCCCTGGGTCGGTCGTCGATCGCCCGTGGTGGCGGGTCGTCATGGGCTGGGTCTACCGGCTGTTCGTCCACTGGATCGTCCCGATCGACGTCCAGGACACGCAGTGCGGGGGCAAGATGTACACGGCCGAGGCGGCGAAGGACCTGTTCTGCCGCTCGTCGCTCGACGGATTCGCGTTCGACGCCGAGATCCTGTTCATCGCGCGCCGGCGCGGCTACCGCGTCGCCGAGGTCCCGTTCGCGCTGCACCAGCGCCGCCACACGAGCATCGACTTCCTCCGCGACACGCCGACCATGCTGCGGGACCTGTTCGTCATCCGCTGGAACTCGCTGCGGGGGCGGTACGACGCCCAACCGCAGCCCGACGAGTGACCTCGGCGCTGGTCGTCACCGCGGACGACCTCGGGCTCTCGCCGGGGGTGACGGCGGGCATCATCGACTCCCACCGTCGAGGAGTCGTGCGTTCGACCTCGCTGCTCGTCACGTTCGAGACCGGCGAGGCGGCGGCGGCGGCAGGGCGCGCGGAGCGCGACCTCGAGATCGGACTGCACCTCGACCTCGTCGGTGGCCGCCCGGCGGCGGATCCGGCACGCGTCCGATCGCTCGTCGACAGCGACGGTCGCTTCCACCGGCTGCCGGCGTTCGCGGCGCGGCTGCTCACCGGTCGCATCAGGCCCGGCGAGCTCGCCGCCGAGGTCCGGGCCCAGGTCGCCCGGGCGCGGAGTTGGGGCATCGAGCCGCTCGCCTGGGACTCCCACCGGCACACGCATCTCATGCCGCTGGCGAGCAGCGTGGTGGGCGCGCTCGCGCGGGAACACGGCGTCCGGTGGCTCCGCAGGGCCGCTCCGCCCCCCGTCGCCGCGACGGCGAAGGCGAGGCTCCTCGGATTCGCGACCGTCGCCGCACGGCCGTTCGATCGCGGCCTCCCGGGAAATGATTGGTTCGTCGACCTCTCGGCGCTGCCTCGGCGCGCGGATGCGGCCGGCGTCGCTCTCCTTGCCACGTACCCCGGCCTCGGGGAGATCGCCGCGCATCCGGCGTACCCCGACGAGGCGCTCGTGGACACCGGCGACACGCTCGTCCTGCGCCGCCACGACGACCTCATGGTGCTCACCGATCCGCTGCTCCGCAGCGCGCTCGGCGACACCGTCCGCTGGCGCGCCGCCTGATGCCGGGCGGGACCGCGACCGCGCCGCTGGAACGGGCCGTCCACCGGTATCGCTCGGCGCCGCTCGCGGCCCGGCTGTTCGTGCACGGGCGGGCGTTCCTCTCGGACCTCGCGTTCGTCGAGGGCTTCGTGCCGCGGCATGGCTTCATCGTCGATCTCGGCTGCGGCCACGGGCTGTTCCCGAACCTGCTCGTCGAGGGCTCGGCGACCCGGCGCGTGCTCGGCATCGACCTGGACGACCGCAAGATCGCGATCGCCCGACGGACCGTCCAGGGCCGCGAACAGCTGCGCTTCGAGGTCGGCGACATCGTCCACGAGGCCCCGCCGAGATGCGACGCGGTGACGATCGTGGACGTCCTTTACCTGCTCTCGCCGGCCGACCAGGAGGAGGTGCTGCGCAAGGCCGCCGGGGCCCTCGCCGAGAACGCGCCGCTCATCGTGAAGGCGCAGGAGCGCGCGGCGAGCCCCCGCTACGCGCTGACCTACGGACAGGAGCTTGTCAGCGTGTCGCTCGGGTTCACCCGGGGCGACGCGCGCCAACTCCACTTCCCGTCTCGCGACGAGGCGCTCGGGATGTTCGAGCGCGCCGGGTTCCTCGTGGACGTGGTCGAGATGCCGCGCCGGCCGTACACCGACGTGCTGTACCTCGCGCGCAGGGCGCCCGCGCCCCGATAATCAGCCCGTTGTCCGATCCGCTGCTCGACGTCGCGACCGAGATCCGGGCCTGCACCGCGTGCCCGCTGCACCGCAGCGCGAGGCAGGCCGTGCCCGGCGAGGGCAGCGGGGAGTCGGGCATCTTCTTCCTCGGCGAGGCCCCCGGCTACAACGAGGACGTCCAGGGCCGGCCGTTCGTCGGCGCGGCGGGCCAGCTCCTCGACCAGCTCCTCGCGGGCATCGGGCTCGACCGCACGAAGGTGTTCATCACGAACGTCGTGCGGCACCGGCCACCCGAGAACCGCGACCCGCTGCCCGATGAGGTCGCCGCGTGCCACGTCTGGCTCGAGCGGCATCTCGCCGTGCTGCGGCCGCGGGTCATCGTGACGCTCGGCCGGCACGCGATGTACAAGTACTTCCCGTCCGAGTCGATCAGCCGCGTGCACGGGAAGCCCCGGCGCAAGGACGGCCTGGTCATCTTCCCGGTCTTCCATCCCGCCGCCGCATTGCACCAGCCGTCGCTCCGTGAGGCCCTCGAGGCCGACTTCCAGGCCCTCTCGCGCTTCCTGGAGACCGCCCCGCGGCCGGCCCCGCCGACAGAGCCCGAGAAGCCCAAGCCACCGGAGCAGATGACCCTCCTTGGTTAACCCTGATCGCTTCGCCGGCTTCGCCTGCTTCGCCATCGGGGGCCCTGCGGCTCGGCTGGGCGGAGCCCAGCCTCGCCTGTGAGTCAAGCGCCGACAGTCCGCGTCATCCCGCTCGGCGGCGTCGGCGAGATCGGCAAGAACATGCTCGCCATCGAGCAGGGCGACGACATGCTCCTCGTGGACGCCGGGCTCATGTTCCCGGATGAGGAGATGCTCGGCATCGATCTGGTCATCCCCGACATCCGCTACGTGCGCGAGCGCGCGCGCAAGGTCCGTGGGATCGTGATCACGCACGGACACGAGGACCACATCGGGGCCCTGCCGTACGTGCTGCGGGACTTCCCAAATACCCCGATCCATGCCACGAAGCTCACCCTCGGGCTCATCCGGACGAAGCTCCGCGAGCACAAGCTCGCCGACCGCACGCAGCTCCGCGAGATCGCACCGGGACGGCCATTCGATGTCGGGCCGTTCCGGTGCGACACGTACTTCGTGTGTCACAGCATCCCCGACGCGGTCGGAGTGACGATCGAGACCGCGCACGGCACGATCGTCCATTCGGGCGACTGGAAGTTCGACCACACCCCGGTGGACGGCCGCCAGACCGACTTCGCCCGGCTCGCGGCGATCGCCGCGAAGGGCGTGCTCCTCCTGCTATCGGACTCGACCCGCGCCGAGGTCCCGGGCTACACGCCGTCCGAGCGACATGTCGGCGAGGTCTTCGACGCGATCATGTCGCGCGCTCCCGGCCGCGTGATCACGACGACATTCGCGTCGAACATCTCGCGGATCAAGCAGATCGTCGAGATCGCGTACGCCTGGGGTCGCCGGACCGCGATCGTCGGGCGGTCGATGGAGAACTACACGAAGACCGCGCGCGACCTCGGCTACCTCGAGTACCCGGAGGGCGCGATCGTGCATCCGGCGGAGCTCTCGAAGCTGCCCGATCATGAGATCTGCATCATCACGACCGGTAGCCAGGGCGAGCCCACGAGCGCGCTGTCGCGCATGGCGCTTGGCGACCATCGCCACGTCGCCGTGAAGGACGGCGACACGGTCGTGATGTCGGCGAACCCGATCCCGGGCAACGAGGAGCTCGTGAGCCGCACCGTCGACAACCTGTTCAAACTCGGCGCCGACGTCATCTACGACGGCGCGAGCCGGCCACACGTCTCGGGTCATGCGAGCCAGGAGGAGCTGAAGCTGCTCCTGAACATCCTGCGCCCGCGTCTCTTCATCCCGATCCACGGCGAATACCGGATGCTCGTGCGGCACGCGCGCATGGCGATCGACGTCGGCGTCGCACCGGAGAACGCCTTCGTCATCACGAACGGCGACGTCGTGGAGATCGACTCGCGCGGCGCGCGCGTCGGCGCGCACGTCGCGTCGGGCCAGGTGTACGTCGACGGCCTCGGGGTGGGGGACATCAGCCAATCGGTGATGCGCGACCGGCTGTCGATCGGCAACGAAGGCGTCTTCCTCGTGGTCGTCACCATCGAGCAGCAGACGGGAGCCGTCGTCGCGGGCCCGGACATCGTGACGAAGGGCTTCGTCCCCGAGCAGGATGCGGCCGACCTCCTCGAGGAGGCGAAGCAGAAGGTCATCGAGGGCCTCGGGCGAGCCCAGACCGGGCCGCACCTCGCGGAGGCGTCGGCGCTCAAGGACGCCATCCACGAGAGCCTCGCCTCGTTCCTGTACGAGCGGACAAAGCGTCGGCCGATGGTGCTGCCCGTGATCATGCAGGTCTGATGGCCCGCAAGACGAGCGCACGTCCCGTCCGGCGAAGCGGCCCGCGGCTGCAGGCGCGGCTGCGCGCGGAGATCGGCGCCGTCGCGGTGGCGCTCCTCGGCGTGCTCACGATCATCGCGCTGCTCACCGACCAGGGCTCGGTGCTGCACTGGTGGCGCACATCGCTCCTGGCGCTGCTCGGCTGGGGCGCCGCGCTCGTGCCGGTGACGCTGTTCATGGCCGCGGCCATCGTCTGGTCGCCGGCGCTCCTCCGGCGGATCCTCCTGCCGGGGGCGGGCGTCCTGATCGTGCTGCTCGCGCTCCTGGGCCTGCTGCACGTCACGGCGAGCAACGGCGGGATCCTCGGCTCGATCGTCGGCGGGACCGCGACCCGCGCGCTCGGGGGCGTCGGCGGCATCGTCGTCCTCGTCGTGCTCATCCTCATCGGTACCGTGGTCGCGGCGAACCAGACGCTCAGCGATCTCGCCCGCCAGGGCCTCGCGCGCCGCCCGCAGTTCGCCTTCGGCGCCGGCGCGACGCTTCCCGGCCAGAGCGGCGATCGCTTCGACACGCCGCCGCGCCGGCCGCCGGTCGACGAGCCACGCATGCCGGTGAAGATCAACCTCGCCGACGAGCGGCCGCCTCGGCCCTCGGCACCGAGGCCGATCGTCGAGCAGCCGGTCCTGCCGCTCGTCGCCGAGCCCAGCCCGGCGGCCGCCGGCGGTGCCGTCGCGCCCGCCGTCGCGACCGAGCCGACGGCCGGCGCGCTCGCCCGACTCCCCTCGGCCATCGTCGCGGTCGAGGGCGTGCTGCACGCCGATCCGCCGGACACGCCGTGGTCGCTGCCCGCGCTCGACCTCCTGGAGGAGGGATCGGCGGCGCGCTCGGGCAAGGGCGAGGTCCTGCGGAACACCCGGGTGATCGAGGAGACGCTGTCGCACTTCAACATCGCAGCGAACGTCGTCGAGGTGAGCGTCGGTCCCGTCGTCACGCGCTACGAGCTCAAGCCCGCGGCCGGGGTGAAGCTGTCGCGCATCGAGGCGCTGTCGGACGATCTCGCGCTCGCGCTCGCCGCCCGGAGCCTGCGGATCGAGGCGCCCATCCCGGGCAAGAGCGTCGTGGGCATCGAGATCCCGAACCTCGCGATCGGGATGGTCACCCTCCGCGATGTCGCCGAGTCCGCCATGTTCCGCGGCGCCACGAGCAAGCTGACCGTGGCGCTCGGGCGGGACGTCGCGGGCTCGCCGATCGTGGCGGACCTCGGGAAGCTGCCGCACCTCCTCATCGCCGGACAGACCGGCGCCGGGAAGAGCGTCTGCATCAACTCGATCATCTGCAGCCTGCTCCTGGGGACCACGCCGGACGAGGTCCGGCTGGTGCTCGCGGACCCCAAGCGGGTCGAGCTGGCCGGCTTCAACCACATCCCGCATCTGGTCGTCCCGGTCGTCACGGACCACGACAAGATCCTGAACGCCCTGTACTGGGCGGTCGGGGAGATGGACCGCCGGTACCGGCTGTTCGCCCGGGCGAGCGCCCGGAACATCGACGGCTACAACGCGTCGCGGAACGGGCCCGACCGCGTTCCATACATCGTGCTGATCATCGACGAGCTGGCGGACCTGATGCTGACCGCCCCGATCCAGGTGGAGAAGGCCATCACCCGGCTGGCCCAACTCGCCCGGGCGACGGGGATCCACCTCGTCGTGTCGACCCAGCGGCCGTCGGTCGACGTCATCACCGGGCTGATCAAGGCGAACATCCCCGCCCGGATCGCGTTCGGGACGGCCTCCGCGATCGACTCGCGCACGATCCTCGACCTGACCGGCGCGGAGAAGCTGCTCGGCCGCGGCGACATGCTCTGGCTGCCGCCGGACGCGCCGAAGCCGGTCCGGGCGCAGGGCGTGTTCGTCTCCGACCGCGAGATCGACGCGGTGACGCGCCACTGGAAACATCAGCGCGACCCGCACTACCAGCTCGAGATCCTCGAGGACCAGGAGCGCGCGCGGCAGCGTGACGACGGCGGCGACTCAGACATCGAGGACGAGCGCTACGAGGAGGCGGTGGAGATCGTGCGCCGTGCGAAGCAGGCGTCGGTCTCGATGCTCCAGCGGAAGATGACCATCGGCTTCGCCCGGGCCGGGCGGCTCATCGACATCATGGAGCAGGAGGGCGTCATCGGTCCGACGAAAGGCCCCGGCAAGATGCGCGAGGTGTACGGGGCATCCGCACCGGTCGCCGCGGACGAGGAGCGCTGATGGCCAGGCTCGGCGACACGCTCCGCCAGCACCGGGAGCGGATGGGGATCACGCTCGAGCAGGCGGCGGAGGACACCCGCATCCGGGAGAAGTTCCTGCGCGCGCTCGAGGACGGGGACTACCAGTCGCTCCCCGGCACCGTGTACACGAAGGGCTTCCTTCGCAACTACGCCGAGTACCTGAACGTCGGGGCGGAGGAGATGATCGCGCTGTACACCGGCGAGCGCGGCAACCCCGAGGCGCCGCGGACGTTCCGCCCGATGCGACCGCTCGTGAAGCGCAGCTTCATCTTCACGCCGGCGGTCTTCCTGCCGGTCGCCGTCCTCGCCGGGATCGTGCTGTTCGTCGGCTACCTCTATTACCAGTTCACGAACTTCGCGGTGGCGCCGCGGATCGAGATCACCGATCCGGCGACGGACGCGATCGCGCAGAGCGCGGAGTACGTCGTCCGCGGGCGTACGGTCCCCGACGGCCATGTGCGGATCCGGGTGTCTCCGGGTCTCGACCCGATCGGCGAGATCCGGCCGAACGCGGATGGGACGTTCAGCGCGTCGGTCCCGCTCAAGCCCGGACCGAACCACATCGAGGTCCAGGTCCTCGACGCGGCGGGCAAGGTCGGCGAGGCGACGCGGACGATCCAGTTCAGTCCGACGGTCGCGACGGAGCCGCAGCAACAGCAGGCGCCGCAGCTGATCCTCGAGCAGCCCCCGAACGGCGGCACGTACACGAACGCGCCGGTCACGGTGTCCGGGCGAGTCGACCGCTCCGTCGCAAGCGTCCTGGTGAACGGCACGCCGGTGACCGTCGGAGCGGACTTCCGATTCGCGGTCACGGTGAACTTCGCCGCCGGTCAGCAGACCGTGCGCGTCGTCGCGAAGACCGCGACCGGAGGCGAGGTCCAGGAGACGCGGACCGTCGCGGTCTCGTATAACGCCGCGATCGTGACGGTCCGGGTGACGGGCGGGGAGGCGTGGCTGCTCGCGACCATCGACGGCACGCAGGCCCCGAACACGAACAAGGTCTTCCCGGCCGGCCAGGTGCTCACGTTCACCGGACGGCAGGTGATCGTGCGGACGGGCAACGCGGGCGCGACCTTCCTCGTGTACAACGGCCAGGACCTCGGGAAGATGGGGGAGACCGGACAGGTCGTGGAGCGGTCGTTCGCGTTCCAGTGAGGCTGAACGGGCCGCTCGTCCTCGTCTTCGCGCGGATGCTCGCGGTCGTGCCGATCGTCATCCTGCTCGGCGCCCCGGATCAGGACGGCGCGGCCGCCGCGCTCGCGATCTTCGTCGCCGCGGCACTGACCGACGCGCTCGATGGCCCGCTCGCGCGTCGCACCGGGCAGGTCACTCGCCTCGGCACGTTCCTCGATCCGCTGGCCGACAAGCTCCTCGTCATCGGGACGCTCGTCCCCCTGCAGGCGCGCGGGCTCGTCCCGGCCTGGATCGTGGTCCTCATCGTGGCCCGCGAGCTCGCCGTCACCAACGTGCGCGCCGTCGCCGCGGCGCGCGGCTACAGCATCGGGGCGAGCCTCCAGGGCAAGGCGAAGACCGTCCTGCAGACCGTCGCGACGGCCGGCCTGTTGCTCCTGCTCGCGGCCCCGTCGCTCGCGCTCGCGCTCGCGGCGTACGCCACGCTCGCGGCGGCGGTCGCGCTGACCGCCGTCTCCGGCATCGCCTATCTCTGGAGCGCGTCGTCGGCGATCGCCGGCCGCGGCGTTCCCGAGCCGTGGCGGCTCGGGCGCGACCGCGATCGCCAGCTCCGCGGCCGTGCCCGCTAGAGGCCGGATCGCGCCGACCTACGCCGACCTCGCGGCCCGGATGCTGTCGCTCCACACCGCGCTGCGACGGAAGAAGTTGACGGTCGCGGTCGCGGAGTCGTGCTCCGGCGGCCTGCTCGGCGCGGTGCTCACCGAAGCGTCGGGCTCGAGCGACTACTTTCGCGGCGGCATGGAGGTGTATTCGGACGAGGCGAAGACGGCGCTCGCCGGCGTGCCGCCGCAGCTCATCCACAGCCACGGCGCCGTCTCGAGCGTCGTCGCAGGGGCCCTCGCGCGAGGCGCGCGCGAGCGGCTCGGCGCGAAGATCGGCCTCGGGATCACCGGCATCGCCGGTCCGACCGGCGCGACGCCGGGCAAGCCGGTCGGCCTGGTGTACGTCGCGATCGACGCCCCGAAGCGCCAAACGGTGCGAAAGTCCCAGTTCGCGTTCGACCGCGCCGGCAACCGCCTCGCGAGCGTCGGCGTCGCGCTCGACCTGCTCGCCGAGGCGGTCCGATGACGCTCGCCCCGCTCGGCAGGGTCTTCGACGACGCCGACGTCGCGCGCGCCTACCGCCATCGCGCGCCGTACCCGCCGGAGACGTTCGCGGTGCTCGAAGGGCTGCTCGTCGAACCGCGGACGGTGCTCGACGCGGGTGCCGGGAACGGCGCCCTGGCCCGCGGCATGGTCCGCGTCGCCGCGCGCGTCGACGCGGTCGATCCGTCGGGGCCGATGATCGATGAGGGGCGCCGGTCGCCGGGCGGCGCCGACCCACGACTCCGGTGGATCGCCGCCACGGCCGAGGAGGCGCCGCTCGAGCCGCCGTACGGCCTCATCACCGCGGGCGCGAGCCTGCACTGGATGGACCCGGCCCGCGTGATGCCGCGCTTCGCGGCGGCCCTCGCGGTCGGCGCCGTGCTCGCGATCGTCGATCAGGAGAACGAGCCGACGCCCTGGCGCGACGAGCTCGTCAAGATCATCGAGCGCTACTCCGAGATCGAGCACCACCAGGAGCGGCCCGAGCTGATCGCGGACCTCGAGGCGCACGGCTTCTTCCGCCGCGCGGGCGAGGCGCGGACCGCGCCCGCGCCCGTACGCCGGACCGTCGACGCCTGCCTCGAGTACCTGCACAGCACGAGCACGCTCGCGCGGGTCCGCCTCGGCGACCGGACGGCCCGCTTCGACGACGACATGCGCGCGCTCTTCGCACGGCACTCGCTCGTGGAGATCGAGGAGCGCGTCTCCGCGATCGTCGTCTGGGGACAACCGCTGGCCGGACCCGGGTCGTGACCGCCAAGCCGCTCGGCGTCGGGCTGCTCGGTCTCGGCACGGTCGGCGGCGCCGTGGCCCGCGTCTTCGCCGAGCGGGGCCGGCGCATCGACGCCGCCGCGGGCCGTCCCGTGCGGCTCGTCGGCGCGGCGGTCCGCGATACATCCAAGGCGCGCGACGCGGCAGGCGTCGGCGTAACTGGCGACACGTTCGCGCTGCTCGACGACCCCGAGGTCGCGGTCGTGATCGAGGTCATCGGCGGCCACCGGCCGGCGTACGACCTGCTCCTCGCCGCATTCGAGCGCGGCAAGCATGCCGTCACGGCGAACAAGGAGCTGCTGGCGAAGGAATGGGACCCGCTGCACGAGGCCGCGCGGGTGGAGAAGCGCGAGCTTCGGTACGAGGCCGCGGTCGGCGGGGCGGTCCCCGTCATCCGCGGGATCCGCGACCTCGGCGCCGTGCGGCCGCGGGTCCTGCGCGGTCTCCTGAACGGCACGACGACGTACATCTGCGCGCAGATGGAGAACGGCAGGACGTTCGACGACGCGCTCGCCGAGGCCCAGCGCCTCGGGTTCGCCGAGCCCGACCCGACGAACGACATCGACGGCTTCGATGCCGCGTACAAGCTGTCGATCCTCGTCAGCCTCCTCGAGGGCCGGCACTTCCGGCCCGAGGGCGTCCGCCGGGCCTCGCTCCGCACTGTCTCCTCCGCCGACGCCGACGCCGCGAGCGCGCGCGGGGCGCGGATCCGCTACCTCGCGGTCGCCGACTTCGGCGATCGCGCCGTGAAATGTCGGGTCGGCCCGGAGGAAGTCGGAGCCGACTCGCTCGAGGGCCGCGCCACCGGCGCGACGAACGTCATCGCGCTCGAATCCGACCTCGCTGGGACGCTCACCTGGAGCGGTCCCGGTGCGGGCGGCGAGCCGACCGCGTCCGCGATCCTCGCGGACGTCATCGCGATCGCCCGGAGCGCCCGATGAGCGGACCCCTGGTCTTCAAGTTCGGCGGCTCCTCCGTCGCGACGGCGGAGGCGCTCGAAGCGCTCGCGCGCATCGTCGGCGCGGAGCGTGGCGAGCGCCTCGTCGTCGTATCGGCCACCGCCGGCACGACGGACGCGCTCCTCGCCGCCTCCGACCTCGCGGCACACGGCGACGCGGCCGGGGCCGAGCGCGCGCTCGAGGCGCTCGAAGGCCGCCACGGAGAGCTCATCGAGGCGCTCGCCGGCGTCGACGGGGCGGTCGCGCTCCGCGAGATCGACGCGCTGACCGAGCGGACCGCCGCGCTCCTCCGGAGCGTCGCGCTCCTGCGCGAATGCACCGCGCGGTCGCTCGATGCGATCCTCGCCTACGGCGAGCACGCCTCGGCGCCGATCGTCGCCGCCGTGCTCGCCGCGCGCGGCACCCGCGCCGAAGCGCTCTCGACCGAGGGCCTGGTCATCACCGACGAGACCTTCGGGCACGCGAACCCGATCGCCACCGCGATCCGCGCCCAGGCCGAGCACCAGCTCGTCCCGCGCCTGCGCAACGGGACGGTGCCGGTGGTCACCGGCTTCATCGGCTCGACCACAGAGGGCGTGACCACCACCCTGGGCCGCGGCGGCTCGGACTACTCGGCGGCGATCCTCGCGGCGGCGCTCGGCGCCCGCGAGTGCCGGATCTACACCGACGTGAGCGGCGTGATGAGCGCGGACCCGCGGATCGTGTCCGATGCGCGCCCCCTCGCCGAGCTCAGCTATGCCGAGGCCGCCGAGCTGTCGTACTTCGGGGCGAAGGTCATCCACCCGCGCACCGTCCTGCCGGCGATCGAGGCGGGCATCCCGGTGCGGATCGTGAACACGTTCGCGCCCGGGGATCCGGGCACGACCATCGCCGCGGCCGCTCCACGCGACGACACCGTGGTGAAGGCCACCACGTCGCTCGGCGGGCTCGGGCTCGTGACCGTCCAGGGCGCGGGGATGAGCGGGGTGCCGGGCTTCGCGGCCCGCGTCTTCGACACGACCGCGGTCGAACGGATCTCCGTCCTGATGATCAGCCAGGCCTCGAGCGAGAACAGCATCTGCCTCGTGGTGGCGCAGGAGGCGACCGCGCGGCTCGAGGCCGCACTCCGGCGGATGTTCTCGCAGGAGCTCGCACGACATGACGTCGAGAAGGTCACGATCGACGCACCGGTCGCGATCGTCGCCGCGGTGGGCGAGGGGATGCGGGGCACGCCGGGGGTCGCCGCGCGGCTCTTCGGGTCGCTCGGCCGCGCGAAGATCAACGTCATGGCGATCGCCCAGGGCTCGAGCGAGCTGAACATCTCGCTCGTCGTGGCCGAGGCCGATCGCGAGCGTGCCGTCCGGGCGATCCACGAGGAGTTCCACGCGAAGGGCACGCGGGCCTAGCGCCAGTCCGGCTCGCGGCCAAGACAAGCGTCTTGACGTGGCGCCAGAATGGCTCCATTATGGCGCCAATGGAACGAGAATCCGCGCCGCGCCGGCGGCCGCGGCTGCATGTCGACGTGAGCGAGCAGCTGGGCGCGACCGTCAAGCAGACGGCGGATCGCTTCTTTCGCGGCGCCATCAGCGATGCGGTGGCCGCGGCGTTCGCGGCGTTCATCTGGATGCTGGACCAGAAGCGGCAGGGCCGGAAAGTGATCGCCGTCGATCCTGACGCCCTTCCCGACCGCTACGGCGAGGCGGTCCTACCCGCTGTGGACGACACGCTCATCGACGACCGGTGGACCTGGCTGGTCGAGCGAGCGCACCCGTGGCGGCGGCAGCTCTGGATCAAGGGCCGACGGATGCGCGCCGCGCAGCTCGTTGGCCACATGAACGGCAACCACTGGAGCGCAGAGGAGACGGCGCAGCAGTTTGACTTGCCGGTCGACGCGGTGCTCGAGGCGCGGCGCTACGTGGAGACCAACGGGACGCTGCTCGACGCCGAGACGATCGAGGAGCGACGGATCGCTCAGGCGAGCGCAACGATCCATCCCCCCGAGGTCGGCAATGCGGCTGCTCGTCGATGAGGACATAGCCTCCGATGAACTGATGGCCCGCCTGCGCAAGGCGGGCCATCACGCTGAGACCCCGGAAAAGGGTGGGCTTGACGCCGCGGTCTGGGAGCGTGCGCAGGCCGCTCAGCTCATCGTCGTCACCGGCAACCCTGACGACTTCATTGCACTCGCCGAGCGACAGCCCGGTCACCATGGACTGCTCGTCGTGTACGGCGAACGCGACCCCATCAAGCAGATGCGGGCGGCAGACATCGCCGAAGGCATCGAGTACGTCCGGCAAGTGCGCGGGGAGACGCTGCACGGTGCGCGGCTTGTGCTCAACGAGTGGCGTCGATCGCACGACTCGTGACGAAGGCTGCGACCTGAGACGCCGCCTCCGCGATGGGGCCGGCTACCGCACCTCGGCTTTGACGAGGGCCGGGAGCGCCATCGAGAACGTGCTTCCGTGTCCGGGTCCGGCGCTCGTCGCCCAGATCCGCCCGCCGTGCGCCGCGACGATGTCACGCGAGACGGCGAGACCGATGCCGGCGCCCGAAACGCTCTCGCGCTGCTCGGCGCCGCGGAAGTAGCGGTCGAAGACCCGCGGCAGATCGGCCGCGGCGATCCCGGCGCCCGCGTCGGTGACGCTGAGCACGACCTCGGCGTCGGCGCGACGGAGGTCGACGTTGATCGGCTCGCCGGGTGGCGAGAACTTCGCGGCGTTCCCGAGCAGGTTGTCGAGCACCTGAGCGAGGCGGCCGGGGTCACCGTTCACGGCGAAGTCTCCGCTGCCATCGTCGGTGACCTCGACGTCGGCCTGGCTGACGAGCCGCAGGCGGTTCGCCGCGTCGCGCGCCTCGCGGAGCAGATCGACGTCGGTCAGGGACCGGAGCCGCGATGTCCCGGGCTGCATGTGGAGGAGGTCGTCGATGAGCCGATCGAGCTGCGCCACCTGTCGCTGCACGGCCTGCAGGTTCTTCGACATGATCTGGCCGTACGCCTGGACGGATGTGAGCGGCGTCCGGAGCTCATGCACCGCGGAGGCGACGGCATCGTCGCGCTCCTTCAGCTGCCGGCCCTGCTCCGCCACGGCCGCATCGAGCTCATCGACCCGCTGACCGAGGCGGTCGCGCTCGGTCACCTGGGCGATCGCCGCCGCGGCGGCATCGCTCAGCGCGGCCAGACGCTGGACGTCGTCCTCGTCGAGATCGCGCCGGAGCCCGACTGCGACGAGGCACAGCCCCTCGCCGATGGAGACCACCGCGGCGGTCGCGGCAGGATCGCCCACGGTCCGCGCGGCCTGCACGAGCGCCGGCGGGATGGCCCCGCGCGCGATCGCCACGGCACGCTCAGGTGCGAGGTCGCCGGCCACGACCCCACCATCGGCCGGCCGGACGATGGCCGCGGCCCCGGCGAGCTCGGTCGCCGTCGTGACGACCTCCGCGAAGATCGCCTCCACCGCGCGATCGCGCGCGATGCGAACGGTCGCCTGGAGCATGCTGTCGTCGGTGTCCAGGAGTCGAGCCTGGAGCTCGCGGACCCGAACGTTCCCGAGGAGCCGCGCCGCGTCGGCGACC
>DASWCU010000072.1:0-4964 GCA_036389935.1 Candidatus Limnocylindria bacterium
AGGACCAGCGAGACCGCGATGAACGCGAGCGAGAACAGGGTGCTGAGCGCGATGCCTCGGATCACGGTGACCTCCCGGCCGGTGCCGCGATTTGGGGACAGCGAGCGACGACCGGCCCGGGCGTCACGTTACCTGTCATCACATGAGTATTACTATCGGTCCGTCCACCACCGGCTCGGCCGGGCGGTGTACAGGGGCAGTGACCCATTCGGGCAGGTCCGGCCGGAGGGCTGTGGGTGAAGAGCGGGCAGAGCGTGGCGAGCGTCTGGCTGCGGGATGTCGATGGACGCGACGCGTTGCTCGCGGCCATCCGTGGGATCACGAGCTGCGGCTACGCGATCACCGGCTCTCGCAGATCCGACGACAAGAGCGTTGAAGTCACGCTCGCGGTGCCCGCCGGCCTCCGGTTCGCCGACGTGCTCAAGAATCTGGAAGCTGCCGGGGTGAAGGCGGACTAATCCACGTCGCCATCCAAGACCTCCTCCGGCTCGCCCAAGGCTTGCGCCGCGAGGCTCCCCGGCTGGAGGCTATGGTCACTCGACGCATGGGCTTTCGTCGTGACGCCTGAGCGGATCGGCCCTCTGGCAGGTTTCTCGGCCCCGGGGGTGGCCGGCGGCCTTTCCGGACCCGCCGATCGCTGACGCGCTGAAGGCGCCCGACCGCAGGTCGGTCCTACGCCGTCCGTTCTACGGCTGGATCCTCGTCCTCGTGCTCGGCGTCACCGAAACGACCTCCTGGGGCGTCCTCTATTACGCGTTCACGGTCTTCGTCGCGCCGATGGAGGCCGAGCTCGGCTGGTCGCGCGCGGCGATGACCGGCGCGTTCTCGATCGCGCTCCTGGTGCTGGGGGTGTCCGCGGTCCCGATCGGTCGATGGCTCGACCACCATGGCCCGCGCGCGCTCATGACCGCCGGGTCGTGCGCGGCGGTCGCCCTCGTCGTCGCGTGGTCGATGGTGCGCGACCTCGCGACCTTCTACGCGATCTGGATCCTCATCGGCGTGACGATGGCATCCGTCCTGTACGGGCCCGCGTTCGCGACGGTGGCGGTCTGGTTCCGCCGCCTGCGATCGCGGGCCCTCACCGTCCTCACGCTCATGGCGGGGCTCGCCAGCACGATCTTCATCCCGCTTGCGGCGTGGCTCGTCGCCACGCAGGGTTGGAGGAACGCGCTCGTCAGCCTCGCCGTGATCCTGGGCGTCCTGACGATCGCGCCCCACGCGCTGCTCCTGCGGCGCCGACCCTCCGACCTCGGCCTGCTGCCCGATGGCGGCACGCTCGCGGCCGAGGCCGTGCCGCCGCAGCCCGAGCAGCACGCCTCGCTGCGCGAGGCCCTCCGGCACCCGTCCTTCCCGTGGCTCGTGCTCGCGTTCTGCCTCTCGGGCCTCACGATCGGCCTACCCGTGCATCTCGTGCCCTACCTCGCAGGGCGCGGCTTCGACCTCGCGTTCGCCGCGGGCGCCGCGGGATCGATCGGCGTGATGCAGCTCGTCGGCCGGATCGTGTTCGCGCCGCTCGAGCGCCTGATCCCGTTGCGCGCTGTGTCGGTCGGCGTGTTCGTCGTGATGGGGCTCGCGCTCGTCTCGCTCGCGGTCGTCCCCTCGGTCGTCGGCGTCGTGTTGTTCGTGGCGCTCTTCGGGGCGAGCCGCGGCGCCGAGACGCTGCTTCGCCTGACGATCGTGGCGGGGCTCTACGGCTCGCGGCGATTCGCCAGCATCTCCGGCGTGCTGACGCTGTTCATCACCGTGGTGCAGTCGGCCGCCCCGGTGAGCATCGGCCTCGCGTTCGATCTGTCGGGCGGCTACGAGGTCGCGCTCTGGGCGCTCGCGATCGCCGCGTTCGCCGCGGGCGCCGCGATCTACCGCGCGGACCGTCGCCCGTAGCTCGGAGCATCTCGCCGCCGTGCGCGGTTACCGCGGGGGCACCACCATTGGGCGCGATGGCGGGATCGGTGCGTGTCGTCCGCTCGGATCGACGCGTCTCGGCGCGACGCCTCGACCGGATCGCGCACCGGCTGTTGCGGGCCTCGACGCTGTGTGCGATCGCGACGGTGTCGCCGACCGGGCGACCGCACGTGAACACGGCGTACTTCAGCTCGAGCGACGCGCTCGAGATCGTTTGGCTCTCGGCGCCGGACTCGGCCCATTCCCGGAACGTGCGGGCGAACGCGTCTGCCGCCATCGCCGTGTACGACTCGACGCAGACCTGGGGCGGTGCGGATCGCGGGATCCAGCTCTTCGGTCGGGCACGTGAGCTGCGCGGCCGCGCCGCCGCGGACGCCGGACGCCGTTACGGGCGACGGTTCGGCGCGATGGAGGACACGCTCCGCACGTTCCGCGTCTACCGCTTCCGGCCGAGCCGGGTGAAGCTGTTCCACGAGCGCGAGCTCGGCGGCGGGACCTTCGTGATCGCGCGTGTCCTCCGCGACGGAGGACTCGAGTGGCTCCGGACCGAGCGATACGGCTGAGCGTCGCGGCCTGCCGGCGGCGCGAGCTAGGTCGAGCTCGCCGCCAGCCGCAGACCGAAGGCGACCAGGACCGTGCCCATGATCCCCTCGACGACCCGCCGCGGCCGGTCGCGCCGGAGGAAGTCACCCGCACGCGCGACCACGAACGTGTACGCGACCAGCCAGGTGAGGGTCATCGCCGAGAAGAGCGCGCCGAGCGCGAGCAGAGCGAAGAACGCGCCCTCGGGGGCGACGACGAATTGGGGCAGCACGCTCGGGAAGAACGCCGCCATCTTCGGGTTGCCGAGGTTGCTCAGCAGTCCCTGCCGCAGCGCGACCGAGGGCCGCAGGCGAGCGCCGCCGGAGCTCGCCTGGGACGCTGGAGGGCCGGATCTGCGAACCGCGGCGATGAGCGCCTGCGCGCCGATGAAGATGAGGTACGCCGCGCCGAGCAGCCGCAGGGCCAGGAACGCGGGCTCCGACGCGCGCAGGAGCGCGGCCGCACCGACACTGGTCACGACCGCCCAGGTGAGCTGACCAAGGCTCACGCCGATCGCGGTGGCCACGCCGCCGGGCCGGCCGCCGAACAGCGTGTTGCGGATCGTCAGGGCGGTGTCCTGGCCGGGCGTCACGATCACGAGGATGGCGACCGCGAGGAACTCGGGCAGCTGGTCCACCACTACGCGAGCCGCGCGCCGACGTCGAGCGGACCGTCGGCCATCACGCGAGCTGCACACCGATGTCGAAGGTCGACGCGTAGCCGGAGCCATCCTGGGTCACCGCCAGGGTCAACTTGTCGTTGCTGCTCCGAAAGATGTCGTCTCCGCTGTTGCGCAGCCTGGCCTGGCCCTTCGACGCGTACGGGGCCTGGGCGTGGACCCGATCGGTGAGCGCGTCGTCGAAGAAGAGCTGCGAGGTGAACGACCGCGCGCCGGCGGCCGCGGATGAGCGGATCTTGAAGTGGACGTGGACCGCGCGGCCCTGGTACCAACCGGGGTAGACCGTGACGAACTGGACGCGGCCGTTCGCGTCGGTGGTCTGGTAGCCGCGCAGGAACTTCTTGCCCTTCGTGTTGAACCCGGGGTCGCTCACGTCGGAGTAGATCCCGAGCGCGTCGCAGTGCCAGAGGTCGACGATCGCGCCCGCGAGCGCGGTGCATGAGCTGCCGCTCACCTGCGCGACCCGCATCGTCAGGCGGAGGACGGCGCCATCCTTCGTCGTCCCGTCGCTGGGGTCGACCCGGATGTCGGACCGGTCGAGCTTCTCGTCGACGAAGTACGGGCCTTCGGTCAGCTCGGGTCGCACGACGCACGACGGCACGGCGACCTGGCTCGCGGCGGTCGACGCGGATGCCGTGGGGCTCGCCGCGGCCGTCGATCGGGCGCCGGTCGCGCTCGGCGCGGCGGCCTCCTGGCGCCCGAAACAGGCGCTGACGATCGGCGTGGCCGCGAGCGCGAGGAGCGCGCGGCGGGTGAGGGCGAACGGGCCGGTCGGCATCGGAGCCTCCTAGTTCGTCTCGGTCGCGACGATCGCGAGCTCGAGCTTGATCTCGTCGACCACCGACAGCACGGCCGGTGCCCGCGGCGCGGTCATGCCGAAGTCCGCGAACTTCCAGGTGGGGACCGCCGTGGCGGTCGCGGTCAGTGTGGTGCCCTCGCGCTTCGCGGTCACGTCGAACGTGACCTCTTTCGTGGTCCCGTGGATCGTCATCTTGCCCGTGACGGTGAAGGTGAATCCACCGGACGTGGGCAGCGGCAGCGTCAGCCCGCTCACCTTCGTCGGGACGAAGGTCGCCGTTGGGTACGTGCTCGTCTGGAGGGTCGACATCTTGACGAACCCGTCGCGCTGGCTGCTGTCGCTCGTCAGCCGGGTGAGATCGACCGTGATCTTCGAGCTCGCGTCGAAGGTGCCGTCGGCGAGCAGGACGAAGGCACCGGAAGCGGTCGCCGTGAGCACGGCGTCGGACGGGGCGGGGAAGATCGCGAGCTGCTCGCGCACGCGCACCGTCGCCTTGGAGCTGCTCTGCGTGATCGTCCAGCGGATCGCGCCGGTGGCCGGTGCGGCAGTCTGCGCTGCCGCCGGGGCCGTTGACGGCGTCGCGTCCGCGGAGGCGCTCGCCGGAGCGGTCGTCGCCGAGGCCGGCGACGCGAGGGCGGTGTCGCCGGCGGCCGCACCGCAGGCCGAGAGCAACGCGGCGGCGGTGAGCAGCGCCGCCGGGATGCGGATGAGCGGGACGCGAGTGCGTGGACGTTCGATGAAAGCGAGCTGTCGGCGGGTCACGAGCGAACCTCCTGCGTGGGTCACGCCGCGGACGAGGTCCGTTCGACGCCCGACGAGCAGACCACAGCGATCGTCTCGATGGATGAAAACCGGCTAAGAACTCGCGCTCCGATGGCGCGAACGGTCACCGCGATGCGGGGATCCGCGCGCTGAGCCCGCGTGATCTCACGGCCCGCGCCGAACTTGGGAGACTCTTAGCGCCAGGCGGCCGAGCGGAAGCGGCCGTGCCGCCGTTCTCGC
>DASWCU010000073.1:0-5461 GCA_036389935.1 Candidatus Limnocylindria bacterium
GTTCGCCGAGCTCCGCCGGGTCTTGAAGCCCGCCGGCCGGGCGGTGGTCCTCGAGCTTTCCCACCCGCCGGGCCGGGCGTTCGCCGCGCTCTACTCCTTCTATTTCGAGCGTCTGGCGCCGGCGATCGCGGTGCTGCTCGGGGGGGACGCGGCGGCGTATCGGTACCTGCCCCGGTCGCTGCGCCCGTTCCCCGATCCGGACCGTCTCACGGCCCTCTTGCGGGACGCCGGTTTCACTCGGGTGACGTACGAACGACTGGCGCTCGGGATCGCCGCGATCCACGTTGCCGAGGCCTAGTCTTCGAGCGTGATGTTCACGTCTGGTCTTCGACCGGGAACGTCCACGGCTAGCGAGAGGAGTCGCGGCCGGTAGGCCGCAACAAGTGGACTGGCAGCTGCCCGACGAGATCGAGCTGCTCCGCAAGACGGTGCGCGACTTCGTCGTCGAGCGGCTGCAGCCCATCGAGCAGCAGGTCGAGGACGAGGACCGGATCCCCGAGGACGTCCTCGCCGAGATGGCGAAGCTCGGCTTCTTCGGTCTTCCGTTCCCCGAGGAGTACGGCGGAGCCGCCGCGGGCGACCTCGGCTACTGCGTCGCGCTCGAGGAGTTCGGCCGCACGTCGGCGGCGTTCTCGAACCTCATCGGCGCCCACACCTCGATCGGCTCGATGTCGATCTTCCTTGGTGGCACCGATGATCAGAAGCGTCGCTATCTCCCGGATCTGACCGCCGGCCGCAAGATCGCGGCGTTCTCGCTCACCGAGCCCTCGAGCGGCTCCGACGCGGCCTCGATCCAGACGACCGCGCGCAAGGACGGCGACCGCTGGCTCCTCAATGGCACGAAGATCTGGGTGACGAACGGGCCGATCGCCGACGTCGTGGTGGTCTATGCGGCGAACGACCGGTCGCTCGGGGCGCGCGGGATCACCGCGTTCATCGTCGAGAAGGGCTTCACCGGCTTCCGCGTCGGGAGGGTCGACGAGAAGATGGGCTTGCGTGGCAGCTACACCGCCGAGCTCGTGTTCGAGGATTGCGAGGTCCCCGACGACAACGTGCTCGGCGGGACCATCGGAAGCGGCTTTCGTACGGCCCTCGGGGCGCTCGACATCGGTCGGGTCTCGCTCGCCGCGGGCGCCGTCGGCTCCAGCCAGCATCTGCTCGAGCTCGCGACCGCGCACGCGAAGCGACGCGTGCAGTTCGGGAAGCCGATCGCGGCGAACCAGGCCGTCCAATGGATGCTCGCCGACTCCGCGGTCGAGATCCATGCCGCCCGGCTCATGGTGTACGACGCGGCGGCGAAGCTCGACCGGGGACGGCGTGTCTCGCGAGAGGCCGCGATGGTCAAGGTGTTCGCCTCCGAGATGGCCGGGCGGGTCGCGGATCGCGCCCTCCAGGTCCTCGGGGGCATGGGGTACATGAAGGGCTCGCCCGTCGAGCGGGCGTACCGTGACGCGCGCATCCTGCGGATCTACGAGGGAACGAGCGAGGTGCAGCGCATGATCATCGCCGAGGACCTGCTGAAGGCCTAGGGAGGGCACGATGGCGAAGCGGATCGCGGTGCGGGCCAAGCCGGCGAGCGTGCGGCATCCGTGGACCGCGCACTACGACCCCGGCGTCCCCGGATCGCTCGAGTACCCGGAGGTGCCGCTCCACGCGCTCCTGGACGACGCGGCCGAGAGCTACCCGGACGCGACCGCGACCATCTTCTTCGGCGCCAAGCGCAGCTACGCGTCGCTCCACCGCGACGCGCGGCGCTTCGCCGCCGGCCTGCGCTCGCTCGGCGTCACGAAGGGCGACCGCGTCGCGATCGTGCTTCCGAACTGCCCGCAGTTCCTCATCGCGTTCTTCGGCGCGCTCCGGATCGGCGCGGTCGCGGTGCCCTGCAACCCGCTGTACACGGCGGCCGAGCTCCGCTACCAGCTCGCCGATTCGGGCACGGAGACGGTCGTCGTCCTCTCGCGGCTCTACCCGGTCGTGAAGAGCGCGCGCGAGGGCACGCTCGTGCGGAACGTGATCGTGACCAACATCAAGGAGGAGATGCCCTTCGTCCTACGCACGCTGTTCACGGTCGCGAAGGAGCGCAAGGAGGGCCATCGCGTCGCCTTCGCGGGCGACCCCGGTGCGGTCGCGTTCCGGGACGTGCTCGGCCGCGGTGGGGACGACGCGCCCGCGGACGTGCGTCCCGCGGACCTCGCCGTCCTCCAGTACACCGGCGGCACCACCGGTACCTCGAAGGGCGCGATGCTCTCGCACCGCGCGCTCCTCGCGAACGTGCTCCAGTGCCGCGCCTGGTTCGGCGACATGCGCGAGGGCCGGGACACGATGATGGCGGTCATGCCCCTGTTCCACGTCTATGGCCTCACGGCGGTCATGAACATGGGCGTGCAGTCCGGCGCGGCGCTCATCCTCGAGCCCCAGTTCGATCTCGAGCGGGTGCTCGCCGACACCCAGCGCTTCCGGCCGAAGCTGTTCCACGGCGCGCCGCGGATCTACAACGCGATCGTGAACTCGCCGCTCGCGACGAAGTACGACCTCCGGTCGATCGAGGCGTGCATCTCCGGCTCCGCACCGCTCATGGTCGAGACGGCCCGGAAGTTCAAGGAGCTCACGGGCGGGAACCTCGTCGAGGGCTACGGGCTCACCGAGGCCGCTCCGGTGACGCACGTGAACCCGGTGCGGTCGGAGACGGGCAACCGCATCGGCACGGTCGGCCTGCCGGTCCCGGACACCGAAGTCCGCATCGTCGACCTCGAGACCGGTGATCGCGACTGCGCGCCGGGCGAGGCGGGGGAGCTCCTCGTACGTGGCCCCCAGCTCATGGACGGCTACTACCAGCGACCGGAGGAGACCGCGGAGGCGCTGCGTGATGGCTGGCTGCACACCGGCGACATCGCGACGATGGATCCCGAGGGCTACCTCGCGATCGTCGACCGCAAGAAGGAGATGATCATCGTCTCGGGGTTCAACGTGTATCCCCGCGAGGTCGAGGAGGTGCTCGCGCGCCATCCCGCGGTCCTCGAGAGCGCGGCCGTCGGGGTGCCGCATCCGCTCAAGGGCGAGGAGGTGAAGGCCTTCGTCGTCCTCAAGCCGGGGCAGACCGCCACCGCGGAGGAGCTCATGGCGTTCTGCCGGAACGAGCTCGCCCAATTCAAGGTGCCGCGGCACATCGAGTTCCGGGATGTGCTCCCGAAGTCCCTCATCGGGAAGGTGCTGCGCCGGAAGCTCGCGGAGGAGGACGCCAAGGCGCGTGCGGTCGGCGCCGCCTGAGCGCGGCCGCCGTCACTCGACGGCGTAGATCTGCCAGTCCTGCGGCACGCCCTTGAGCTGCTTCCGACCGCGGTCGGCGAACGCGAGATCGGAGCCGGTGACGAGGTCCCTCACGGTGCTCGAGCAGAGGATCTCGTCCGCGCCGGCCTCTGAGCTGATGCGTGCCGCGATATGGACCGCGATCCCGCCGATCTCATCGCCCCGCAGCTCGATCTCGCCCGCGTGCAGGCCCGAGCGGATGTGCACGCCCGCGACGTCGCGAAGCATGTCGCGGAGCGCCTGGGCGCAGCGGATCCCGCGCGCCGGCCCGTCGAACGTCGCGAGCACGCCGTCACCCGTCGCGCGGTGGAGCCGGCCGCGGAACTGCTTGAGCTCGCGGCGCACGACGTCGTCGTGACGGTCGAGCACCTCGCGCCAGCGCCGGTCGCCGAGCTTCACGGCGAGGTCGGTCGACCCGACCACATCCGTGAGCAGGACCGTCGCGAGCACCCGATCGACCTCGGGCTCGCGCACCGTCCCGGTCACGAACTCCTCGATCGGATCGAGGATCGCCGCCAGGTCGCCGAGGTAGACGAACCCGTCGGCTCCGGGCACCTCGACGAATTTCGCGCCGGCGATGTGCTCGGCGAGATAGCGTCCGAGCTCGACCGGGAAGAAGCGGAAGTCCTTCCGGTGGATGACGAGCGTCGGGACGTGGATCGTCGAGAGGATCCGGCGGACGTCGATGTCGAAGAGCAGGCTCGCCATCGCGGTGCTGCGGCCCGGGCTCGCGCTCATGCGTTGATACCGGGCCCACCACTGCCGGTACGCGGGATCGCCGGCCGCTGACGGGCTGAACACGTCCACGACTCCGCCGGTACCCCAGGTGTCGCGCGTGCGCCGGAGAAAGTCCGCGACCTCGTTCTGGCTTAGGCCCCACGGGTAGTCCGGCCCACGCACGAGGCGCGCTCCGGTGTTGACGAGCACGAGGTTGGAGGTGCGTGCCGGCTGCGTCGCCGCGAACAGCATCGCGAGCGGACCGCTGTCGCTGACCCCGATGAGCGTCGCGCGCTCGGAGCCGGCGGCGTCCATCACCGCGGTGATGTCGTCGGCCCAATCCTCCCAGGTCGGCTGCGGATTCGCGAGCGGATCCGACGCGCCCGAGCCGCGCTTGTCGAAGACGATCAGTCGGCCCATCGACGCGAGCCGTTCGAGCATCGCCGCGAAGCGCGGCTGCTCCCAGCGGCCGTCGACATGACTGAACCAGGCGGACATGAACACGATGTCGCGCGGCCCATCGCCCACCGTCTGATAGGCGATGTGCTCGTCGCCCAGGCGCGCGTAACGGGTTTCCGGTACCACCATGCATCAGCCTGCGCATGCGCTCTCGCCCAGTCAAGCGTCCGACGGCACGCCCGTCGCGCGACGCACTAGGGTACCGGCGTGTCTCCCGGGAAAGTGCGCCCGACGATCGTCGCCTCGGGCAACGGGAGCGCAGCGCTACCGGAGGGCGTGCGCATCCTCGCGCGCGGCGGCAGCGCGCTCGATGCCGTGGAGGCCTGCGCCCGGATCGTCGAAGCGGATCCCGAAGATCGCAGCGTCGGCCTCGCCGGCAAGCCCACTGTCCTGGGCGAGGTCGAGCTCGACGCCTCGATCATGGACGGCACCACCCGGACCGCCGGCGCGGTCGCGGCGCTCGCCGGCTATGTCCATCCGATCTCCATCGCGCGCGCGGTGATGACCAAGCTGCCTCACGTCATGCTCGCCGGCGACGGTGCGGCGCGTTTCGCGCGCGAGATCGGAGCCGAGCCGGCCGAGCTCCTCACCGATGCGACGCGAGAGCTCTGGGTCGAGCGATTGCGGCTTGCGGACCAGACGCCCGCCTCGGTCGCGCGCGTCGCCGCGCTCGCCCCGGTCGTCTGGGCCACCGTGCAGGAGGAGCGCGGCACCGTGAACTTCGTCGCGGTCGATGCCCGCGGCAACATCGCCTCGGCGGTCTCCACGAGCGGCTGGGCGTACAAGTACCCGGGCCGCGTCGGCGACTCGCCGATCATCGGCGCCGGGAACTACTGCGATTCGCGCTATGGCGGCGCGGCGTGCACCGGGTTCGGCGAGCTCGCGATGCGCTGCCTCACCGCGAAGACCGCCATCGACCGGCTCGCCGCGGGCGCCACCCCCGCCGAGGCCGCGCGCTCGGTCATCGCGGAGGCGACCG
>DASWCU010000074.1:0-21469 GCA_036389935.1 Candidatus Limnocylindria bacterium
CGTCGGGACGCGGACCGCGGTCGCGTTCGGCGACTACGTGGCCGGATCGAACCACTGTCTGCCTACGGGCGGCTCGGCCCGCTGGTCGTCGCCGCTCCGGGTGGACGACTTCGTGCGCTGGACCACCCGCGTCCAGGCCACCGGCAACGTGCGAGCCGCGGCGCGAGCGGGCGCGGCCGTGGCACGCTATGAGGGTATGGAGTTCCACGCCGCATCCATGGAGCTGCGCGGATGACCAGGCTGCCGCGCCCGCGCGCGGATCTCGAGACCTTCCAGGCTTACCGCACCCAGCAGATGGAGGCCGAGGTCCGGGTCAACGCGAACGAGTGGGCGGAGCCGAATCCCGCGAGCGCGTACCTCTCGGCTCTGGAGCTCGACGACGTCCTCCTGAACCGCTACCCCGCGGCCCTCGGCGCCGCGGAGCTGCGCTCGGCCCTCGCGACGCGCTTCGGCGTCTCACCCGAGCAGCTCATCTTCGGCAACGGCAGCAACGAGGTCCTACTGAACACCTTCCTCGTGTTCGGTGGTCACGGTCGCACGACGCTGCTCTTCCAGCCGACCTATTCGATGCACAGCCGGCTGACCCAGATCGCCGGCGGGACGGTCGCCGACGAGCCGATCGGCCTCCCGTACGACGTGACCCGTGAGCGCGCGCTCGCCGCGGCGGAGCGGACGCGACCGCACATCGTGTGCTTCACGACGCCGAACAACCCCACCGGCAACCTCATCGACGACTCGGTCATCCTTGCGGTCGCGGAGGCGTTCCCGGAGACGCTCGTGCTCGTCGACGAGGCGTACAGCGATTTCGCGGGGAACACGATCCTGCCAAAGCTCGACGGGCACCCGAACATCGTGGTGAGCAAGACGTTCTCTAAGGTGCGCGCGGCGGCGGGCCTCCGGCTCGGGGTGCTCGTTGTCGATCCGCGGATCGCCGACCTCTTCCGCGCGGTCCAGCTCCCGTACAACGTGAGCGCGCTCACGCACGCGGTCGGCGCGAAGCTCGCGATCCGTGATGACGACGTCGCCAGGCGGATCGCTCAGTGCGCGACCGAGCGCGCCCGGCTCTACGAGGCGCTGCGGCGGGTGAGCGAGATCGAAACGTTCCCGTCGGTCACGAACTTCATCCTCTTCCGGGTGAAGGACGGCGACACCGCCGGGACGCACGCCCGGTTCCTGGAGCAGAACGTGCTCATCCGCGACATCTCGACCTGGCCGGCCTGCGCGGGTTGCCTCCGGGTGTCCGTCGGCACGCCGGGCGAGAACGACCGCGTCATCCACGCGATCGAAGCCGTCTTCGGAGCGAAGGCGGCGCGGGCGTGAGTCCCGCCCGCGCGCGGACCGCCGCGCAGCGGCGCAGGACGAAGGAGACCGACGTCCAGGTGAAGCTCGCGCTCGGCGGCAGCGGCATCGCGCGCGTGACGACGGGACTCCCGTTCCTCGACCACATGCTCGAGCTCATGGCCGTCCATGGGCTCATGGACCTGACCGTCAAGGCGTCCGGCGACCTCGAGGTGGACCAACACCACACCGTCGAGGACCTCGGGCTCGTCCTGGGTCGCGCCCTCGATCAGGCGCTCGGCGAGCGCAAGGGGATCGTGCGCTTCGCGTCGCTCACCGTGCCGATGGACGAATGCCTCGTGAATGTCGCGGTCGACCTCGGCGGCCGTCCGGCGTTCGCCTACGACCTCAAGCCGAAGCAGCGCATCGTCGGAAGCTTCGACACGACGCTCATGCCGCACCTGCTGGAGTCGTTCGCGCAGACCGGACGCTTCACGCTCCACCTGACACAGCTGCGCGGCGGCAACGCTCACCATCTGTTGGAGGCCGCGGCCAAAGGGCTCGGTCGGGTGATCGACGCCGCCTCGCGCACGGATCCGCGCCGCGCCGGTCGGGTGCCGTCGAGCAAGGGTCGGATCGGGGCGTAGCAAGGCGGAGCCGAGATGAGGTACGTCATGAGGCGGATCCTCGGTGCGGACGAAGGCAACGGGAAAGACCGATCAGATGGGATCGACTTCGTGTGGGAGGAAGGCCGTCGCCTGATCGGCGCGCAGCTTCAAACCGCGAGCGATCTCGATGCCAAGGTCTCGCCACTCATTGCGCTCACGGCGGCGTTGACCGCGCTCCTGTTCGGGCAACGCGACAACTTGGGCATCACGGCTTCCGGACTGCGAAGCCTACGGGGAGAATGTGGATTCGCTGCAAGCGAAAGAGCTCTTTCTCCGCTGGGCGGTCGATGGGATGATCTCGTGGTCGGCACCGCTGTCGTCGTCGCGTTGGCCAGAATCTGAAGTAGGCGGATCGACATGGCAGGCTCCTCGACCCAGCACCCACAGCACCCACCACCGCGAGTCCCTCCGAAGCCCTTCACGCCGCCGCCTCCGCAACCTGGTGGCACACAGCAGCTCACGAGGGGCGCGACTCCGCGGGGGACCAAGACGCGGTAGTGCCGGCGGAAGCCGGTATCGCGATCCGGAAGTCCACTGGCGCCGACGACGTGGCTTTACGAGGTCAGCCCGCTGCTCCTGAAGGACCCGACTCAAGGGCCTCTTGAGCGGCAACTTCAGCGCTGGCGTATATCCTCGAGCCGCCCGATCGCGGCTATGTCGCGGCCCGTGGAAACGTGCCGCGACGCGGCGAGCCTTCTACAATCGGGCAGCGGCGCAGGCGACGCCGCGACGCGCCGTGGCCCATCTGACTCGGAAGCAAAGTGGAGATGTTGTGATGGTCGGACGACGCGAATTGATCAAGCGCGGATTCGGTGTGGTCGGGGCGGTCGCCATCAGCGATCTGCTCGCCGCCTGCGCACCCGCCGCGGTGAGCGCGCCGTCGCCGACGATCGCAGCCACGCCGACGCCGACGCTGCCGCCGCCGGAGACGAAGACGATCAGGCTGGCCTTCATCGGGTGCGACGCGCCGCTCATGATCTCCGAGCGGTACTTGCAGGAGGAAGGCTTCACCGACATCCAGTTCTCGGACGGCGCCAGCATCCCTTTGCTGACTGGCGGCAAGGCGGACCTCGGCACGACATTCCCGTTCAATCTGGCCCCGGCGGTCGAGGGTGGGAAGCAGTTGGTCGGCCTCGGCGGACTCCACACCGGGTGCGCTGAGCTGTGGGCGCCGCAGAGCGTCGCGACACTGAAAGATCTTCGTGGCCACACGGTCGTCGTGAACGTGAAGACGGTCGACAACCTCGGCTACACACTCATGGCCATGGGGCTCAAGAACGCCGGAGTGGATCCGAGCGAGGTGAACTTCGTCGTCCAACCTGACGCCGACCTCACCAAGCTGTTCCTCGACGGGAAGTCGGACCTGCTCTTCCTCGCCCAGGTCGGAACCTTCGCGTTCAAGACGAACCCCGCAAACAAGGGCCACGTCGTGCTCGACCAAGCGATGGAGGCGCCGTGGTCGCAGCAGGACTGTTGCATCCTCACCACGACCACCGATTGGCTCCGAACGAACCCGGTCGCCGCAAAACGGGCCCTCCGCGCGATCTACCGCGCCGCCGACGGTCTCCCGAAAGACCGCGCCGACGCGGCGAAGATCGCGACGGATAAGGGGCTCTTCGGCGGGGCGAAGAACCTCGAGCTCGTTCGGGGCGCGTCGAACATGGTGCCCTATGAGTGGCGCAAGTACGACGTTGCCGAGAGCATGCGGTTCCACGCGAAGCTGCTGAACGCCGTCGGTCTGCTGAAACTCACGCCCGACGAAGCGGTCACGAAGGCCACCGACCTGCGCTTCGCGAAGGAGCTCGCGACGGAGCTGAAGTCATAGGACGAGCCTCAGCCGGCGGCTGGCGAATACACCTCGAACCCAACGCCGCGAGCGGCGTCCGCCAGCATCAGGTCGTAGGTCACGAACGCGCCAACACCCTCGACGGAGAGCGCACTCGCCAAGTGGATCGCGTCGATCGTCCGTAACCCCGGCGGCTGGACGCGCGCGGCACGGAACAGCACGTCGTCGTCGACCGCGATCAGGTTCAACTTGTCGAGCACGGCCTCGGCCAGTGAGCGCGCCTCGTCGGTGGCCGCGAGGACCGCGCGCATGAGTTCGACCCGCGCGATCGCGCTCGCGAGCCGTTGCGGCCACGCCGACAGCCAGCGGCCAAGCGCCCGCGACTCGGGTTCTTCGACGATCAGCTTCACGAGCGCGGAAGAGTCCACGTAGACCCCCCGCTCCATCACGGACGGTCGATGATGTCTTCGCGCTGGGCGTCGACGATCTCGCTCAACGGTCGCTCGAGCTTGATCTTCAGCGGCGGCGGCAGGTCCTCGAGTCGGCCCTTCGCGGCCGAGACCCGTCCAGACGCGATCAGCCGATCGAGAGCGGTCGGTCGGGGCAGCGGAGCCAGCACGGCGACGGATCGGCCGCGCTCTGTGACCTCGAGCGTCCTGCCTGCGATGACCTTCTTCAGGTGGACGCTCAGGTTCTGCCGGAGCTCGCGGATGCCGACCCGCTCCCGTCTCATGTAGCACACGGTAGCACATTGCCCAGCGAAGCCATAGCATCCAGCTCGTGCCGGGACTGATGCTCATCGACGCGGCGAGCCTCCTCTACCGCGCGTACCACGCGATCCCGGAGCTGCTCGCGCCGGACGGGACGAAGGTCCATGCCGCGCTCGGCTTCCTCAACTTCCTGAGCCGGCTCATCCCCGACCGCCGGCCCGACCGGCTCATCGTCGCGCTCGACAACGATTGGCGCCCGGCGTTCCGGGTCGAGGCGCTGCCCTCCTATAAGACGCATCGCCTCGCCGGCCCCGACGACGAGCCGGACGAGGTCGGACTGCAGTTCCCGATCCTGCTCGAGATCTTCGACGCGATCGGCCTCTCGTACGCCGAGGCCGAAGGCTACGAGGCCGAGGACGTCATCGCGACGATCGCCGCACGTGAAAGCGGTCCGATCGAGGTGGTGACGGGCGACCGCGACCTCTTCGCGATCGTGCGTGACGGCCACGTGACCGTGCTGTACACGCTGCGCGGCGTTAGCGAGCTCACCCATGTGGACGAGCGCTGGATCAGCGCGAAGTACGGGATCCCGGGCGACCGGTACCTCGACTACGCGCTGTTGCGCGGCGATCCGTCCGATGGCCTGCCCGGCGTCGCGGGGATCGGCGCGAAGACCGCGAGCGACGTCCTCCGCCGCTTCGGCTCCCTCGACGCGGCCCTGGCCGCGCCGGATCTCAGCCCGAACGTGCGTCAGAAGCTGCGCGCCGCCGAGGACTATCTCGCGGCCGCTCGGCGCGTCGTGGCGCCGGCCGTCGACACCACGGTGCGCGGCGGAGACGGCGCGCTGCCGCGGATCCCGAAGGATCCGGACGCGCTGCGCGCGAGCGCCGAACGCTACCGGCTCACCGGCGCGGTCACTCGCCTTGTGGAGGCGCTCGAGCACCGCTGAGCCGTTCGCGATCGCGAGTGACCGCGACCGAAGACCGCCTCTAGCATGGTCGGATGATCGCGATCGTCGACTATGGGGTGGGGAATCTCGCGAGCGTGCGGAAGGCGTTCGCCGCGGTCGGCGCGGAGGCCGAGCTCGTCCGCGACCCGGACGAGCTGGCTGAGGCGAGGGCCCTCGTCCTCCCGGGGGTCGGGAACTTCGGCCACTGCAGCCGCGAGTTCCATCGACTCGGCTTCGCGCCCGCGCTCCGGGCGGCGCGCGGACGCGGCGTGCCGATCCTGGGCATCTGCGTCGGCATGCAGCTGCTGTTCGAGGGCAGCGAGGAGGATCGCGGGGAGCCCGGCCTCGGCTTCTACTGCGGCTCGGTCGCGAAGCTGACGGGCGTCCCACGGGTGCCGCAGATCGGCTGGAACAGCGTCCAGCGGCACGGTACCCATCCGTGGCTGCGCGACGTGGACGACGGCGACTACTTCTACTTCGTCCACAGCTACGTCCCCGAGACCGATGACGACGTCGTGCTCGGCACCGTCGAGTACGGTGGCCCGCGCCTGGCCGTCGTCGGGAGCGAGCGGCTCCTCGGTGTGCAGTTCCACCCGGAGAAGTCCGGCGCCAATGGGCTTCGGCTGCTCCGCGCGTTCGCGGACGACGCCGCGTGATCGTCTATCCCGCGATCGACATCCTCGGCGGGCGCTGCGTTCGGATGACGAAAGGCGACTTCGCCACCGTCGAGGAGGTGGCGCCCTCGCCGCTCGAGGCGGCGAAGCGTCTCGTCACCGACGGGGCGGAGTGGCTGCACGTCGTCGATCTTGACGGAGCGCGGACCGGCACGCCCGCGAACCTCGACCACGTCCGCGCGATCACCAAGCGCTTCACCGTGCAGATCCAGGCGGGCGGCGGCATCCGCGACTTCGACACGGCCGAGGCCTTCGCCGAGGCCGGCGTCTCGCGGATCGTCGTGGGCACCGCCGCGATCCACGACCACGATCTCATCGCGCGCCTCGTCGACCTCTACGCCGACGGGATGGCCGTCGCGGTCGACGCGCGGAACGGCATGGTCGCGGCCTCGGGCTGGACGAAGACGACCGACGTCCGGGCGGCCGACCTCGCCCAGGAGCTGGCGATCCTCGGCGTCCCGACCGTGATCTACACGAATGTCAGCGTCGACGGGACGTTGCAGGGCGTCGACCTCGCGTCGACCGAGACCATGGCGCGCGCGTTCGGGGGCGACGTCATCTACTCAGGCGGCATCGGCACGCTCGACGACATCGCCGCCCTGGTGCGCCTGAAGCACCGAGGCATCCGGGGCGTGATCGTCGGCCGCGCGCTCTATCTCGGCCGCTTCGGTCTGGGCGAGGCGATGGCCGTCGCGCGAGGCGCGTGATGCTCGCCAAGCGCATCATCCCGTGCCTGGACGTCCGGGACGGGAAGGTCGTGAAGAGCGTCCGGTTCGTCGACACGAAGGACGTCGGCGACGCCATCGAGTTCGCCCGGCGGTACAACGACGACGGCGCCGACGAGCTCGTCTTCCTCGACATCAACGCCTCCCACGAGCGCCGGCGCACCATGCTCGACTTCGCCTCTCGCGTGGCCGATCAGCTCTTCATCCCGTTCACGGTCGGCGGCGGCATCGCGTCGGCCGACCTCGCGGGCGAGATCCTCCGGGTGGGCGCGGACAAGGTCGCGGTGAACAGCGGTGCCGTCCGTGACCCATCGCTCATCACGGCGATCGCCGAGCGGTACGGCTCTCAGGCCTGCGTCCTCTCCATCGACGCGAAACGGTCAGGCTCGGGCTTCGAGGTCGTCATCGACGGCGGCCGCGTGCCGACCGGCCGCGACGCGGTCGCCTGGGCGCGTGACGGCGTCGCTCGCGGCGCCGGCGAGATCCTCCTCAACAGCATCGATCGCGACGGCACGAAGCTCGGATTCGATCTCGAGATGACGACCGCGATCGCGAACGTCGTTGATGTGCCCGTCATCGCCTCCGGCGGGGCGGCGTCGGTCGACGACTTCGTCGCGCTCTTCACACGTTCGCCCGCCGACGCGGGCCTCGCGGCCTCGATCTTCCACTACGGCGAGCTCTCGGTGGCCGAGGTGAAGGACGCGCTCGGGCGGGCCGGCGTGCCGATCCGGCCGCGCGAGCGGGTGCTCGCGTGAAGCTCGCGGACGTGCGATTCGACGAGCGCGGCCTCGTGCCGGCGATCGTGCAGGACGCCGGTACCGGGAGCGTGCTGATGCTCGCCTGGATGGACCGCGAGGCGATCGAAGCGACCGAACGCACCGGCGAGGTGCACTTCCACAGCCGATCGCGCGATGCGCTCTGGCGGAAGGGCGAGACGAGCGGGAACACACTGCACGCCGTCGACCTGCGCGCCGACTGCGACGGCGACGCGTTGCTCGTGCGCGCGCATCCGAAAGGCCCGGTCTGCCACACCGGCGACCAGACCTGCTGGGGCGACGATCCCGCACCGCCCCTCGCGCGGACGCTGTCCGAGCTCGTCGCGCTGCTCCAAGAGCGCAAGCGCGATCTCCCGGCCGGCTCGTACAGCGCCGAGCTGTTCCGCAAGGGCCGCGGGGCGATCGCCCAGAAGGTCGGCGAGGAGGGCCTCGAGCTCGCGCTCGCCGCGGTCGCCGAAACGCCCGAACGCACGCTGGCCGAGCTGACCGACGTCATCTACGCGCTCACCGTCCTCGCGGTCGACCTCGGCCTGACCGCCGATGACGTCGTGCGGTCACTTGGCGAGAAGAAGGTCGTGGCGAAGAACAGATGAAGGAACGAGCGAGGAGCGGCTTCGCCGCGACGAGCGAGACCACCAGCCTTGAGCGTGTCTCCTCGGCGCAGCCGAGAGATTGAACAGGTGACGGAGACCATCGTCGTCCGCGACCTGGTGAAGCGCTACAAGGGTGCGGAGCTGAACGCCGTCGACGGCATCAGCTTCTCCGTGCACGAGGGCGAGCTGTTCGCGCTCCTCGGGCCGAACGGGGCGGGGAAGACGACGACCATCTCCATCCTCACGACCACGCTCGCGCCCACGTCGGGGAAGGCGACGATCGGCGGCCACGACCTCGCGACCGACGCCAGCGGCGTGCGGCGGACCGTCGGCATCATCTTCCAGAAGCCGAGCCTCGACCTGAACCTCACCGCCGAGGAGAACGTCCGGGTCCACGCGATCCTCTACGGCCTCTTCCCGTACCGGCCGTTCTTCTCGCTCATGCCGATCGCGTACCGGGACCGCGTGCGCGAGCTCGCGGCGATCCTCGGCATCGAGGCCGAGATGTTCAAGCCGGTCAAGACCTTCTCCGGCGGCATGAAGCGCAAGCTCGAGATCGTCCGCAGCCTGATGCACCGGCCGCGGGTCCTGTTCCTCGACGAGCCGACCGCGGGCCTCGACGCCGCGAGCCGACACGCGCTTTGGGACTACCTACGCGAAGTGCGCTCGAACACGCTGACGACGATCTGCCTCACGACCCACTACCTGGACGAGGCCGAGGACGCCGACCGCATCTGCATCCTCGACCGCGGGAAGATCGTCGCCGAGGGAACGCCGGCCCACGTGAAACGGGACCTCACGACGGAGTACCTGGTCGTCGACGCCGCCGACCGCGATCAGCTGCGGCACGAGCTGGCCGCACGGGGCATCGCCCACCGCGAGACGCCGCTGTTCGAGATCCCGCTCGACGGGGTCGGCGCGCACGCGCTCCTCCGGTCGATCGAGACGCCGCTCTCGACCGTCCGAACGGTCGCGCCGTCGCTCGAGGACGCTTACCTCAAGGTCGTGGCCCGGTCGTGACGAGATCCTGGGAGCTGGACGCGATCCTCGCCCTCGCGCAGCGCGACCTCACGAAGCTGCTGCGCGACCGGGCGCGGATCATCACCACGCTCATCTTCCCGTTCATCTTCATCGGCGCGCTCGGCGGCAGCCTCCAGGCCACGGTGGGGCGCAGCGCCGGGTACGACTTCCTGGTCCTCACCTTCACGGGCGTGTACGCGCAGACGCTGTTCCAGACGACGGCCGTCGGGATGATCTCGCTGGTCATCGATCGCGAGAACGACTTCAGCCAGGAGCTGTTCATCTCGCCGATCTCCCGCTACACGATCATCGCCGGCCGGATCCTCGGCGAGACGCTCGTCGCGATCCCGCAGGCGATCGCGGTCATCGCGTTCGGCCTCGTCATCGGCGTCCCGCTGTCGCCGCTCGTGCTGGCCGTCCTCATCGGCGCGGGCCTGATCGTCGCGTTCTTCGGCGGCGCGTTCGGCGTGCTCATCCTCGCGTTCCTCTCGAACCAGCGGGCCGCGAACCAGGTCTTCCCGTTCGTGTTCCTGCCGCAGTTCTTCCTCGCCGGGGTGTTCAACCCGATCACGGTCCTGCCCTGGTACCTCGACGTCGCGTCACGGCTCGCGCCGATGCGCTACGCGGTCGACTTCGTCCGCGGCCTCTACTACCTCGGGTCGCCCGACTACGACCGGGTCGTGATCCAGAGCCCGCTCGCGAACCTCATGATCATCGCGCCGCTCTTCTTCGCCTGCCTCGCCATCGGGACGTTCTTCTTCGTCAGGGCCGAGCGGAATCGCTGACCGCGCGCCGGAACACCTCGCCCGCGCGCTCATCTCGCAGCACGAACCGCACGAGGTCCGGCCGCGCCTTCATGTGCGCGCGCACGGCCCCGAGCATCGCCGTCGCGCACTGATCCAGCGGAAAGCTCCCGACGCCCGTGCCGAGGGCGGGGAAGCCCACGCTCCACACGCCCTCGCGGGCGCAGATCGCGAGCGCGCTCGCGGTCCCGCGGGCGATGGTCTCGGCCGTCGGCGGGCCGTCCTGCGGACGGAACCCGAGCGCGGCGACGTGGATGACGTGCCGGTTCGGCAGCCGGCCGCCGGTCGTGAGCACCGCTTCGCCCATCGCGATCGGCCCCTGCGCGATCGCGGCCTTCTCGATCTCCGGCCCGCCCCGGCGCTTCAGCGCGCCCGCCACGCCGGTGCCCATCCAGAGCTCGGTGTTCGCCGCGTTGACGACGGCCTCGAGATCGGGCTGCTCGGCGATGTCGCCGACCTTGACCTCGATCCGCATCAGGCCGCCTCCAGCAGCTCTTGCGCGCCCTCGAGCCGTTCGAGCGCGCGCTCGCGGCCGAGCAGCGCGATCGATTCGTACAGCGGCGGCCCGATCTTCCGGCCGGTGACGGCCGCGCGGACCGCGAGCGTGAGGTCGCGGACGCTCCACTCGACATCGCTCGCCACGCCCCCGAGGGCCTGCTCGATGGCCGGGGGCGCGAACGGCTCGAGGTAGCGGAGCGCGACCGTCGCGCGGCTCAGCGCGGTCACGGCCTCGTGCGGCGCTCGCTTTTTCGGGACGAGGAGCGACGGGTCGTACTGGACGCGGTCGCTGAACAGGAACGCGATGAGCTCGCTCGCCTCGGCGAGCGTGCGGATCCGCTCGCGGATGAGCGGGATCGTCTCGCGAACGACGCGCCGATCCCATTCGGCCGGCAGGAACGGCTCCAGTCGCCGGCCGAGCTCCTCGTCGTCGAGCCGTCGGATCCAGACCCCGTTGAAGTAGTCGAGCCGCTCGCGGTCCCAGCGGCCGTTCGCCCGTTGGACGTGCTCGATGCGCCATCGCGCGACGAGCTCCTCCAGCGAGAAGACCTCCTCCTCGGTCGCCGGCGACCAGCCGATGAGCGAGAGATAGTTCGCCAGAGCTTCGGGAAGGTACCCGGCGTCGCGGAACTCACTGACCGCCGTCGCGCCGTGGCGCTTCGAGAGCTTCTTGCCGTCGGGGCCGAGCACATTCGGGAGGTGGGCGTGCGGCGGGACCTCCCAGCCGAACGCCCGATAGACGAGGAGGTGCTTCGGGGTCGAGGGCAGCCAATCCTCGGCGCGGAACACGTGGCTGATCTCCATGAGGTGGTCGTCGATCACGACCGCGAGCTGGTACGTCGGGAAGCCGTCGGACTTCAGGAGGACCTGATCCTCGATCGCGCGGAGCGGCCACTCGACGTGCCCGTACACGAGGTCCTCGATCCCGATGACGCCGTCCTCGGGCACCTTGAGCCGGACCACGTGCGATTCGGTCCGGGCTCGCTCGGCCGCTTCGGCCGGATCGATGTTGCGGCAGCGCCGGTCGTACCGGGTGATCTCGCCGCGGGCCTGCTGCGCGCGCCGCATCTGCTCCAGGCGCTCCTTCGTGCAGAAGCAGAAATAGGCGGCGCGATCGGCGACGAGCTCCGCGGCGTGTCGCGCGTAGATCTCGAGGCGCTCGGACTGGACGTACGGCCCATGCGGCCCGCCCTCGCGCGGGCCTTCGTCCCAGTCGAGGCCCATCCAGCCGAGGCCGTCGTAGATGCTGTCGAGGGCTGAGGCGACGAAGCGCTCCTGGTCGGTGTCCTCGATCCGCAGGACGAACGCGCCCTGGTTCTGGCGCGCCATGAAGTAGTTGTAGAGGATGGTGCGGACCCCGCCGATGTGCAGCGAGCCCGTCGGAGAAGGTGCGAATCGCACGCGCACACGCATTCGCGCGGAGTCTAAAGACCCTATTCTCGTGAGGGATGAGCGACTCGACACGCGGTGCACGGCGGCAAACGCGCGGTGGCGGCTCGCCTCGCCGCAGGGGCCTTCCGGGGATCATCACCGGCGCGGTCGTCGTGGTCCTCGTCCTCGGGCTCATCCTGTCGCTGCGCGAAGCGGGCGTCCTGAGCGGCCGTCCGAACACGACGCCGGCCGCCGGGACCCCCGGCCCCACGCTCGCCCTCCCCACGCTCGCGCCGGATGACCCGGCGCGCGGGAAGAAGGCAGAGGACCTCGGCAACAATCACGTGGCCAGCGGCTCGACGGTGAGCTACCCGTCCCTGCCGCCGACGTCCGGCCCGCACTGGGGATCGCCGGCCGCGCCGCGCCCGGCCGGCGTGTACGACACGCAGCTCCCGTTCGAGGCGACCGTCCACAACCTCGAGCATGGAGGCGTCGTCATCGTCTACAACAACCTCTCGAGCGACGAGGTGACCCGATTGACCACCCTCGTGCGCTCGATCATCGGTACGACGCCCTACAAGAAGGTGCTGGTCATGCCGTTCACCGGGCTCACCGGGGCGAAGGTCACGGCGACCGCCTGGGACTGGCGACTGGATCTGCAGTCGGTCGACCAGCCATCGATCCTGAAGTTCATCGAGGCCCACTACGACAACGCGGGGAACGCTCCGGAGCCCGGGACGCCGTGGTGAACTGGGGCTAATCGCCCCAGTAGCGCTCCTCTTTCCACGGGTCGCCGGTGTTGTGGTACCCGTTGCGCTCCCAGAAGCCCGGCTTGTCGACCGCCGAGAACTCGATGCCGCGGAGCCACTTCGCGCTCTTCCAGGCGTACAGGCGCGGCACGACGAGTCGCGCCGGCTGTCCGTGCTCCGCGCTGAGCGGCTCGCCGTTCGCGCGCAGCGCGATGAGGCAGTCGTCGCGCAGGCAGTACTCGATCGGGGTATTCGCGGTGAACCCGTACTCCGAGTGCGCGATCACGAACTTCGCGTCCTCCGTCGGCTGCGCGAGCTCCATGATGACGCTGAACGGGACGCCGTCCCACTTCTGGTCGAGCCGAGACCATGTGGTCACGCAATGCATGTCCGCCGTGACGACCTTGCGTCGATCCTCGTCCAGCTTCTTGAACTCGTCCCACGTCCAACGCAGCTCGTTCTTCACCCGGCCGAACACCCGGAGGTCCCATGTCTTCGGGTTGAACGTCGGGACCGGACCGTAGTGCAGCACCGGCCACTTCTCGGTGAGGTACTGGCCGGGCGGGACGCGCTCGGCCTTCTCCGGCGGCAGGTCCGCCTTCTTGGTGAAGAACTTCATTCGAGCCCCGCCGCGCGGCGCAGCATCTTGAACGTGTAGATGCCGGTGTCATGGCCGTCGGCCCATTCGGGCGTCAGACCGTAGCGGCCCACGGCGTACACCTCCTTCAGCTCCGTCTGTTGTTCGGTGAATCGCGTGTCCGCATCGACGTTCCCGCGGTACGCGCCCTCGCCCGAACAATACGCGCAGGGACACGCGCGCCGGAGCGGCTCCCAGCCGTACTCGGTGACCTGGCCATCGTCCCAGCTCACCTCGAAGACGTGCCGCTCGGGGACGATCCGCCAACCGGTCGGGCGGTGGAACACATCAGCCACCTGCTCGATCTCCGCCCTTTGGTCGGAGAACGCTCAGGGCTGGTGGACTCGCTCGCCGCGGCGGAGCCGCGGCTCGCTCGTTCACTCCGGTTACCTCACCAGGCGAAGAAGCGGAGGCGGTCGAACGGCCAGAACCGCAGGATCACCTTGCCGATGATGCGATCGTCCGGCTGCGGACCGAACGACCGCGAGTCGCTCGAGAACTGACGGTTGTCGCCGAGCGCGAAGAACTCGCCGGCCTGGATGGTGAGCGGATACGTCACCGACGGAGACTGCGTCGCGGTGACCCCGTGGGCGCCGGGGAACTGGGTCTCCGCGCCGTTCACGTAGAGCTTCCCGTCCTTGACCTCGATGGTGTCCCCGGCCACCGCCGCGACGCGCTTCACGTACGGGATCGATGAGTCCACCGTCGGGTTGAACACCACGATGTCGCCGCGTTGTGGCGTGCCGAAGCGGTAGTCGAGCTTGCTCACCAGCACGCGGTCGCCCTGGAGGAGCGTGTCTTCCATGCTGCGCTGGCGCACTTCGGTCACCTGGACCACGAACAGGTTGAGGACGACCGAGATGATCACCGCGAGCGCGAGCGCTTGGATGATCTCGAGGGCGGCCCGCCAGGAGAAGGGTGGCTCGGGGCGGACGACCTGTTCCTCAGCCGGGTAGCTGTCCTTCAGGGCCACGCGGCAAGTGTGTCACGCTGCCGCGGTGGCGGATATGACGATGCGGTCGCTGTGGCGACATCCCGATTTCGTGAAGCTCTGGACCGGGCAGACGATCTCGGAGCTCGGCTCGGTGGTCACGCGAACGGCGCTGCCGATCGCCGCCGTGATCACGTTGCACGCGAGTGCGATCGAGATGGGCGTGCTCGTCGCGTGCGCTTCGGTCGCCGTCCTGCTCGTCGGCCTCGCCGCGGGAGCCGTCGTCGATCGCGTGGCGCGGCGGCCGCTCATGATCGTCGCTGACGCCGGCCGCGCGGCGCTGCTCCTCTCGATCCCGGTCGCCGCATACGCCGGCGCGCTGCGGATCGAACAGCTCTACGCGATCGCGTTCCTCGAAGCGGCGCTCGGCTCCTTCTTCGACGTCGCCTACCGCTCGTACCTGCCCGCACTCCTCCCGCCCGAGCGGCTCCTCGACGGAAACGCGAAGCTCGGCATGACCGGCGCGCTCGCGGAGCTCGGAGGCCCGGGGGTCGGCGGTGCGCTCGTGCAGGTCTTCACCGCGCCGATCGCGATGCTCGTGGACGGCGTCAGCTACGTCGCCTCGGCCGTATCGATCGCGCTCATCGGGACGGCGGAGCGCGCGGCCGCGCGGGTCGAGACGGCGGCCGGCCTGCGAAGGGAGATCGCCGACGGGCTCCGGACGGTGTGGCACGAGCCGACCCTCCGAGCGATCGCGCTCAACTCGGTCGCCGGCGCCCTCTTCGGCAACTTCTTCGCCTCGCTGTACACGCTCTACGCGATCGACGAGCTCGGGCTCTCCCCGCTGCTCCTCGGCATCGTGATCTCGGCCGGCGGGGTGGGGTCGCTCGCCGCGACCGTCGCGACCGGTCCGCTCACCCGCCGATGGGGGCTCGGCCCGACGATCATCCGAACGCGGATCGCCGCCGCGGCCTTCTCGGTGCTCATGCCGCTCGCCGGCGGTCCGCCGCTCCTCGCGGCGACGTTCCTCTTCATCCCGCAGCTCATCGGCGACGCGTTCCGCTCGGTCGCGATCATCGACACGCTGACGACCCGCCAGCTCATCGCGCCGCCGCGCCTCCTCGGCCGGGTCAACGGGACGATGCACATGCTGATCGAAGGCGTCGCGCCCGTCGGCGCGCTGGTCGGCGCGGCGCTCGCCGAAGCCTTCGGCATCCGGGTGGCGGTGTGGGTCGCGGTGCTCGGCGTGATGGGAAGCATCGCGTTCCTGGTCTTCTCGCCGCTGCGGACGTTGCGGGGCGTCGCGCTCGCGGCCTGACCGGCGCATCATTCGCGTCGCGATGGCCCAGAAGGAGATCGAGGTCATTCTCGCCCGCCACCTGGCGAGCTACCTCGCCATCCCGGTCTTCATCGTGGATCCCGACGGGACGCTCCTTTATTACAACGATCCGGCGGAGGCGATCCTCGGCCGGCGATTCTCGGAGACCGGCGAGATGGGCGTCGCCGAGTGGTCGACGCTCTTCCAGCCGTTGGATGAAGCCGGCAATCAGCTGCCCGCCGACCGCCTGCCGCTCGTGATCGCGATCAAGGACCGGGTGCCCGCGCACAGCGCGTTCTGGATCCAGGGCCTCGACGCTCGCCGGCGGCACATCGAGGTGCAGGCCTTCCCGCTCATCGGGCAGGCTGACCGCTACCTCGGCGGGGTCGCGATCTTCTGGGAGGTCGATCGATGAAGGTCACGATCTGGGGCAGCCGGGGCTCGATCGCGACGCCCGGACCGGAGACCGCCGGATACGGTGGCAACACCTCGTGCGTCGAGGTGCGCGGCGACGACGGCACGCTCCTCGTGCTCGACGCGGGCACCGGGATCCGCCGGCTCGGCGCGACGCTCGGCCCGATGCCACGGGTCGACATCCTCCTCACGCACCTCCACATGGACCATCTCCTCGGGCTCGGCTTCTTCGGACCGCTCCACGATGCGCGTACGGAGGTCCACATCTGGGGCCCGGCGAGCGCGACGCTCGATCTCCGGACCCGTCTCTCGCGCTACCTCTCGCCGCCGCTCTTCCCGGTGCACCTGCGCGATCTGGAATGCAAGCTCCTGATCCACGAGGTGCCGTGCGGTCCGATCTCGCTCGGGGACCTGACGATCACCGCGGACCTCATCTGCCATCCCGATCCGACGGTCGGCTACCGGATCCGATCGGGCACGCACACGCTCGCCTACCTCACCGACCACGAGCCGGCGCTCGGCGTCCGGAGCTTCCCGGTCGAGGCCGAGTGGACGTCCGGCTACGCCCTCGCGGCGGACGCCGATCTCCTCATCCACGACGCGCAGTATTCGGACGCCGAATACCGCGACCACGCCGGCTGGGGACACAGCTCGATCGGCCAGGCGCTCGCGTTCGCGAAGCTCGCCCGCGCGCGCCACCTCGTCACGTTCCACCACGATCCATCAGGCACGGATGTGGATCTCGACCGCGCGCTCGGCGAGGCGGTCCGCGCGTTCGGGCCGGCCTACCAGGTGACCGGCGGCCGCGAGGGCCTCGTCCTGGAGCTCGCGTGATCAACGCCGCGGCGCCGTCCGCGACGCAGGACCCCGCGGCCGAAAGCGAGAGCGTCCGCTGGATCCGGTTCGAGTTCGCCCGGCACGTCCACGCGTACCTCCAGGATCAGATCCGGTTCTCCGACACGAAGGCCGGCGTGACCGCCGCGGTCGCGGGGGTGCTGTTCGGCGCGTTCCGCGACGCGACCCGAAGCTCCTTCGACACGTTCCCGCCGACCTCCGTCCTGGGGGCGCTCGCGATCGTCGCGGCGGCGGTCTTCTCGCTGTGCTCGCTGATGACGGTCCTGAACGCGTACCTCGTCATCCGCCCGCGGATGCCGAGCACCTACGCGAGCGCCGCGCCGCATCACCGGATGCTCGAGCGCGCGACGGCGTTCCTGGATCACGAGACCTCTCCCTCGAGCGGCGGTGATCTCGTGAACTGGGCCGAGATCGGCGACCGGGTGTTGCGGCCGGACGGCCCGACCGGGTACGCGCGCGACGTCCGCGGGATGGGCCCGGTGGAGCTCACCGCGCAGCTCTCGGAGCACTCCGTGATGCTCGCGCTCATCGCCGGGCAGAAGTACCAGCACGTGCGCTTCGCGCTGAACAGCCTGCTGCTCGCGGCCCTGTCGCTCGTCCTGCTCATGGTGCTCCTGCGGATGTCGCCCGCGACCTGATCGCTTGCCGTCGCGTCCCATCGCGTCCGCGCCTGCTCGGTCGGCCGGTCGTGGCGCGAGCGCCCCCGGTACCTTCGGGGGAGTTGTCGCAGCGCCTCCTCGCGCGTACGTTCCGCCTCCCGTGCGCACATTTGTGGTCGCGGCCCTCGTCGTCGCCGGTCTGCTGGTCGGCTCCGGGCCGGCCGCCGCCGCGCCGCCGCCGTACTACCCGTCGCTCCGCTGGGTCCCCGCGGCGGACGGCAACTTCACCGTCGGGCGGGGTGGGGCGCGGATCGAGTACGTCATCATCCATGGGACCGCCGGCCCCTATGCGGGCGCGATCTCCTGGTTCCGCGATCGCCGTTCCGGCCTGAGCGCCCACTACGTCGTGCGATCGAGCGACGGCGAGATCACGCAGCTGGTCGCTGAGGCGGATACGGCGTTCCACGCGCGGGGCTTCAACCAGCGCGGGATCGGCATCGAGCACGAGTTCGACCCCTTGCACGGCATCGGGTACACCGACGCGCAATACCGCAGCTCGGCGACGCTCGTGTGCGCGATCGGGCGCCGATACGGGATCCCGCTCGATCGTTCGCACATCCTCGGGCACAGCGAGCTGGCGAACAGCGACCACACCGATCCCGGTCCGAGCTGGAACTGGTCCTTCTACATGAGCCTCGTGGGTTCATGCTCGTCCGGCGGCGCGACCGTCGCCTCGGCGAGCGCGGGTGACGCGATGTCGTGCGACGCGCGGGGCTGCCGGCCGCTCCCCGGCCTCTCGTTCGGCGCCACCGGACCGGCGGTGTCGCTTCTCCAGTGGGACCTCGCCTATCTCGGGCGGCTCCGGCCGATCGACGTCGCCCAGGGTGGGGGTCGATTCGGGCCGCTCACCGAGGCGGCGGTCCGCGCGTATCAGGCCGCGAACGGCCTGCCCTCGGTCGGCGTCTACGGCGAGCGGACGGCGGCAGCACTTCGATCGTCGCTCGACCTCGGACCGAGCGGCGTGCCGCTCGCGGATCTGACGCTCGGCGACGGCGGCGGCGACGTCACGCGACTCCAGTCGGCGCTCGGCCGGCTCGGCTACATGGACGCGGTCACCGGGTACTTCGGCCCGGTCACCCAGGCCGCGGTCCGCCGCTTCCAGGCCGACAACGCCATCACCCCCACCGGGAGCTACGGCCCGCTGACCCGGACGGCGCTCGCCGTCCGGGCGCGCTGATCGGCGGTCCGCGGCAAGCGGGTCGCTACTTCTTCTTGAGCGAGCCCGCGTAGGCGGCGCCGCGGACGATCCACTTCCGGAGCGTCGCCGGCTTGGCGACGAAGGCCGGCGGCACCGCGATGTATTCCTTCATCGGCCGGCCGGGCATCGGCTCGAACGGCTTCCCGCCGCTCTTCAGTAGCTCCGCGCGACGGTCCTCCGGCAGCCGCACCACGATCTTGTCCTGGTACGTGCCGGCGAACATGTTCCCGTTCAGGAAGAGCGCGGGGTAGCCGAACATCGGCTTACGCACGATGCGCGGGTCGTCCGGCGCGGCCTTGTCGAACGCCGCGATGACGTCGGGTGGCGACTTCTTCCACTTGCTCTGCATGGCAACTCCGCGGCGCCGACCGTCGATCCGCTCCGGGTCGCGCGGTTGGATGCTACCGGCCGGGCCGAGGATCGCGGCACAACGGCGACGTCGCGAGAGCGCGCACGCGGCGTGCACAGCGGCGATCGGAGGTGTGACATGCCGCAGGAGGCTTGGAGCGCGAGGCGTGAGCGCCAGTACGAGCACATCAAAGCGAACGAGAAGGAGCGCGGCCGCCCGGAGTCGACCGCCGAGCGGATCGCGGCAGCGACGGTGAACCGGACCCGGACGGCGAAGGGTGAGACGAAGGAGCAGAAGTCACCGATCGAGCGGAGTCAGGCGCGGCGCGCGGCCTCGTCGGCGAGCCGGAGCGCGGGAAGCCGGAGTCGCGGCGGGACGACGAAGCGGACCTAGCGGGTGGCGGGAGTCGAACCCGCACTTCAACCTTGGAGGGGTCGCTTGCTAGCCGCTACAACACACCCGCGTGCGTGCCAAGTGTAGCGGCGCGTTCCCCCGCGTCTGCTCCTCTACGACAGGATCCACTGCGGCCGTGCGTCGCCCACGACCCTCACCTGCCCGCGCCGCTCCAGATATCGAAGGTGCGCGAGCGTCTCGGCGAGTGCGAAGCGTTCCTCGTGCGCCGAGCGCAGGACCGGGAAGAGCGTTCGGCAGATCGCGTACGCATCGCGCGGCGGTCCGTCGACGGCGGCGAGCACATCGTCGAGCCGCTTCGCGTGGTGCGCGAGGATCTCATCGACCCGCCCGGTGCAATCGTCGAACGGGTCGCCGTGCGCGGGGAGCACCCGTCGCACGCCGAGCGTCTTCATGCGCTCGAGCGCGCCAAGGAAGTCCGCTAGCGGGTCATCGCGCGAGTACGGATACAGGCCGACGTTCGACGTGATCCGCGGCAGGACGTGATCGCCCGCGAATAACGTCCCGCTGGCCTGTTCGAAGAGCACCGCGTGATGGTCGGTGTGCCCGGGCGTCCAGATCACGGTCGTCGAGCGGCCGCACAGGTCGAGGGTCTCACCGTCCGCGACCGAGCGGACCGGGTCGAATGGGTCGACGCGCGCCATCGTCTCGACCCACGCCGCGCGCATGCCCTCGTCGACGTCGGGCGGCATGCCGTGACGCGCGAAATAGACGTAGCTCTCGTCGATGAGGTGGTGATCGGCCGCCCAGACGTGCCGGGCGGCTTCCAGCTCGGGCCCGTGCATGACGAGGTCGGCGCCGGCTTCGCGCAGCGAGCCGGCCATGCCGAGGTGGTCGGGATGGAGGTGCGTGATGAAGGCGAGCGATACGTCCTTCCGTCGCACGCCCGCGTCCGCGAGGCCGCCGTCCAGATCACGCTCGGCGTCCGCCGTGTGCAGACCGCTGTCGACGATGGACCAGCCGTGCGCGCCCTCGACGAGGTACACGTTCACGTCGCGGAGCGCGAAGGGCAGGGGAAGCACGATCCGCCGGACGCCCGGCGCGGCGTGCTGCACGGACGTCACCGGCCTAGAATGGTGCTCCTCCGGCCCGTTCGTCTAGCGGCCCAGGACACCGCCCTCTCAAGGCGGAGACCACCGGTTCGAATCCGGTACGGGCTACACGTTCCTCTATCCAGAGCGCCGACGTCGTCGCCACGCCGCGCCGCCAAGCATGCGCGATCACATCAGCTCGAAACAGTTCCGCGAGGCCGAGGGTGTCGAAGCCTGGCGCGTACTGGGAGACGGCGCGTGCGCGTTCTTCCGGACGGCGTCCTTCGCGGCCGCTGTCCGGTTCGTCGAGGCGATCGGCAAGCTGCCGGACGTCGACGATCACCGCCCGGAGATCGACATACGGAACGATGGAGTAACGGTCCGTCTCATCACGATCACCGACGACTGGTACTGGCTGACGAAGCGGGACCTTGATCTGGCCCGTCCGATCTCTGTGGCCGCACGAGCGTCGGGCCTCGAGGGCGACCCGTCGCGCTTGCAGAGCATGTTCGTCATCCCCGGAGCGACCGACCGCGCGACGGTGATGCCGTTCTGGCGCGCCGCGCTCGCGTACGAGCCCCGGCGCGACAGCCCGGACGAGGATCTCGTCGATCCCGGTCGCCGCGGACCCGCCTTCTGGTTCGAGAACATGAACGAGCCACGCCCCGGAGGGCTCGGCGCCATCCACCTCGTGGCGTGGGTGCCATACGAACAGGCGCAGCTGCGGATCGCGGCGGCGCTCGCGGCGGGCGGCCGCATGGTCCATGACGATCATGCGCCGGAGTGGTGGACGCTGGCGGACCCCGCGGGGAATGAGGTCGACATCGCCACGACGATGGACCGGGAGTCAGCCTCGAGAGCCAGCCCTAACTAGCTCCGTCGATCGCCTGCCTCTACCGCGGTGATGACTTCTCTTTCGAACCGCCACGGCTTCGGGACGCGTTCAGCGTTACCGCATTTCGGATGAGGGCCTTGAACGCAGGCTCTTCGAGCTTCCCGCCTTCATGGATGACGATGGCGCGCAGGGCGTTGCCCTTGAGGCTGGCGTTGAAGAGACGCTTCGGGT
>DASWCU010000075.1:0-13310 GCA_036389935.1 Candidatus Limnocylindria bacterium
GCTCGCGCGGAGCCGGCAGGACACGCTGAACTTCGGGGTGCGGCTGAACAACAAGATCGCCGCGCTCATCGGCATCGTGTCGAGCGCCGACGCCGCCCCGACGACGCAGTCGGAGGAGGTCGCCGCGAAGCTCGAGCGCGATCTCGACCGGCTGATCGAGCGGCTCGATGCGGCGCTCGGTGGGCGCCAGGCCCGACGAGGCCGCCGCGGCTCCACGACGGCGACGGCCGCTACCGGGGCAGCTGGGCGATCTGGATCGCGAGGAAGCCGAGCACGAGGACGAGCAGCACGCCGCTGACGACGAGGCGGAACGTCGACGGCATCGGATCGCGGCTCGGTGGCTGATCGCTCACGCTGTCACGCGCGCGAAGCGCGCCGCCGAGAGGAAGCCGATCGCATGCCGGGTTCGTCCGTCGAGGGCGAGGTCGGCGAGGATCTCGCCCATCACGCTCGCGAACTTGAACCCGTGTCCCGAGCAGGCCGAGGCGAACGCGACCGGGCCATCGAGGTCCACGATGAAGTGGTGATCGGGCGTCATGGTGTACATGCAGATCTTCGCCGAGCGGACCGGCCCGTCGCCCGCCGGGAGGCGCTCGCGCACGAAGGCGCGGACGGGCGCCTCGTCGGACTCGTGGACGGATCGATCGAGCGTGTCCGGGTCGGCCGGAGTGCCGCCGCCGTGCGTCGCCACCTTCAGCCCCTGATCCGCGAGGTACGGGAATCCGTACCAGTGTGCCGCGCCGCCGTCGACGATCCAGACCGGGAGCCGTGACAACTCGTCGCGCTCGCCGACCGGGTCGAACCAGAACAGCGGCACGCGCCGCACCGAGAGGAGCGGCGCCACCCGCGGCAGGAGGTGCGCGTTCCACGCGCCCGCCGACACGATCAAGCGGGTCGCGGCATACGTGCCATGATCGGTGCGCACGCGCACGCCGTCGCCATCCCGCTCCCACGACGCGACGCGCTCCCCGAACCGCAGCTCCGCGCCATGCCGCTCCGCGAGGGCGAGATGCGCGGCGATGCAGCGCTCGGGGAAGAGGAAGCCGGCGGTCTCCTCGGCGACGGCCCACCAGTCGGGGTCCAGACGGAAGCCTTGGAGCCGGTCGCGCAGCGCGGCCGGATCGAGCAGCTCGTGCGGCAGCGCGTGCTCGCGCGCGCTCCGCAGGGCCCCCGCGACGAGCTCACCGTCGCGCGGCCCGACATAGACGCCGCCGACCTTGCGAAGGAGCTCGGTGCCGGACTCGCGCTCGAGCTCGCGCCACAGGATCCAGGCGCGCCTCACGAGCGGGACGTAGTCGGGATGCTCGTAGTACGCGAGCCGGATGACGCGGGTCAGCCCGCCGGACGAGCCGAGCGCGTGGCCGCGCTCGAACGCCTCGAGCCCGAGCACGGCCGCGCCTCGTGCCGCGAGATGCGCGGCCGCGGCGCTGCCGTCGGCGCCGAGCCCGATGACGATCGCATCGAGCGCGCTCATCCTGTGGCGGCGAACTCGTCGAAGAAGCGTCCGAGCACCTTCGCGGCCTTCGGCATGAGGTCGAGCCGCACGTTCTCGTCGGGGGCATGGACCCGCGCGTCGGGGTGGCTGTAGCCGATCGCGACCATCGGGAGCCGGTGCGGCGCGCACACCTGGTACATCGGCGCGGTCCCTGGGCTCGAGAAGAGCCGCAACGCAGGCTGCCCGTAGACCGGCCGCGAGGCGCGGTCCGCGGCGTCGACGAGCGGATCGTCGACCGGCGCCCAGTACGGGTGCTCGCTTCCCCAGTTCTTGATCGTGATGTCGTCGAAGCCGCGCGCGTCGAGGTGGCGCCGAAGGCACGCCTCGATCTTTTCGGGGTCCTGGTCGGGCACCAGGCGCATGTCGATCTTCACATGGGCTTCCGAGGGCGTGATCGTCTTCGCGTCGTCCCCCGTCCAGCCCGACCAGATCCCCGCGATGTTGCAGGTTGGAGCGAAGAGCTGCGCGATCTGCGCCTCGAAGCCCGAACGGTCGCCGACGAAGCGCTTCGCGCCGTAGATCGCCTTGAGCTTCTGCTCCTCGAACGGCACCGTGCGCAGGTGGGCGAGCTGCTTCTCGCTGGGCTTTCGCAGGTCGTCGTAGAACCCGTCGATCGTGACGGTGCCGTCGGCTCTGCGCATCGTGCCGAGCGCCTCGACCAGCCGCCAGGCGGCGTTCTCGTAGAGCGACGCACCACCGGAGTGCGCGTCGTAGCTCAGCGTGCGGACCGCGAGCTCCACGTAGAGGATCCCACGCACGCCGCAGATCAACGTCGGGCGATCGCGCGCGTCGACGCTGCCGCCCTCCTGGAGGGCGCCGTCGCCCGCGACGAGCTCGGGCCGCTCGCGGAGCATCTGGTTGAAATGACGGCTCGACGACTCCTCCTCGCCCTCGACGAGGAAACGGATGCGGCAGGGCAGGTCGCCGATCGCTTCGCGGTACGCCTCGACCGCCTGCACGCGGATCAGGAACTGCCCTTTGTTGTCGGACACCCCGCGCGCGAAGAGCTTCCCGTCGCGGACCGTCGGTTCGAACGGCGGCGTCGTCCAGAGCCCCACCGGATCGGCCGGCTGCACGTCGTAGTGCTGTACGCAGATGAGCGTGCGCTCGCCCGCGCCGATCTCGCCCACGACGAGCGGCGCCACGCCGTCCTCCTCGACGAGGTGCACATCGCAGCCGGCCCTACGCAGCCGGTCGGCCGTCCAGGTCGCGCCGCGCCGGAGCTCCTCGAGGTGGGCGGTCTCACAGGGGATGCGGCAGTAGTCCTTGAGCTCGTCGACCCAGCGGCCGGTCCGCTCCATGACGAGCTTGTCGTAGGCCTCGTATGACACCGTCCACCTCCGCCGGCCGGACCGCGGCGATCGGGCCGGTCGGATTGTGCCCTCAGCCCGCACCGCCCGCTCGGGCGTGCCGTCTCCTCGCGCGCAGGTAGCGGAAGAGCAGGTAGCCGATGACGAGCACCGGGATCCCGATGACGACGTATTCGATGTAGGCCTGCGGGATCATCCGCCGCACGGTCGGTCCGAAGATCGCGCCGAGCGAGACCCAGAAGGTCCAGTAGAGCAGCCCGGCGAGGAACACCCCGGCGGAGAACTGGCCGAGCGGTACCCTCGCGGTGCCTCCGATGAGCGACATCGCGACACGCAGGCCGGGGATGAGGCGGCCGAGGAAGATCGCGATGAAGCCGCGGGCCGCGATGCGCCGTTCCCATCGCTCGATGTCCCGGGGATCGACGTCGATCCACCGCGCGATCCGCTTCGCGACCTTTTCCCCATACTGCCGCGTCAGGCCGTACGGGATCAGGGTCGCGAACGTCGAGGCGGCGGCGCAGACCAGCACGACGAGCGCCAGGCGCGGCAGGTCGCCGCGCGCTCGATCGCCGTAGAACATGATCACGAGGTCGCTCGGCGCGGGCAGCGGGATCCCGGCCTCTTCGATCGCGACGATCCCGAACAGCGCGATGTACTCATGCGCGGCGATGAGCGAAAGCGCCAACCGGATGCCGTCGCGGAAGAGCTCGAGGACCGCGCTCACGGCCGGAGCGCGCGCGCCGCGCGGCCGGGCAGATCGCGGCCCAGCAGGCCGCCCATCCACGCGCTGATCGACGCGAGCGCGCGGACGTCCACGCCGGTCTCGATCCCCATCCCGTCGAGCATCCAGACAAGGTCCTCGGTGGCGAGGTTCCCGCTCGCGCCCTTCGCGAACGGCGAGCCGCCGATCCCGCCGACGCTCGCGTCGACGATCGTGACGCCGAGCTCGAGCGCGCCGAGCACGTTCGCGAGACCCTGCCCGTAGGTGTCGTGGAAGTGCACGCCGATCCGGTCGAGCGCGAAGCCCGCGTCGCGATGCGCGACGAGCAGCGCGCGGACCTGAGCCGGTGTCCCGACGCCGCTCGTGTCGCCCAGCGAGAGCTCGTCGCAGCCCGCGCGGAGCAACCGCTCGCCGATCGTGACGACGCTCGCGGGCGCGGTCGGCCCGTCGTCGGGATCGGCGATGACCATCGAAACGTAGCCGCGGACGCGAAGGCCCGCGCCTTTCGCGGCCGTCGCGACGGCCACCGCCGTCGCGACCGCCTCCTCGCGCGGCCGGCGCAGGTTCTTCCGCGAGTAGCTCTCGCTCGCGGCGACGAACACCGCGATCTCGTCCGCCCCCGCCGCGAGCGCGCGCTCGAGGCCCCGCTGGTTCGGGACCAGGACCGGGTAGCGGATCCCCGGACGACGCCCCAGTCGGGCGAGTAGGTCGTCGGCGTCCGCGAGCTGGGGGATCACCGTCGGGCTGACGAAGGACGTCGCCTCGATGACGGTATGGCCCGCGGCGGCGAGCCGGTCGAGGAGCTCGAGCTTCACCTCGGTCGGCAAGGTCTTCGCCTCGGCCTGCAGGCCATCGCGGGGGCTGACCTCGACGATCGTGACGTGCGCGGACGAGTTCATCCGCACATTGTCACCGTCGCGGTCCGACGGCTATCGCGCGGCAGCGGGGCGCAGCCGCGCGAGCGCGAGGCCGGTGAACACGCCGCCGAGGGCGCCGCCGACGATCCACGCGATCGGGCCCTCCAGCCACTCCGGCCCGATCCCGATGAGCGCGCAACCGAGGACGACGTGCTCGATGGCGGGGGCCGCGATGAGCCCGGCCACCGCGTTCGCGACGATCCACTGCGCGAAGAGCCGGTCCGGAGCTGCGCGGAACGCGACCGATTGGACCGCCGCGACGACGATCGCCGCGGCGGCGGCCGACAGGATGAACGGCAGCGCGATGAAGACCGGCGGGATCTCCTCGACTCCGATGCTGGCGGGAACGCCCAGCAGCACGATCGAGAGCACGTACACCGCGGTGAACGCCGCCGGCAACGCGGCGACCATTCCGACCAAGGTCAACGGCCACCATCCGCGTAGGGGCAGGCGGGCGACACGCACGACGACGAACTGGAAGGTCGCCATCGCGAACGCGAAGAGGCCCGTCGCGAGGTACCACTGGAGCTTCAGACCGCAGGCCGCCGCACCCGCCAGCCCGAGCGCCAGGGCCATCGCGACCGCATAGGCCGCCACGAACCGGACGCGCCACGCGACCGTCCCGGTGCCCGCGGGCGCATATGCGCGAAGGCCGGTCACCAGGCTCCGCGGTGGATCACGTCACCGGCGGATCGATGCCCGCGTCGCAGCGATGGCGACGGCCGGTCACCGGACTTCGCGAATCCGATCGCGACGGTCCCGATCGCCGTGAAGTCGTCCGGGACGCCGAACGTCGCCCTGAGCCTGGCCTGATCGGGCACGCCGAAGAACACCGCGCCGAGGCCGGCGTCGACGGCAGTGAGGAGCATGAGCAGCGCCGCCATGCCCGTGTCGATGTCCCAGTAGGGCACCGGCCACCGCCGTTCGTCCATGTCGGTCCAGCCCTTGTCGGGCTCCGCGTAGCGCTGCAGGTAGTGCCGCTTGTGGCTGAGGCACACGATCAGCAGCGGCGCGTTGAACATGTCCGGCCAGCCGAACTCGGCGCGGCGCTCCAGCGGCCACAGCGCATCCCAATACCGCGCCGTCTCCTCCTTCCCCTCGAGCACGAGGAACGCCCAGCCCTGACTGAAGCCGGCCGATGGCGCCCGCTGGGCATTCGCGACGATCCGCTCGGCCACCGCTGGCGGGATCGGCCGGTCTTCGAAGCTGCGGACCATCCTCCGCCGGCGCACCACGTCCTGGAATTCCAACGTTGCCCTCCCGCTGTCCGGCATTCCGCCCGTTCGGGGGACGCCCGGAAGCCCGCCGGTGGGCGAATGTAGCGCCGTGGTGAGGCGAACCGGGACCGGGGCGACGAGCGACGGGCCGGCCGCGCGCGAGACCTCCTGGACGCGGTCGGCCCGCCCGCTCGCCGACTGATCGCGAGGCGCGCCGACAGCGGCGCCCGAACGATCCCGGATCATCGGGATCGAGCGGATCACGCGGGCTCGAGCTCCGCGAGTCGCTGACCGCGACGCACGTGATCGCCGACCGCGCAGAGCACCTTCTTGATCGTCCCGTCCGCCGGCGCCTCGACCCGTAGCTCCATCTTCATCGCCTCGACGACGCACACCAGGTCGCCTCGACGCACCCGTTGATCCGCTCGGGCGTGGATCGCGAGCACCAGTCCGGGCATCGGGGCGGCGATCTCGCTCCCGATGAGCGCGTCGACGCTTCGCTCGCGCGCTGACGCATCGAGCTCGTACGTCTCGCCGTCCCATTCCACCCAGAGCGCGTCGCCCTCCCCGATCGCCACGGCGGGACGCCCATCGACGCTCCACGCGTGCGGTTCGGACTCGCGACGGATCGCCCGCCCCTCGACGCGGAAGGGCCCGGTGCCTTCGACCCGTACGGGTCGACCGTCGAGGATGACCGTCGCCACGCGCGTCGCGCCGGCGCGCCATCCACCGAGCGCCTCCCACGGATCGACGGGACGCGCCGACCCATAGGTGGCGGCGATCTGCGCGGCGGCCCCGACGCCGACGGCCTCGCTGGGCGGGGACGGTGGAGGATCGGCCAGCTCCGGCGTCCGTTCGATGAGCTCCGTGTCCACGACGCCGCCCGCGAGCGCCGGGTGCGCGACGAGCCGCCGCAGGAATCGAACGTTCGTGCGCGTCCCGAGGATGAGCGAGCCCTCCAGCGCCGCGGCGAGCTTCGCGATCGCGGCGGCGCGGTCATCCGCGTGGACCACGATCTTGGCGAGCAGCGGGTCGTAATCGCCGCTCACCAGACTGCCCTGTTCGATGCCCGAGTCGACCCGAATGCCGGCTGGCCACCGCAGATAGGCGACCCGGCCGGTCGAGGGAAGGAATCCGCTCGCTGGATCCTCGGCGTAGACGCGTGCCTCGACGGCGTGCCCGCGTGGCCGCGCCTCGACGGCGAGGTGTTCGCCCATCGCGATGCGGAGCTGCTGCTCGACCAGGTCGACGCCCCAGACGAGCTCGGTCACCGGATGTTCGACCTGGAGCCGCGCGTTCACCTCGAGGAAGAAGAACTCGCCTTGCTCGTCGAGGATGAACTCGCAGGTCCCCGCGTTCGTGTAGCCGACGGCGCGCGCGAGCGCGATCGAAGCCCCGCACAGCCGCTCGCGGAGCGCCTCGCTCACCGCCGGCGAGGGCGCCTCCTCGAGCACCTTCTGATGGCGCCGCTGGGCCGAGCAGTCGCGGTCTCCGAGCGCGACGGTCCGCCCGTGCGTGTCGGCGAGAAGCTGGATCTCGACGTGGCGCGGCCGTTCGATCGCGCGCTCCAGGATCACGCGCTCGTCGCCGAACGCCGCGCGCGCCGCGCGCCGCGCGCGCGCGAGCGCCTCGCGGAGGCCGCCTTCCTCCGCGACGAGCTGCATCCCGATGCCGCCTCCGCCGGCGGCCGGCTTGAGCAGGATGGGATAACCCGTCGTTCGGGCGGAGGCGACGAACACCTCGTCCCGCTGGTCGTCACCGGCGTACCCGGGAACGATCGGGATCCCCGCGGCGGCGGCGGCGCGCTTCGCCTGCGCCTTGTCGCCGACGAGGCGCAGCACCGCGGCCGGTGGACCGACGAACGTCATCCCCGCTGCCGCGACGGCCTCGGCGAAGTCGGCCTGCTCGGAGAGGAAGCCGTAGCCCGGATGCACGAGCCGCGCCCCGGCATCGCGTGCCGCGGCGACGACCCGCTCGACGCTCAGGTAGGAGTCGTTCGCGGGCGCGGGGCCGAGCCGCAGCGCCACGTCCGCTTCGCCGACGAACGGGGCGTCGACGTCGGCGTCGGAATACACGGCGACCGTGCGGAGGCCCATGCGCCTTGCGCTGCGGAAGATGCGACGCGCGATCTCGCCGCGGTTCGCGACGAGCACGGTGGTCATCGGCCGGCCGCTAGTTGCGCCGGTCGATCCCGCCCTGCCAGCGCGGGGTGCGGCGTTCGAGGAACGCCCGCATGCCGTCCTGCCCCTCCGCGCTCACCCGCGCCGCGGCGATGCGCTCGACGGTGAGCTCGCGCACCTCGGCCGGCGATCGCCCCGCGACGTCCCGGACCAGGCGCTTCGCCGCCTTCACGGCCTCAGGCCCGCTCGACAGGACCGCTTCCACGAATGCCGCGACCTCGTCGTCGAGGCCGTCGTCGTGCACCACGCTCTCGACGAGCCCCACCTCGAACGCCCGGTGCGCGTCGAAGAAGATGCCGGTCGTGAACGCCGCCGTGGCGAAGCTCGGGCCGACCTTCCGCACCACGTATGGCGACACGACCGCAGGCACGATCCCCAGGCGCACCTCGGTGAAGGCGAAGCGGGCGCTCTCCGCGGCCACCGCGATATCGGCCATCGCCACGAGACCCGCGCCGCCACCGATCGCGGCGCCCTGCACGCGCGCGATGAGCGGCATCGGCAGCTCGTCGAGCCGACGGAACGCGTCGGCGAGCGCTCGTGAGTCCGCGAGGTCCTCCTCGAGCGTGTAGTCGGCCATCGAGCGCATCCAGTTCAGGTCGGCGCCGGCGCAGAACGCGTCGCCCTCGCCGCGCAGCACGACGCAGCGTGCGTCGTCCGGCACCTCGCCGATCGCCCGAGCGAGCTCGGCGATCAGCTCCGCGTTGAACGCGTTCTTCACCTCGGGACGATCGAGCGTGATCGACGCGACCCGTCGGTCGTCGATCTCGAGGCGGGCCAGGTCCGTCACGCCGGCGACTGTACCGACAACTACCTTGGCACGGTGTTCATACTTCATCATACTATCGGGAGTTATGAGCAAGCGGGTGACGATCAGCTTGTCTGACGAGATGTACCGGCGGCTCGAGCGGGCCCGAAAGTCCGCCCGAACGGATCGCAGCAGCTTCGTTCAGGACGCCCTGCAGCGTCAGCTCGACAGCGATCGGCATGCGGAGCGGGTCGCGGAGTACGTTCGCGGCTACACCGAAATGCCCGAGACGGACGAGGAGCTGGCGTTCGTAGTGGCGGCCGCGCGCGAGACATTCCGGGCGCTGGATGTCGACGAGGCTTGAGGGGCACGTCCGAGCTTCATCGCGGAGAGATCTGGTGGGCCAGCCTGGATCCTCCGAACAAGACTCGTCCGGTCGTGCTCGTCTCAAGGGAATCGGCGTACTCCGTCCGCTCGCACATCACGGTGGCACCCGTTACGAACCGGATCCGGAGGGTGCCGACACAGGTCCCGGTCGGTCCGCGCGACGGTCTCGAGCAAGAGGGCGTGGTGAACTGCGACGCGCTCGGCACGATCCATCGCGATCGGCTCGTCGAGCGGATCGGCGTGCTCGACGCGCCGACCCTGGCGGGGGTGGACGAGGCGCTGCGGTTCGCGCTCGGTCTCGAGTAGCGGCGCTCGGTCACATCCGAAAGACGCCATAGCGCGGCTCGCCGATCGGGGCATGCCGCGCCGCGGCGATCCCGAGGGCGAGCACCGCGCGCGTGTCGAGCGGGTCGATGATCCCGTCGTCCCAGAGCCGCGCGGTCGAGTAGTACGGCGAGCCCTGGCGCTCGTACTGCCCGCGGATCTCCTTCTTGTACCGCTCGCGCGCCGCGTCATCCTCGAACGTCCCCACGAGCGAGAGCACGGTCGCGGCCTGCTCGCCGCCCATGACGCTGATCCGAGCGTTCGGCCACATCCAGAGCTGCCGCGGGCCGTACGCGCGGCCGCACATGCCGTAGTTCCCGGCGCCGAAGCTCCCGCCGATGATGACCGTGAACTTGGGTACGACGCTGCACGCGACCGCCGTCACCATCTTCGCGCCGTCCTTGGCGATGCCGCCCGCCTCGTACTCGCGGCCGACCATGAATCCCGCGATGTTCTGCAGGAACACGAGCGGCACGCCGCGCTGGTTGCAGAGCTCGATGAAGTGCGTCGCCTTGAGCGCCGACTCGCTGAACAGGATGCCGTTGTTCGCGACGATGCCGACGCGGAAGCCCATGATCCGGCCGAAGCCGCAGACCACGGTCTGGCCGTACAGCGCCTTGAACTCATGGAGGCGCGAGCCGTCGACGAGCCGCGCGATCACCTCGTGCACGTCGTACGGCGTCCGGGTGTCCTGCGGCACGATCGCGTACAGGTCGGCCGGATCGTGCGCCGGCTCCTCGGGCTGCGCGACGGACTCGCCCCAGAATCGGGGGCGATCGAGCTGCGCGATCATCTCCCGGGCGATCGCGAGCGCATGCGCGTCATCGAGCGCGTAGTGGTCGGCCACGCCGCTCTTCCGCGCATGGACCTCGGCCCCGCCGAGCTCCTCCGCGGTCACGTCCTCGCCGGTCGCGGCCTTCACCAGCGGCGGACCGCCGAGGAAGATCGTGCCCTCGCCCTTGACGATCACCGTCTCGTCGCTCATCGCCGGCACGTACGCGCCGCCGGCGGTGCACGAGCCCATCACGAGCGCGAGCTGCGGGACCCCTGCCGCGGAGAGCCGGGCCTGGTTGTAGAAGATCCGGCCGAAGCCCTCGCGGTCGGGGAACACCTCGTCCTGACGGGGCAGGAACGCGCCGCCCGAGTCGACGAGATAGAGGCAGGGCAGCCGGTTCTCGAGCGCGATCTCCTGCGCCCGGAGGTGCTTCTTCACGGTGAGGGGGTAATACGTCCCGCCCTTCACGGTCGCATCGTTCGCGACGATGACGCACTCCGTTCCGGAGACGCGTCCGATCCCGGTGATGATCCCGGCCGCCGGCGCGTCGTTGTCGTAGAGATCGAGCGCGGCGAGCGGCGAAAGCTCGAGCAGTGGCGAGCCGGGATCGAGGAGCCGGTCGACGCGCTCGCGGGGCAGGAGCTTCCCGGCCTTCGTGTGGCGCTCGCGGGCCCGCGCCGGCCCGCCCTCCCGTACCGTCTCGAGTCGCGCACGGAGGTCCGCGACGAGCGCCGACATCCCCTCGCGATTGGCGTTGGCCGTCTCCGAGGACCGATCGAACGACGACGTGAGGACGGGCATCGTGCTGCGCGATGCTACCGGGAAGTCAGGCGCCGACTTCCTCGCGCGGGCCGCACGCGGTAAACTTGGATGGCCCGCACGCGCCTGTAGCTCAGTTGGATAGAGCGCGACGCTACGAACGTCGAGGTCGGGGGTTCGAGCCCCTCCAGGCGTACCGATCCGTTCCCCGTTTCTTAGCCGCTTCTTGAGATTCGCGCCGTATTCGCCCGTACAGTCGGCGCATGAACAGAACGCTTCTTCTCGTCATCGCGATCTCGTTGCCGCTCGCGGCGTGCGGGGCAGCGGCGTCCGCTCCGGCCCCGGCCGCCGTCACCTCGAGCGCGCCGACGGCGGCGTCGGCCACCGCTTCACCGGCAGCCGCGGCGACGTCATCCGCGTCCGCCAAGGTCTCGGCGAACACGGCGACCGCGGCCGAGCTGACCGCGGCGTTCCAGGCGGCGGGCGTGCCGAACGCGTCGCGCTGGGCGGCCGAGGTCATGGAGTACCGCCCGTACCCGGCGAACGATCCGAGCTTCGCGAAGCTCCGGGGCGAGCTCGCGAAGTACAACCCCGCGGCGGGCGTGGTGGACAAGATCGTCGCCACGCTCGCGCCGTGACGGCGCGAGCGACGACCGCCGGGCGTGAAGCCGATCCGGCGTCGGCGCTTCGGCGTGCCGTCGTCGCGTTGACGGCGGCCTCGATCGCCGGGATCGCGACCGAGCTCGTCATCGAGCGTCACTGGGGACCGATCGTGCGGCTCATCCCGTGGCTCGCGCTCCTTGTCGCCGCGATCGCGCTCGCCATGCTCGTGCGCCGTCCGAGCGCGAGGACGATCCGATCGGTCCGGATCGTCGCGGTCGCGCTGCTCGTCACGTCGCTCGCCGGCGTCGCGCTGCACGTGAACGAGAATTACACGGCCGGACCGCTCGGCGCGCGCTACTCGGAGCACTGGGAATCGATGGACGAGCCATCGCGCTGGTGGGCCGCGTTCACCAAGAGCGTCGGGCCGGCGCCGACATTCGCGCCGGGCGCGCTCGCCGAGGTCGGGCTGCTCCTGTCGATCGCGACCCTCAGGCACCCTGCGCTGGGCGTGCCGATATCCGGAACGACGTTGGATGCTCGATCGGATGGCGCGGGGGTGGCCGGGGGTCGGCTTTAGATGTAGTCCGCGCGCCGGACCTTGAGCGGGCCCTTCGCGTAGTTCGGCGGCGTGTCCTCGATCTTCTGGTGGTGGTAGTTGTGGGTGCTGATCTCGTGCTGGGTGCGCTGCTCGCTCGCCGCCAGTAGGGACTGCATCGAGCTCTGGTCGATCACCTGGAAGCGGACATCACAGCCGGCGAAACGGCATGGAAAACCACCGGACTTCATACGCTCGTTACCTCCGTCGGACGCGCGGGTGAGGGCTCCCCTCCACGACACATTGTAGTCGTTCGAACCGCTTCGCGCGCGGCCATGTAGCGTCGTGCGACGATGACACCACGCGCCGCCGACCGCTCGCTTCCGTCCCGCTCGGCGGGATGAGGACGTTGCCGCGTCACGCCGCCGTATGCGTCGCCGCGCTGCTGCTCGCGGCCTGCGAGACGCTGGGCGGCCCCCGGGCGAGCGGCTCGCCGGCGCCATCGGATGCCGCCGCGCCCACTCGGTCCGCCGCGCCGACCGTACGGATCGACCCGTCGGTGGTGCAACCGCCACCGGGCTGGCGGCGGATCGCGGACATCCCGACGGCCCGAAGCGAGGTCGCCGCTGCCGTCTTCCGCGGCGGCGTCTTCGTGATCGGCGGGTTCGGCGGCGGCCGGGTCGTGGAGCGCCTGGGCGGGCAGCCGGCGTCATGGAGCCGGGTCGCGGAGCTGCCGATCGAGGTGGATCACGCGATGGCCGCAAGCGTCGACGTCGACGGCGCGCCGGGCGTGTACGTCATGGGCGGGAACGTCAACGGGACGGCGACGGCGCGCGCGTTCCGTTGGTTCGGCGACGAGGGCTGGCGCGAGATCGCGGCGATGCCGGCGCCGCGCTCGCAGGCCGCGGCCGTCGCGATCGGCTCGAGGATCTACGTCGTCGGCGGCCAAGCGGGCGGCGTCCTCGTGTCGCCGACGTTCGTGTACGACCTCGCGAGCGGGCGATGGGCGACCCGCGCGCCGATCCCGACGCCGCGCGACCATCTCGCCGCGGTCGCACTCGGCGGACGCGTGTGCGCCGTGGGCGGACGGCGGCTGTCGCTCGACGCGAACCTCGCGTCGCTCGAGTGCTACGACCCGTCGGCGGATCGCTGGGAACGGCTCACCGACGCGCCGACCGCGCGAGGCGGCGTCGGCGCGGCCGTCGTTGGCGATCGCCTGTTCTTCGTCGGCGGCGAGCGGCCGACCGGGACGTTCCGCGAGGTCGAGATCTACGACGCGACCGCGCGGGCCTGGTCGCGCGGACCGGACCTGCCGACCCCGCGGCACGGCATCGGCGTCGCC
>DASWCU010000076.1:0-8083 GCA_036389935.1 Candidatus Limnocylindria bacterium
TCGCCGAACGACGAGACCCGATCGGCCCCGCGCGCGCGGGCGTAGGCCTGCGCCGGCGGGCTCTCCGCGTCCTCGGCTCGATAGACGCGGCGAAGGGTCTCATCGAGCGGGACCGCTACGGCCGCTCCGGCCGGACTGACGTGCTTGAACGAGGCCGCCGCGGCCAAACCGGTCGCCGCGCGGAGGTCGCGTACGAGCTGCCACGCGTTCAGCGCGTCGAGGAGATTGATGTAGCCCGGCGCGCCGTTGAGCACGCGGAACGGGAGCGGGCCGCCGTCCGAGCGGAACGCGCGGGCGGGCCGTTGATGCGGATTGACGCCGTACCGGAGCGCGAGCTCGCTCAGGCCAGCTCCATGTAGCGGAACGCCTCCGCGCGCTCGAGCCCCCACGCTCGCCCGGTCGACGCGGCGAAGGCGTGCATCCTGGAGGCGAGGCGCGAGAACTGGCCGACCTGGCTCGTGTGCGCGGCGAGCGCGTCCAGCTTGGCGCGCATCGTCGAGTTGATGTCGAACCAGAGATTGGGCTCGGTGGTCCCGAACAGCAGCACCCGGGACACCCGATGGTGGGTGAGGAGGCCGCGCTTCAGCTGCTCCGGGAAAAAGAGGTGATCGCGCGCGGCGATGATCCCGTCGAGCGCCGACCATCCGGCGACGCGATGGTCCGGATGCATCTGGTACGGGCGCCACGGATCCTGGCAGAACACGAGGTCGGGCTGGTGCTCGCGGATGGCACGGCACACCTCGCCCCGCAGGGTCAGTCCGGTCTCGAGCTCGCCATCGTCGTGACGCAGGAACACGAAGGCCTCGACGCCGATGCGGCGTCCGGCCTCCTGCTGCTCCTTCTCCCGGATCGCCGCGATCCGCTTCGCCGTCATCTTCGGATCGTGCGTGCCCTTGTTGCCGCTCGTCAGGAGGCAGTACGTCACGTGCACGCCGAGCGATGTCCAGAGCGCGATGGTGCCGGAGCAGCCGAAGTCGACGTCATCGGGATGGGCGAAGATGGCCATGGCCCGGCGCGGCAGCCTGAAGCCGTCGGGCATCAGACCTCGACGGCCTCCGTCACCTCGTCATAGAGGGCGGCGATCTCGGCGCCGACGCGTGCCCACGAAAACTCCTTCACCCGCTCGCGCGCGCCCGCGGCGAGCCGCAGCCGGAGCGACTGGTCGAGGAGCATTCGGGCCATCGCCTCGGCCAGAGCGGCGTCGTCCCCGGCGGGAACGAGCAGGCCCGACACGTCGTTCTCGATCACCGTCTGCAGGCCGCCGACGCGCGTTCCGACGACCGGCGTGCCGCAGGCCATCGACTCGAGCGCGACCAGGCCGAACGATTCGGTGAGCGATGGCACCGCGCAGATGTCGGCCGCCGCGTAGAAGAGCGCGAGCCGCGGCTGGTCCTGCGAGCCGACGAAATCGACCGTGTCCTCGAGCCGGTGCTCGTGGACGAGCCGGCGCAGCTCGATGATCTTCTCGGTCTCGGGCGAATCGTCGGTCGGGTCGAGCGCGCCACCGACCACGAGGAGGCACACGTCGTTCCGGAGGTCCGGATACGCCCGGAACAGCGCGCCGAGGGCGCGCAGGAGGACGTCGATGCCCTTGATCTGCTCGATCCGGCCCACGAAGAGCACGAGCCGCTCGCACTGGTCGCGGCCGAGCGCGCGTCGCGCGTCGGCGGTGCGCACCGGGTGGAAGACCTCGGGGTCGACGCCGCAGGGGATCACCCGGAGCCGTGCGTCGCTGGCGGCGTAGAAGCGGCGGAGCTCCGCCGCCTCGATGTCGCTCGCCGCGACGACGGCCGCGGACTCGCGCACGGCCTGCCGCTCGATCTGGACGCGCACGTCACTCTCGCCGTCGACGTCCTCGTCCATGACTTCGCGCTTCACGAGGCCGAGGGTGTGGAACATCTGGATCCGCGGGATGCCCCACCGCGGGGCGAGGACACGCGCGACCTCCGCCGACAGCCAGTAGTGGGCGTGCATGACGTCGTAGCGGAGCCCGTGGGCCTCGACGTACGCGGCGAGACGATCGGTGAATTCGTCGAGCCGGTCATACACCTCCATCTTCGGGAGATACTTCACCGGACCCGACTCGATGTGGATGACCCGAGCGCCCGGCGCGATCTCCTGGATCACCGGGTGATCGTGCTCGCGCTGCCGTGTGAAGACGTCGATCTCGATGCCACGCCGCGCGAGGTCGCGTGCGAGCTCGCGCACGTACACGTTCATCCCGCCCGAGTCGCGCCCGCCCAGCTTCGCCATCGGGCAGGCGTGGACGGAGAGCATCGCGACGCGCATCTAGGGCCGCTCCGCGACGAGCCGCGCGAGCCAGCGCTCATGGGCGCCGAGGTCGTACTTGTACGGCTCGTCGCCGCGAAGCAGGTCGTACGTCCGGAAGCGCTCGTCGATCGCCGCTCGGAGCGCCCACGCGTGGCTGACGATGCCGACCGAGAGCGAGGCGAGCCCGGGGTCGTAGGCCGCGTTGTAGAGCGCCAGCGTCCCCTCGTAGGCGAATGCGAACAGCACCGCGACGTCGACGCCGTCGAACGCGAGCGCGCCGAGGCGGAGCCGGTCGAGCGGCGCGAGGGCGTCGGCGATGTCGCGGAAGAAGCGCTCGACGTCCGGCGTCATGAAGCCGGCCTTCTCACCGCGGCTCAGGCGATGGAGGGCGAAGAAGCGGTCGAGCATGGCCGGTCGCTCCGCGTCGGTCGCGAAGCGGAAGCCGGCGTTGCCCGCGGCCTCGAGGCGCCGGATCTTGCGTCGCAGCTCGTGCCGCTCCTTCTTGCCGAGCGACTTGACGTACGCCTCGAACGAGTCGGGCAGCGCGGTGGAGAGGGCAGCGATCTGCCGCTCGCGCCGCACGCGGTAGCCGGCGGCGTCGAGCGCCGAGGCGAACGCATCGAGCGTCGGACGATCTTCCGGGACGTACTCGAGAAGGACGCGCGGCGGCCGCTGGACGACGACCCAATCGGCCACGGCCTCCGCCACCATCCGCTCGTCGCCGGCTCCGGCCACGACGTCCTGTTCGTCCGTCAGATCGCCGCCGGCGAACGACAGCGTGCCATCCGCCCGGCGGGCCAGCGCCGCGACGCCGCAGGGCGGGTCGCCGACGGCGAGCGTGATCGCGCTCGCCGGGTCGTGGCCGCGCGCGACCGCGATCCATTCCGGGGTGAGGAAGATGCTCGGCGGCTCACGGCGCCCGGAAAGCGCGGACCAGGCCGCGCTCAGCGCAGCCGGCTCGCGCTCGGTACAGGCGGCCGCGCCGCGATCGCGCGTGATGAGGCTCACCTGCATCGAGTTTAGGTCGGCCCGCGCCTCGCATCTTTGGACCTGGCTACGCTCGCGGCATCATCGACCGGATCCTCATCGCGCCGCAGTCGTTCAAGGGAAGCGCCGATGCGGTCGCGGTGGCCGCCGCGATCGCGCGTGGTCTGCGCCGCGTCTGGCCCGACGCACGCACCGACGAGCTGCCCCTGGCGGATGGGGGAGAGGGCACCGTCCGGGCGCTCGTGCGCGCGACCCAGGGAGCCCTGCGCACGTCGCGGGTGCACGATCCGTTGCTCCGTGAGATCGACGCCGAATGGGGCCTCCTCGGCGATCGCACGACCGCGGTCGTCGAGATGGCGGCCGCGAGCGGGCTGCCGCTGCTCCGCGAGTCCGAGCGCGATCCGCGGGCCACGACGACCCGCGGCACGGGCGAGCTCATCCTCGCGGCGGCCGCGAGCGGAGCGCACCGGATCGTCGTGGGGATCGGCGGAAGCGCGACGAACGACGGCGGAGCCGGGATGGCCCGCGCGCTCGGGTTCCGGTTCCTGGACCGTGCTGGCCGCGAGCTTCCCGAGGGCGGCGCCGCCCTGGCGCGGCTGCACCACCTCGAGGGTCAGACCGATCCGCGGCTCATCCGCCCGGCGATCGAGGTCGCCTGCGACGTGCGCAATCCGCTCCTCGGGCCGGAGGGCGCGTCGGCCGTGTACGGCCCGCAGAAGGGCGCGACGCCGGAAATGGTCGGCGAGCTCGATCGCGCGCTCGCGAACTACGCCGACGTGATCGAGGCGTTCGTCGGGCGGAACGTGCGCGACGTGCCGGGGGCCGGCGCGGCCGGGGGCCTGGGGGCCGGCCTCATCGCGTTCCTCGACGCGCGCCTCCGCTCCGGTGCAGCGCTCGTGCTCGATGCGGCGAAGTTCGACGCCCGCGCCGGTGGCGCGGACCTGGTCATCACCGGTGAAGGCCGCGCTGACGCGCAGAGCGCGTACGGGAAGCTCACCCATGCGGTGACCGAGGCGGCCCGTCGCGCGGGCGCGCGCGTCGCGATGGTCGTCGGCGGGACGGCGCCCGGCTACGAGGCGCTGCTCGAGAGCGGCGTCGAGGCGATCGAGGTGAGCACGCCGAACGGGATGCCGCTGGATGAGGCGATGGCCCGGGCGGAGGAGCTCATCGCCGACGCGGCCGAACGGCTCGCGCGCCGGCTAGGGTCGGGCTGAGGGGAGCGGGAAGAGCGGGCGGCTCGGCGGCAGGACGAGATCCTCGCCGAAGAGCTTCGCCGCGGGGACCTCGTTGAGGAAGCGTTCGATCCCCGCGGCGATCCCCTGCGCGACGATGTCGGGCTGATCGACCAGGAGGTCGCGATCGTCGTCGTTGCTGAGGAAGCCCATCTCGAGGATGACCGACGGTGTGTGCGGCGCCGTCGCGGAGCGATAGCGCTGCCAGGAGAATGCATAGTAGCCAAGCATCCCTCTCGTGATATTGGGATCGATATCCAAACCCGTCGCCGCTCCGTACTCCGCCGAGAGATCACGCAGCAGCTGATCCTCGAACGGCGTCCGCCGCGCGCCGTGCGCGAGCTTGTAGCCGCTCGCCGTCCCGACGCCGTCACCGTCGGCGTGCAGTGCGACGAACGCGTCCGCGAGATAGCCGGCCGGGATCGTCGTCGCGAGGATGTCGACCACGTAGCCGTGCGCCTGCAGGAGCTTCGCGGTGCGCTCGGCGATGTCGAGATTCACGGACCACTCCGTGATGCCGTTCCAGCTCGTGCCCGTCTGCTGCTCCAGGCGGCGGAGCTCGTCGGGAACGGACTCGGTCTGCCAATGGCCGACCTGGATGCCGACGCGCCGCGGTCCATTGGGGATCGCGGGCTTCGCGATGCGCGTGTAACCCGGCGGGACGGCGGCATTCGACAGCACCGCCGGCGTCGTGTCGACGCTTGTCGAGCTGTCATCGGATCCCGCGACCGACGCCTCGGCGATCGGGTCGGTGACGGGCAACGCATAGACGTCTGTCACGCCCGCGCGCCACACGGCCGCGACCACCATGCCGCTCGCAACGAGCAGGGCCGCGACGTCGGCGCGACGTACCATTCGCACGAATGCTAGGACGCACGACTAGCCCTCCCGTTACGCCCGCGATGTTCGAGCGCGCGACCGATCGCATGTCCGGTCTGGAGCTGGTGCGGATCACCGAGGAAGCGGCCATCGCGGCGGCCCACTGGATGGGTCACGGCGACAACAACAACGCCGACCAAGCGGCCGTCGAGGCGATGCGCCGGACGATGGACGAGATCGCGTTCAACGGCACGGTCGTCATCGGCGAGGGCGAGCGGGACGAGGCGCCGATGCTGTTCATCGGCGAGAAGGTCGGTCGCGGCCTGGGTCCGGAGATGGACATCGCGGTCGATCCGCTCGAAGGGACCAATCCCGTCGCGAAGGGCCGCGCCAACGCGATCGCGGTCCTGGCCGTCTCGGAACCCGGTGGGCTGCTCCACGCGCCCGACACGTACATGGAGAAGCTCGTGGTCGGTGCGCCCGCGAAGGGCAAGGTGGATCTCGACCGGCCGGTGAAGGAGAACCTCAAGATCATCGCCGACTCACTGAATCGCGAAATACGAGACCTCACCGTGATCATCCTCGACCGGCCGCGGCACGAGACGCTCATCAACGACGTGCGCGCCGCGGGCGCGCGGATCAAGCTCATCGAGGACGGGGATCTCATGGCCGCGATCTCGGTCGCGGTCGGAGGCACGGGGGTGAACGCGGTCATGGGCACCGGCGGCGCGCCGGAAGGCGTGCTCGCCGCCGCGGCGCTCCGCTGTCTCGGTGCCGAGATCCTCGGCCGGCTGAAGTTCCGCAATGACGACGAACGGCGGCGCGCGAGGGGCATGGGCGTGCACGACGAGGGTCGGGTGTACCGGACCGACGAGCTCGCGAGCGGCCATGACCTCCGGTTCGTCGCCACTGGCGTCACGGACGGCGAGCTGCTCAAGGGCGTGACGTTCTTTGGGCATGGAGTCCGCACGCACTCGATCCTGCTCGACCGGCCGCGCGGGAAGGCCCGGTTCATCGACACCCAGCACTTCGAGGATCCCGACCGGCCGCCTGTGGTGCGTCTGTAGGCCTGTCTATTTAGTATTGACGCGACCGGGCGCCCAGCCTATCGTCCCGCGCCGTGCCTCAGGTCCGGACACGCGTGCGTCGCCCCGCACCCGTTTCCGACACGCTCCAGCAGCTCGGTGAGCGGATCCGCCGGGCCCGCGTCGATTCGGGACTCAGCCAGGCGCAGCTCGGCGCGCCGCACTTCACGCGGGCCTACGTGAGTGCCGTCGAACTCGGCAAGGTGCGCCCCGCGATGAAGTCGCTCGAGTTCATGGCTGGCAAGCTCGGCAAGCCCGTCTCCTTCTTCATGGAGGACGAAGACACCGCGCGCCGCCGTCTCGAGCGAGATGCCGTCGCGGCCCACGCCAAACAACTCGTCTCCGAAGGCAAAGCCGCTGAAGCAATCGAGCTGCTGTTGCCTCAGATTGCCGAGACCTCGATCTCAAGTCAGCGAGCGCGCCTTCAGCGATTGCTCGGCCGCGCTTATACGCAAGCGCGTCGCGGGCCTGAAGCCGTCGACGTACTGACCCGGGCGCTCCTGACCTTCGAGAGCGTCGATGATCCCGAGCAGATCGCTCGCACGCGTGCTCAGTTGGGCGCGGCGCTAATTGAGGTGCCGAGTTACGGAGAGGCTGAATCGGCACTTGAGCGCGCCCTTGAGGAACTCTCGAGAGCTGTCGTCAAGGACCCGCTCCTACGCGTGCACATCTTGTACAACCTCGGTGTCACGTTCTACATGCGCGGCGACTACCGAGCCGCGGCTCAGCAATTCCAACGAGCCGAGCGGGAAGGCGCCGACATCGGAGACGATCGATGGCAAGCGGGCCTCCTTGCAGGCATGGGCATGTCATATCTCGCGCTCGCGGACTACGAGGCTGCCGTGATGTACTTCCGTCGCAGCGAAGCACTCTTCGAGGGAATACGAAACAAGGTGCGTGCCGTGGAGAGCCGCTTTCGTCTGGGTCAGTCACTCCGAGCGATGGGCCAAAACTCCAAGGCCATCGAGCTCGTGCGGAGCGCCCTCGCGGACGCCAGAGGCTTTCGCGATAAAGCGCTCGCCACCCGCATTTCGGCATTCCACGCGGTCCAGCTGGCGGATGTTGGAGAACTGGATGAGGCGATTCGCGAGGCCGCGGGCGCTCAAGCTGCGGCCGATTCCCTGAATGATCCTGTACTTCGCGTCGAATCGCGTGTCAGCGTGGCTAAGGCATTGGCGAAGAGAGATCCCAAGAAAGCGGAACGCGTACTCCGTGATGCAGCGGCTCTCGCAGAACGCACGAACGTGGGCTACAGCTTCGCGGATGTCTATCAGGAGCTAAGCGATGTACTCGCGCATAACGGCATGGCAGAGGAGGCGCTGAGTTACTCACGGAAAGCATTCGAAGTCGCGCGACGCGGATCGGGGAGGTGAATCAAATGGCTTGGCTGCACGCTGTTCTCGTCTTCGGATCGGCGATTCGAATCCTGACGGATGTCTGCCCGGGAATGATCGGCTAATTCAATCCACTCTGGCGTTCCGCGGCGGCAAGCACATTCCGCAGTAGCAGAGCGGCCGTCACCGCGCCGAGCCCACCGGGTACCGGGCTCAGATTGTCGGCGACGGCCGCGACGCTTTCCACGTCGACGTCGCCGGTGACCCCGGTCGGGGTCACGTTGATCCCGGCATCGATCACCGCCGCGCCGGGCGCGATCATGTCGCCGGTCAGGAAGCCGGCTCGCCCAACTCC
>DASWCU010000077.1:0-27340 GCA_036389935.1 Candidatus Limnocylindria bacterium
ATCGAGCCGGCGCAGCGCGTACTTTCGTGGCGTCTCGTTCGTGCCGACGATCACGTAAAGGCTCGTCCCGTCGGGGGAGACCGCGAAGCCGTAAATGCCTTCGGGTGCCATGCTCTCCGCGGTAATGAGGCCCGTGGCGACATCGATCCGCTGGATCGAACGAGTCGAGCGGACCGGACCGTTGGTGTCGTAGTGGACGTCCGCGGCGTATGCGAGCAAAGCGGTGCCGTCCGGCGTGAACGCGATTCCCCACCACTCCTCGTCGTTCACGGTCTTCGCCTGGACGATGAGCGGGCGCAGCCAGTCGAGGAGGCTCGTCTTGCGGCGGACGGTCTGGGTCGTGACCGCGAGCGTCCGGGTGTCAACGAGGTCCAGCGTCGTGCCCTCGTGGGACAGCGCAGCTAGGCGCGTGCCGTCGACGCTCATGGCGATGCTCGGCCGAACTGTGAGCGGCGTCGCTCCACGCCCGCCGCTCCCCGCGTGCACCGTGCCGGCGCTGATGCCGGTCAGCGGGATCGGTGCCGACAACGCGCCGGTGAGCGTCGACTGGACCACGAACGAGTAGGGCAGCGACTGTGGAACGTCTGACAGCAGATCGAGCGGCGCCGGCGTCGTGAAGTAGTAGATCGCGCTGAGGTCCCTTGCGGCCGGCGCAGCCTGGATCTCGCCCACCGGTCCCGGTGCCACCGTCCTGACGACGTGGCCATCGTCCACAGACACGATCACCTTTGCGTCGCTCAGCGCGTTACTGTTCGTCCCGAGCCGACCCATCGCCATGTCGCCGGCTGCGCTCAAGTGATCGGCAACCATCGGCACCTGCGGCACGAAGTAGCCGCGCAGCTGCCCGGTGCGCGCGTCGTACACGGATCGGTGCACCGCCGTGCCCGGGCCATAGTCGCTGACGATGATGGTCGAGCCATCCGGTGAGATTTGGGTATCGGAGGAGCTCGTGCTCGTCGGGGCAATGCCGAGCAGCGGCTTGGCCGAGAGGTCCGCCAGCGTCAGCGGATCGATCAGGATCCAGCCGGAGCCGTTGAACGAAGGGCTGAGATAGAGCGCTTTGCCGGCGACCGTCCCCGGTGCGGCGGCGCCGCGTTCCCGAAGGCTCGCGAGCTGCCGCCCGCCGACCAGCGCTCCGACCACGAGAAGCACCGCGGCCGAGACGCCGAGTGTGACGCGCCACGCGCGCGAGCTCCGACGCAGCACTCGCTCTGTCGGGACCCACGTCGTCGCCGGCCGGAGAGGGATCTGGTTCAGTTCCCTCTTGAAGAGGTCGTGCAGCTCATTGGACATGACCTTCTCCCTTCCGCATCCGCGCAAGCGCCTGCGAGATCGTCGCAGCTACCGTCCCTCGGCGGATGCCGAGCAGCTCGGCGATCTGCTCTTGGGTCTGATCCAGATAGAAATACGCGACGACGATCGAGCGCTGGCGTGGGGTCAACAGGCGAAGCAGCTGGCCGACGCTCAGGCGATCGAGCAGCTGATCGATCTCGGACGACGCTGCGGGCACGTCCGCCGCCGCTTCGAAGCGCGTCGGACGCCGTTGCCGGGAACGGGACGCCTTTCGGATCGCCACGCGATACAGCCAGCCCGGAATGTTCGCGTCGTGCAGCGGCGGGTGATCGAGGCCGGCGAGAAACGCATCCTGCAGCGAGTCGGCGGCCTGATCGGCATCGAACAGTGTGGCTACGAGCGCGCGGTAGACGCTTGGATAAGCGTGTCGATAGAGCTGCTCCCAGTCGACCCGATCTTCAGAGGTCACCCCGGATGTCTATGCGCCACGGGCGTCCGGGTGTTTAGTCGCGCATGTCACAGGCGAGCGGCCGCGGGATGCTCGGTTCCTCGCCGGCAGCGACGAACGCGGAATCACGTCGCGAGCGGGTCCGGTGGCGAATTCCTCCCGGCCGGTGGCGGGGCATGTCCGTCGGGCCAGGAGTCCTCTCACGTCCGCGATGACCCGTGGCTGTGCATGGCATCATTAGCCCCGAAGGGGAGGTCGACGTGGAAGTCTGGATCGTCGTGCTCGTCATCCTCGTCGTGCTCGCGCTCGTCCTCGTCACGACGTACAACCGGCTCGTCACCCTACGCCAGCGCGTGCGCGAAGCCTGGTCCGACATCGACATCCAGCTGAAGAGACGGCACGACCTGATCCCCAACCTCGTCGAGACCGTGAAGGGCTACGCGGCGCACGAGCGCGGCGTTTTCGACGAAGTGACCCAGGCCCGTGCGAGCGCCATCGCCGCGGGTGCCACCGCGTCGCCGCAGCAACGAGCGCAGGCCGAGAACCAGCTGAGCGGCGCGCTGCGCTCGCTGTTCGCCGTCGCGGAGAACTACCCACAGCTGCAGGCGGTCCAGGAGTTCAAGGACCTCTCCGAGAACCTCACCGCGACCGAGGACAAGATCGCCTTCGCCCGGCGCTTCTACAACGGCAACGTCCGCGACTACAACACCGCGCTCCAGACGTTCCCGACGAGCGTGCTCGCAGGCATGTTCGGATTCGCCTCCGAGCAGTACTTCGAGCTCGCCGACCAGACGGAGCGCGAGGTCCCGCAGGTGAAGTTCACGTAGGTCGATGACCGGCCAGCGCTTCGTCCCGCGCGTCAGCATGTACGAGGCCCAGGCCCAGAATCGCATCCGGACCGTGCTGCTCATCGCCGTCTTCACCGTCCTCGTCGCGGTCGTCGTCTACGTGTTCGGCGAGGCGTTCGTGGGCCGCGGAGCGGGGATCGCGCTTCTCCCGTTCGCGTTCGCGCTGTCCACCGGATCGGCGCTCGTCTCCTACTTCGCCGGCGACAAGCTGGTGCTCGCCCAGAGCCGCGCCCGCGAGCTCGGACCGGACGAGGAGCAGCGGCTCCGGAACGTCGTCGAGACGCTCGCCCTCGGCATGGGCATCCCGATGCCGCGGATCCACCTCATCGAAGACCCGGCCCCGAACGCGTTCGCGACGGGGCGGGATCCGCAGCACGCCTCGATCGCGGTGACCCGGGGCCTGCTCGACACGATGGAGCGGACCGAGCTCGAGGGGGTCATCGCCCACGAGCTTTCGCACGTCGGGAACCGGGACATCCGCGTGATGCTCCTCGTGACGGTGCTCGCGGGGACCATCGCGCTGCTGTCCGACTGGGTGCTGCGGGCGACGTTCTGGGGCGGTCGCGGTCGCGATCGCGACCGCGGGGGCGGCGGCGCCATCCTGCTGGTGGTCGGCATCGTCCTCGCCATCCTCACGCCGATCATCGCGACCCTGATCCAGCTCGCGGTCTCACGCCAGCGCGAATACCTCGCCGACGCGTCGGGCGCGTTCCTCACGCGCTACCCCGAGGGCCTCGCCAACGCCCTCCGGAAGATCGCGGCCGATCCCAACGTGTTGGCGGTCGCGAACAAGGCGACCGCGTCGCTGTACATCGCGAACCCGCTCAAGGACCACCCGTTCCAATTCGACAACCTGTTCGACACGCATCCGCCGATCGAGGAGCGGATCCGCAGGCTCGAAGCGATGGCCTGAGCCCGCGCGGGATGCCCCCGAGGTGAGCGAGGAGCCCGCCCCGCCGCAGCCGCAGCCCGCGCCGCGCGGGGGGCGGCCGGGTCGGCCCGACCGTTCGCTCGTCCTGGCGATCGCCGCGGTCGCCGCGCTCGTCGTCGTCGCGAGCCTCGCCGGACTCGGCGCGTCGCAGCTCGCCCGGCCCGCGCCGACGGCCGCACCGACCGCCCCTCCGACGCCGACGCCGACCGAGCCGCCGGACACCGGTCCGCTGGTCTTCCGGCAGCCGCTGACCGCCGGATGCGCCGCCGGCGACGCGGTCTATGTCGTTTCCGACGGCGGCGGTATCGGCCGCTTCGACTTCGACCGCTGGCAGCTCATCGACCCGACGCTGCGCTCGCTGGTCGCCGCGGCGTGCACCGGCGATCGCGTCTTCGCGGTCGGCGGCGGCGGGCGCGTGGTCACCATCGACGACCGCGCCCAGACCGTGCGCTCCGACGCGGTGCAGCTCGACGACCTGTTCGGGATCGCCCTCCTGCGCGACGGGGCGCTCGCCGTCGGTGGGCGTGGCTCGGTCGTCCGGCAGACGCCCGGCGGCTGGATCCCGTACGCCCAGGGCATCGACGAGGACCTGCGCGCGATCGCCGCGTTCACCGCGACCTCGGCGTGGGCCGTCGGCGCCGGCGGGGTGAGCTACCGCCTGGAGCCCGAGGGCTGGCGACCGATCCCGACCGGGGTCACCGGCGAGCTGCGCGCGATCGCCGCCGCGTCGGCCGACGATGCGGTCGCCGCCGGTGACGATGGGGTGATCCTGGTCTGGTCGGGTCGATGGGTCCGCGCCGACACGGGCCTTCCGCTCCGCGGCGCCTATCGCGTCGCCCTTCGGGTCGGCGACACGACGTACCTGGCCGGAGACGCCGGGGCCCTCGTCCGGCTCGCGCCCGGCGCCGGCCCCGCGGTGGTGCCCCTCGGGACCACCTGCACTCTGCGGGGGCTCTTCGCCGTCGCCGGCCGGGTGTGGGTCGTCGGGTCCGATGGCGATCGCGGCGCGGTCTGGCGGCTCGGCCCGGATGGCGCGATGCGCTGGGGCGAGTGCCCGTAGCGGCCGCGCGTCGCGCGCCCGCGCGCCGGCTCAGGCCGTGCGCAGCCGTGGATCGAGCGCGTCGCGCAGCGAATCGCCGAACAGGTTGAAGCCGAAGACGGCGGCGCTGATGGCGACGCCGGGCGCGATCGCGAGCCACGGCGCGCGCTCGAGGAACTGCATCCCCGCGCCACGGAGCATGAGTCCCCATGACGGCGTCGGCTCGAACACCCCGAGCCCGAGGAACGAGAGCGAGGCCTCGAGCAGGATGGCCTGGCCGAGGAACGCGGTCAGCATGATGAGGTACGGCGCGAACACGTTCGGCGCGATGTGCCGGAACATGATCCGCATCGCCCCCGAGCCGATCGACCGGGTCGCCTCGATGTACGGCATGTTGACGATGCTGAGCGCGCTCGAGCGGACGACGCGCGCGACGCGGGGGACGACCGGCACCGTGATCGCGGCGATCACGTTGATGATCTTGTCCTCGCCGGTGCCGAGCGCCGCGACGACCGCGATCGCGATGACGATGAGCGGGAACGCGATGAGGACATCCATGAGCCGCTGGATCAGCTGGTCGATCCGTCCGCCGAAGTAGGCGCCCATCACCCCCAGGACCAGGCCCGTGGTGGATCCCACGAGCGACGCGCTGAAGCCCACGAGGAGGGCCGTCCGCGCCCCGTAGAGCAGCCGGGAGAACACGTCGCGTCCGAACGGGTCGGTCCCGAGCAGGTGGTCGGCGCCGGGCGGCTTCAGCAGGTCCACGAAGCTCGTCGCGGTCGGGTCGTACGGGGCGACGACGTTCGCGAAGAGCGCGGTGAAGATCATCACGATGATCAGCGCCGCGCCGGCCGCGCCGAGCGGACGCTGCCGGACGAAGTCGCGTACCGCCCGCCCGAACCGGCGCCTGCCGGTGTCCTCGAGGTAGCGCAGCCGCGCGAGCTCTTGGGGATCGCGCGCGACGGTGGTCACGAGTACCTGATCCGCGGGTCGATCGCGACGTAGAGCAGGTCGACGACGAAGTTCACGAACACGAAGACCGCCGCGAGCAGCAGGACCAGAGCCTGCACCAGGGTGTAGTCACGGTGCGCGACCGCGTCCACGAGCAGCTTGCCGATGCCATTGAGGTTGAACACCTGCTCGGTGACCACCAATCCGCCGATGAGGAACGCGAATTCGAGGCTGATGACGGTGACGACGGGCAGCAGCGAGTTCCGGAGGGCGTGGCGGACGACCACGAACCGCTCGCGCACCCCCTTCGCGCGCGCGGTGCGGATGTAGTCCTCGCGCATGACCTCGAGGACGCTCGAGCGCGTCATCCGCATCGCGACCGCGGAATAGCGGTAGCCCACCGCCACCGCGGGCAGGATCATCTGCGCGAGGTTCTGCACCGGATCGTCCCAGAGCGGTGTGAACGTGAGCGGAGGCGCCCATTCGAAGAACGTCAGGAACAGGAGCACGAGGACGATCCCGATCCAGAACGAGGGCATCGCGAGCCCACCGATGCTGAAGACGCGGATCGCGTAGTCCACCCAGGTGTCCTGCCGGAGGGCGGCGATGATGCCGAGCGGGATCGCGATCGCCACCGCGAGAAGGGTGGCGATGATCGCGAGCTCGACCGAGAGACCGAGCCGGACCTTCACCTCTTCGATCACCGGGTGGCCCGTCCAGAGGGAGTCGCCGAGATCGAGCCGCGACACGCTGCCCATCCAGTCGACGAACTGGGCGTACATCGGCTTGTCCAGCCCGAGGATGTGACGCTCCTGATCGATGATGTCCTGTGACACGTTGCTGCCCGCGTACCGGAGAGCGACGATGTCACCGGGGACGGCACGCATCACGACGAAGGTCAGGACGGCCACGCCGACGAGGGTCGGGACCATGAGCAGGAGCCGCCCGACGACGTAGCGGCGCACGGCGCTAGCCTCCCGTACCGGCCGCCGGGCCGCGGTCCGCCTCGCGCGCCACGTGAAGCCCCGGCCCGGACCGGATCGCGGCTACTGCGCGAGCCAGACCGAGGCGAGGTCCTGGTTCGTGTAGTGGTTCGAGCCGATCTGCCAGCCCCGGAAGCTCTTCAGGTGCGGGACGATCCGGTACCACCAGATCGCCGGGTACTGGTAGGCCTTCTCATCCATCGCGTACCGCTCGATGTCCCCGACGAGCTGCTTGCGCTTCTGGGCGTCGGTCTCGCGGCTCTGCTTGTCGATCATGTCGTCCAGCTTCGCGTCGTCGTAGTACGCGAAGTTCAGGCCCTTGCCACCCTTGCTGGCCGACTGGAACTTCGCGAGCTGGAGGTCCGGCTCGTCCAGGAAGTCGCAGTTGAAGTCCAGCGCGACCTCGAAGTTGCCCGCGCGGAGGTCGCCCTGGTACGCGGAGGTCTCTTTCACGTCATGCGTCGCGGTGATCCCGACCTGCTTCCACTGGTCGATGAGGAAGACCGCGACCGGCTCGTAGGGCGTGGTGATGTTGCGGTTCAGGAACTTGAAGGTCAGGTTCTCGGCGCCCGCGTCCTTCAGCAGCTGCTTCGCCTTGTCCTTGGCGGCCTTCCCGTCCTTGCTGAAGCCGGCGATCTTCGCCAGATCGGCGTCGGCCATCGCGAACGGTCCTTTCGGCCGCATCAGCCCGCCGACGTCCTTCACGATCGTGATCTTCGAGAGGGCCTCACCGCCGGCCCACCGGTCGATGGCGAGGGTGAGCGCCTGGCGGACCCGAACATCGTCGAACGGCTTCTTCTTCGTGTTCGGCACGATGTAGTTCACGCAGATCCACGGGCCTTCCTGGGTCGTGATGTCGTTCGGCAGGGCTCGGGTCAGATCGTCGCGCTGCTGGGGCGTGAACCCTCGGAACTCGACCGCGGCCTGCTTGCTGCGGATCGCGTTCACCTCGGCGGTCGCGTCGGTGATGATGAGCGCCTTGTAGCCGTCGAGGTAGGGCCGACCCTTCACGAAGTAATCCGGATTCCGTTTGCCGACCCAATCCTGGCCCTTCGTGTTGGACACGTAGATGAACGGTCCGGTCCCCATGACGTTCTTCTCGTACCAATGGATGTCCTGCTTCAGCTTGGCCGCGCTGTACAGGAAGTTCCACGGCGAGGCGAGGTTCGTGGCGAGCGACGCGGACGGGTACTTCAGCTTGAACACGACGGTGGTCTTGTCGGGCGCCTCGATCTTGTCGACCGCGGCGTACGCCCCGGCGCGCGGCGAGAGCACGCCCTGGGGCGGGAAGATGATCTTCTGGTAAGTCGCGACGACGTCATCCGAGCTGAACGCGGTGCCGTCGTGGAACTTGATGTCCGACCGGAGCTTCACGGTGTAGGTGAGCTTGTCGGCCGAGATCTCCGGCAGGGATGCGGCGGCGTCGGGGATCACCTTCGTGAGGTCGTTCGGGTCGAACTTGTAGAGCAGGCTGTAGTGGGGCGCGATCGGGTGGAGCAGCGCGAAGGTCGTCTCGCGATGGCCGTCGAACGAGGGCGGCTCGGCGTTGACGACGAAGGTGAGGGTGCCACCGGACCGCGGTGACTCGGCCGCGCTGGGGGCCGGTGAGGCCGTGGTCCGCCCGCCCTGCTGGCACGCCGCGACGACGATGACCATCACGAGCGAAAGGACGAGCGACCGGCGCTGACGCATCCGCCACCCCCGTTGCTGGTGCCTCGAGGGCCCAGCCCGACGGAACTATACGCCGTGCACCTTCGTTTTCCGCCGACCGAAAGAGGCGACGCGACGGCCTATCCTCGATCGCGGTGACCACGGCACCACCTGTTCTGACGCCCGCCTATCGCATCGTCATGCGCCTCGAGATCGCGAACCGTCCGGGCATGTTCGCCGAGGTCGCGCGGACGATCGGGGCACGCGGCTGCAGCCTCGGCGCGATCGACCTCGTCGAGGCGACCCCCGCGAAGCACATCCGCGACGTCACGGTCGATGCCCCGGACGAAGAGACGGGCGAGAAGCTCGCCGCCGACCTGCGCAAGCTGAAGGGCGTCGCGGTCCGCTCGGTCTCCGACCGCACCTTCCTCATGCACCTCGGCGGCAAGGTCGCGATCGCCGGCCGCGTCTCGGTCCGCACGCGCGACGATCTTTCGCTCGTCTACACACCCGGCGTCGCGCGGGTCTCCCGGGCCATCGCGGCGGACCCGGAGCGCTCGTGGTCGCTCACCCAGCGAGCCAACGCGATCGCCATCGTCTCCGACGGGACCGCGGTCCTCGGCCTCGGCAACGTCGGCCCGCTCGCGGCGCTGCCGGTCATGGAGGGCAAGTCCCTCCTCTTCGCCGATCTGGCGCACGTCTCGGCCTTCCCGCTGGTCATCAAGCCCGGAACGCCGCGCGAGATCGTCGACGCGATCGAGCGGGTGAGCATCGGCTTCGGCGGGATCAATCTCGAGGACATCGCGGCTCCGGCGTGCTTCGAGATCGAGCGCGAGCTCCGCGCGCGCCTCGAGATCCCGGTCTTCCACGACGATCAGCACGGGACCGCGGTGGTCGTGCTCGCCGGACTGCTCAACGCCGCCGCCGTCTGCGACGTCGGCATCGAGGGCCTGCGGGTGGTCGTGCTCGGCGCGGGCGCGGCCGGCACGGCGACCGCGCGCCTCCTGCGCACCGCGGGCGTCACCCGGATCGCGGTGCTGGACCGGCACGGGACGATCACGAGCGCGCGCGCCGACCTGAACGAAGAGAAGCACGCGCTCGCCGCGGAGCTTGGCTCCGATGGACCGGCGGAGACGCTCGCCGAGGCGATCGTCGACGCCCACGTCTTCATCGGGCTCTCCGGGCCGCGACTGCTGACGCTCGAGATGGTCCGTTCGATGGCCCGCCCGCGGATCGTGTTCGCGCTCGCGAACCCCGAGCCGGAGATCGATCCGGTCGTCGTGTCCGAAGAGGTCGAGGTGCTGGCGACCGGGCGAAGCGACTACCCGAACCAGGTCAACAACGTGCTCGCCTTCCCCGGTATCTTCCGCGGCCTTCTGGACGCGCGGGCGCGGACGGTCACCACGGGCATGGAGCTCGCCGCGGCCTCGGCGCTCGCGGACACCGTGCCCGCGCGCCTTCGATCCGCCGAATACATCCTCCCATCGGTCTTCGATCGGCGCGTCGTCCCGGCCATCGCGCGCGCCGTCGCGACCGCCGCTCGCGCCGATGGCGTCGCCCGCCGCGGCCGCATGCAGACCACGTCGCGGCCGGCGCCCGTCGCGGTCTGAGCCGCGGCGCCCGCTCGCCCGGCACCGGCGCGGTGCTGGCACCGCGGCTGCAGCCCTCGCTCCCATGGAACGCGAGCCGGAACACACCGACGACACGCCCCTCCGGCCGGTCGACGATCAGGTCGAACGCGACGCGGCCGACACCGTCGTCGACGAGGACGCGGACTTCACGGTCGCCGCAGCGGTGGATGGGGTCGGCGAGGTCGTCGACGAGACGACGTACGGGTAGACGCGACTAGCGCCCTTTCCAGACCGGCGGCCGCTTCTCCAGAAAAGCGTTCACGCCCTCGCGGAAATCCTCGGAGCCGTATGCGAGCGCGACGAGGTCCTCGCCCGCGCCGAGGCGTTCGCGCTCCGCCTCCAGGATGCGGAGCACCGCGAGCTTCGTCGCGCGGATGGTGAGCGGCGCGTTCGCCGCGATCCGTTGCGCCAGCGCCATCGTGTGTGCCTCGATCCGGTCGAGCGGGACGACCTCGTTGAACGCGCCCGCGGCGAGCGCCTGGGCCGCCGTGGCGAGGTCTCCGGTGAAGAGCAGCTGCTTCGTGAGCGCGGGGCCGAGCACCTGCGTCATCCGAGCGACGTTGCGAAGCGACAGCGTGTTGCCGACTGTGCGCGCGATGGGCACCCCGAACCGCGCGTTGTCCGCCGCGATCCGGATGTCGCAGGCGAGGGCGAGCGCCGCTCCCCCGCCGGCCGCGACGCCCCGGATCAGCGCGATCGTCGCCTGCGGTAGCCGCTCGACGCCGCCGATCCCGCGCTCGATGTGCCGCTCGTAGGCGAGCGCGTCCTCCGCGCTCCGGATCTCGCCCACCTTCCGGATGTCGCTGCCCGAGACGAAGGCCGCGTCACCGCGGCCCTGGAAGACGACGACCCGCAGGGTCCCGTCGTCGGCGAGCTCGGCACAAAGGCTCGTGAGCTCGGCATACATCTCCTGGGTGAACGCGTTGCGTGCCTCCGGCCGGTCGAACGTGACCCACGCGATCGCGTCGCGGCGCTCCCAGCCGATCCGCTCGCTCATCAGGTGTCACGCGCGGGCGTGCTCAGGGCGACCCCATCGGCCACGAGGGACGCGATGTCGGCCGCCTCGAGCCCCGCCTCGGCGAGCACCTCGCGGGTGTGCTCGCCGAGCAGGGGTGCCGCGCGCCGCATCGCGGGCGGGGTGAGCGAGAGGTGGAGCGGCGAGCCGATCGCGCGTACCGGCCCGGCGAGCGGATGGGGCAGGTCGACGAACAGCCCGCGTTCGCGCAGGTGCGGGTCGGCGAACACCGCCGCGAGGTCGTTGATCCGCCCGCACGGCACGCCGGCCTCGGTCAGCACCCGCAGCCACTCCTCGGTCGGCCGCGTCGTCGTCACCGCCTCGATGATGGCCGCCAGCTCGGCGGCGCGCTCGTGACGGGCCGTCGCGTCGATCCATTTCGGATCCTCCGTCAGGCGCTCGAGGCCGGTCGCCGCGCAGAACGAGCGCCACACCGGCGGGCTCGTGGCCCCGATCGCGATATGACCGTCGGCGGTCCGGACGGCCTGATATGGCGCGGTCACCCGGTGCGCGGACCCGAGCGGGCCGGGGACCTCACCGGTCGTGAGGTACACGCCGGATTCCCAGATCGCGAGCGAGACGCCGCTCTCGAACAGCGAGAGATCGATGAGCTGCCCACGTCCGGTGTCGCGTCGCGCGAGCAGCGCGCTCACGATCGCGAAGGCGCCGTACAGCGCCGAGGCGAGGTCCGCGATCGGCACGCCGACCTTCACCGGCGGCCGCCCGGGCTCACCGGTGACGCTCATCAGCCCGCTCTCCGCCTGCAGGATGAGATCGAGGCCCGCGCGGTCGCGGTACGGCCCGGTCCGGCCGTAGCCGGTGATCGAGCAGTACACGAGATCCTGTCGCATCGCGGTGAGCGCCTCGTAGCCCAGGCCCAGTGCGTCGAGCGTTCCGGGCCGGAGATTCTCGATGATCACGTCGGCGCGCGCGGCGAGCGCGCGGAACGCGGCCTGTCCACGGGCCGCCTTCAGGTCGAGCGCCAGGCTCCGCTTGTTGCGATCGAGCCGCAGGAAGCCGGCGCCGTCCGGGCTCCCCGCGGCGAACGGCCCGAGTGAGCGGCTGTAGTCGCCGCCGGCGGGGGATTCGACCTTGACCACGTCGGCGCCGAGATCGGCGAGCAGGGTGCCCGCGTACGGGCCGGCCATGTAGTTGCCGAGCTCGAGGACCCGGATCCCCTCAAGCGCGCCGGGCGCCACGGATCACCTCGTCGTAGAACGCGAGCAGCTGGTCGGTCACGTGCGACCAGTCGAACTCCCGCGCGCGTTTGGCCCCGGCGGCGCCGAGGCGCGACCGCAGCTCCGGATCGGTGATGAGCCGGTCCAGTGCCCCGCACAGCGCGTCGACGTCGCGCGGCTCGACGAGCAGGCCCGACACGTTGCGCTGCACGACCCGCTTGTAGCCGTGGATGTCACTCACGACGGTCGGCGTCCCCGCGGCCATCGCCTCGAGGAGCACGATGCCGAACGACTCGCGGCCGGTCGATGGCGCGCAGAAGATGTCCGCGGTCTTGTAGAAGCGGGCCTTGTCGACCTCGCTCACCGCGCCCGCGAACAGCACGTCGCGCACGTCGTTGCGGCGAACGAAGCGCCGCAGCTCGCCGAGCTCCACGCCGCGACCGCAGACGATGAGCCGGGTCGCCGGATGGCGCAGCTTCAGCTTCTGATATGCGCGGACGAGGTAGAGCGCGCCCTTGCGGGGCTCGAGCCGGCCGACGAAGAGGATGTTGGTCATCCCGTCCCGGAACTCGGGGAACGGCTTGGCGTTCGCGAAGAAGTCCGCGTCGACGCCATTCGGGATGATGCGGTAGTCGCCGGGGAAGTAGCGCGAGATGAAATGGCGCGCCGCGCTCGAGACCGCGATCCGTCCGTCGAGCTTGGCCATGTAGCGGTCGGCGATCGGGCGGAACGCCCAGTACCCGAAGGAGAACCCGCCGAACGCGTGAAAGGTCGCGACCTGGGGGCAGGACTTCCGGTCGAGGATCTGGGCGGAGAGCAACGGCACGAGCGGCTCGTGGTGATGGATGATGTCGAACCGCTCGCGCGCGAGCATCTTCGTGACCAGGAATTCGAGCCGGGCCGAGAGCGTGATCCGGCCGACGCTCCCGTTGTACGGGACCGCGATCGCTCGACCGATCTGGATGACGTCCTGCGCCCGCGGATCGTCGCCCCACGGGGCCGTGATGATCCGAACCTCGTGGCCGCGATCGCGCATGTGCTCGTACGTCTCGCGGATGTGCTCGTTCGCGCCGCCCGGGCGCGGATAGGCGTACGGGCTGACGATCCCGATCTTCACGCCTGCCGCCGCATGCGTCGCGTCGCCCGCTTCAGCGGATCTCGGACCATCGACCGCCATTGCTGGCGGGCCGCACCGTCGAGGTGCTCGCGCAGCGTCCAGGCACGGCCTTCCGCCCGGGTCGTCCGCGCGCGGATCGCGCGACGCAGGGCGCGGCCGTCGCGGCCGGGGAACTCGGTCCACGCCGTGCCCACGAGCGCCGCGTGATGGGCGTCGCTCGAGCCGGTCTCGGCGACGCGGAGGACGTGCCGATTCAGCCACTCGGCGCGGGCCATGCGCACGCGCCCGGCGTAGCTCGGGTTGCGCAGCTCGATCCCGTCGACGAAGCACTCGGCCTCGCCCCGTGCCGCCAGCGATCGCAGCGCCCGCTCCCCGATCGAGAACGTGAGGTAGGAGAGCGGGTGCGGGATCACCGCGATCCCTCCGGCGCGATGGATGGCGACGATCGTCTCCGCGAGCGGGCGGAACATCGCGATCTCGGTCTCCACGAAGAGCGCGAGCAGGTGACCGGACCGGGTCGTGACCTCGATGCCGGTGACCACCTCGACCGGGCTCCCACGCCGCGCCGCGATGTCACGCGCGTTGAACGACCCGCGCACGTCGTCGTGATCCGTGAGCGCCATCACGTCGAGCCCGACCCGTTCGGCTGCCGCGACGAGCTCCTCGGGCGAGGCCAGCCCGTCGCCGAGATCGGAGTGGATCTGGAGATCGGCCCTGCCCACGAGGTCGCCCTCAGCGGTCCCAGACCGGCTCGAACACCGACCACTGGTCGGGCACCGCACGGATCTGGCGTTCGAGGATCGCCGCGAAGCGCCGGACCCCGTCGCGGATGTCGGCGGCGTGGTCGTCGGTCCGGCGAAGGTGCAGCTCCGGCTCGAAGATCGCGCAGATCGTGCCGCCCTCGCGCCGCGCGAAGGCCGGGATCACCGGCGCGCCGGTCCGCAGCGCGAGCGCGACGTGCGCCGACGGCAGCAGCGCCTCGCGCCCGAAGAACGGGACGCGCTCGCCCACGCCGGTGACCGCGCGGTCGGCCAGGATGCCGAGCACGCCGCCCTGCCGGAGCACGCGCCGGATGCCCAGCGCCGAGTCGGTCTGCACGAAGCGGAGGCCCATCGCGGTGCGAGCCCGGTTGATCGCGCTCGCGAGCTCGCTCGTCTCGCGTTCGATCGGCAGCGTGGCCGGGTAACCGTTCAGGACGAGGACCTGCCCGCACACCGAGACCGGGCCGAGGTGCGCGCTCGCGATGATGACCCCGCGTCCGCGGGCGTGCGTGGCGACGAACTCATCCCATCCGATCACCCGGATCTCGCGCAGCACCTTCCCCGGGTCGAGCCGGGCCAGCCGGAAGATCTCGAGGTAGTGACGGACCTGCGCGATGAACGTCGCGCGGACCAGGCGCTCGCGGTCGCGACGTTCCGGCGCGATGACGCCGAGGTTCGCGCGGACGGCCGCCCGCGCGCCCGGGGAGAGCCGGTACGCGAGCGTCCCCGCGACCGTCGCGATCACGGCGTCGGCCGCGGCGGGGAGCAGCGGGATGGCCCGCTCGGCCGATCGAACGGCGATCGCGGCGAGCCGGCTCACGCGCCGGCGGCCGCCCGGCGCGGCCACATCGGCCGGAAGATGTACCACTGGTCGGGCCAGCGGCGCACGAAGTGCTCGAGCCCGCGGGCGATCGCCTCCGTCGCGTGCTGCACGTCCTCCGTCGCCTGCTGGGACCGCTCGACGAAGATCGGAGGCAGCGCGATCCCGGTGAACGTGTTGTCGTGGCGCCGTACCACGGCGGCGACGACGATGGGCGCGCCGGAGACGCGGGCGAGGTTCGCCGCGACCGCCGGAAACGCGGTGGGCGTGCCGAAGAAGTCGGCCTCGACCGTGTCCAGCGCATGCGCTCGGGGACCGAGGTCCATCATCAGGCCGACCATCTCGTTGCGGCGCAACGCGCCGAGCACCTTCTTCGCCGCGCCCTCGGGCGCGAGCAGGGTGATGTTCTTGTGCGCGCGGTTGCCGACGAGCAGATCCATCAAGCGCTGGTTCTCGAGCTCGTCGGCGATGACGTTCAGGGGGATCTCGTCCGCGATCCGGGCGCCGCCGAGCTCGAAGTTGCCGAAGTGGATGGACACGAAGATCAGGCCTTTGCCCTTGGCCAGCGCGCCGCGGAGATGCTCCCAGCCCTCGACCGTGACGAGCCGTTCGAAATCCGAGATGTCGAGGCGCGGGAAGCGCATGATCTCGACGACGTACTTGGCGAAGTTGCGGAACGACCGTCGGGCCACGCGTGCCACTTCGCGATCGGTCGACGGCCGCGCCAGGACGATGGCGAAGTTGTGCTTCGCGATCTCGCGCTTCGCGCGCCAGCCGAGGTAGGTGATCTCGCCGAGCAGCACGGCCACGGAGTAGAGGAGCCTCGCCGGCAGGCGCTGGGCGATCGTCGCCGAGACGCGCCAGCCCCAGTAACCGGTGCCGTGCACGAGGCGCGACAGCATCATGCGCCGCCCTTCAGCGTGTCGCTGTTGCGACCGGCGATGAAGTCCTCCACCAGCGTCCGAGCGCGATCGTCCGGGATCTGGCGGGGCGGAGACTTCATGAAATACGAGGCCGGCGCCACGATCGTGCCGCCTAACCCACGATCGAGCGCGAGCTTGCAGCAGCGGATCGCGTCGATCACGACGCCCGCACTGTTTGGCGAGTCCCAGACCTCCAGCTTCACCTCCGCGTTCAGCGGCACGTCGCCGAACGTCGTGCCCTCCATCCGGATGTAGCACCACTTGCGGTCGAGGAGCCAGGGCACGTAGTCCGACGGGCCGACGTGCACGTCGCGCTCATCCATCTCGTAGTCGAGCATGCTCGTCACGGCGTTCGTCTTGCTGATCTTCTTCGATTCGAGACGTTCCCGCTCCAGCATGTTGAGGAAGTCGGTGTTGCCACCGAAGTTCAGCTGGTACGTGCGGTCGAGCCGGACGCCTCGGTCCATGAAGAGGCGGGTCAGGACGCGATGGGTGATCGTCGCCCCGACCTGTGACTTGATGTCGTCGCCGATGACCGGCAGCTTCTTCGCCGAAAATCGCTTCTGCCAGTACGGCTCCCGTCCGATGAACACCGGCACGCAGTTGATGAACGCACAGCCCGCCTCGAGCACCTGCTCGACGTACCACTTGGTCGCCTCTTCACTGCCGACGGGAAGGTACGAGACCACGACGTCGACCCTGCGCTCGCGGAGGATCGCGACGATGTCGTCGGTCGGACCCTCCGCCTTCTTCACGACCGCCGAGACGTACTTGCCGATGCCGTCGTGGGTCATCCCGCGGGAGAGGCGCACGCCGGTCTTCGGCACGTCAGCGAACCGGAAGGTGTTGTTCGGCGCCTGGTAGATCGCGTCCGCGAGGTCCTTGCCGACCTTGTTCCGGTCCACGTCGAACGCCGCGACGAACTCGATGTCACGGATGTGGTAGCCGCCGAGCTCGACGTGCATGAGGCCCGGGATCTTGTCGCCCGGCTTGGCATTGCGGTAGTAGTGGACGCCCTGAACGAGCGAGCTCGCGCAGTTCCCCACGCCGATGATCGCGACGCGGATGGGTCGCCTGCGGGTGGCCGGGCGGCCGACCCGACGGCCCGCCGTCCTGGTCGGCGCGCGGCCGCGGCCGGCGGCCGCGGGCCTCGTCCGCTTCGTCGCTGTCGCCATCTGGTCCGTACCTTCTTTCTTATCTGGTCCCGAGCGCGCGGGCCACGAACGTGACCCGCTGCAGCAGGGTGATGGTCGCGAGGAGCGCCACCGCGACCACCGCGGCCACGAAGAGCGGCCGGAGACCGAACAGCCCCCAGCAACCGACGCCGACGAGCATCACCGTGAGCCGTGCCTCGCGCGGCGCGAGCCCGACGTCGGCCTTGATGCCGAGTGACTCGGCCTTGGCCCGGACGTACGACACGAGGAACGACGTCACGAGGCCGGCGAGCGCCGCCCAGAAGAGGAGCGGGTCGCCGGTCGTCGCTCCGAGCGCCGCGGCCGCGCAGGCGAGCGCCGCGTCGGACACGCGGTCGAGCGTGGAGTCCAGGAACCCACCGAAGGCCGTCCCCCCGCCAGCGGCGCGGGCGAGCTGTCCGTCGAGTGTGTCGGACAGCGCTCCCGCGAGCAGGACCAGGAGCGCCGGGAACGGCATCCCGAGCGCGAGCAGCACCGATCCAGCGAGCGTGAGCAGCGACCCGAGCATCGTCACCGCGTTCGCGGTGATCCCGACCGCGTGCAGCCGCCTGGCCAATGGCGCGAGCCCGAGGCGCGTCCCCTCGGCGACCTGCTTCGGGACGACCCCATGGCTCATCGCGCGCTTCCCGGGTTCATGAGCAGCCGGAAGCCACGGTCGTGGAGCTGCGCGAAGCGCTGCCGGTCGAAGGAGCAGCGGACCTCGCGGCCGATCCGCGCCGTCCGCACGACCCCGGCCCGGCGCAGCCGGCGCAGGTGCCACGAGAGCAGCGGCTGGGATAGCCGCAGGCGGCGGGCGAGCTCCGAGACCGTGTGCTCGCCGTCCGTCGCGAGCAGCTGGATGATCCGGAGCCGCGTCTCGTCGCCGAGCGCGCGGTAGTAGGCGCGCAGGTCCCGCATCGCGGCCGTCTCGGTCAGCATCGCTCCCCGTTCATTCCCTTCGACACCGAAAGAAAAAGTATCGCTTATGTATTCTGCGGGCCGCGGAAATTCACGTCAAACCGACCGGACGCTGCCATACTCGGCTCGTGCCGCATCCTCGCCGATCGCAACGGCCTGTCGGCGTTTCGCCCCTGTTCACCGCGCAGGCGAGCTCCGACGACGGCGAGTCCGCGGCCTCCACACCGCTCGCCGCCCGGGTCCGGCCCCGCGACCTCGATGAGTTCGTCGGCCAGCAACACCTTGTCGCCCCGGGACGCGTGCTGCGCAAGGCGATCGACGCGGGACAGCTTCCGTCGATGATCCTGTGGGGGCCGCCCGGGACCGGGAAGACGACCCTCGCCCGCATCGCCGCGAAGCGCGCTCGCTCTCGCTTCGTCGCGCTGTCGGCGGTATCGGCCGGCGTGGCGGACCTGCGTCGCGTGATCGGCGAAGCTCGTGAGCTGCGCGCGGCGACCGGCGCCCGCACCGTGCTGTTCATCGACGAGATCCATCGGTTCAACAAGGCCCAGCAGGACGCGGTCCTGCCGTTCGTCGAGGAAGGCGACGTGACGCTCATCGGCGCGACCACGGAGAACCCGTCGTTCGAGGTGATCTCCGCTCTGCTCTCACGGTCCCGGGTCTTCGTCCTTCATCCCCTGACCGAGGACGACGTGCGCCTCATCGTCGAGCGCTCGCTCGGCGACGAGCGCGGGCTCGGAGGCACCGCGAAGGTCGAGCCGGACGCGCTCGACGCGCTGGTCGTGGTCGCCAATGGAGACGCACGGGTGGCGTTGAACGCGCTCGAGCTTGCGGCAGACGCCGCCACGCCGGACGACCAGGGCATCCGACGCGTCGACCTGGGCGCGATCAAGGAGGCGCTCCAACGGCGCTCGCTCGTCTACGACCGCGCCGGGGACGCCCACTACGACGCGATATCCGCGTTCATCAAGAGCGTCCGGGGTTCCGATGCCGACGGCGCGCTGTACTGGCTCATGCGGATGATCGACGCCGGGGAGGATCCGATGTTCATCGCCCGGCGGCTCGTCATCCTCGCGGCGGAGGACATCGGGCTCGCGGATCCTCAGGGCCTGGTCATCGCGTCGTCGGCGCAGCAGGCGGTGCATCTCATCGGGATGCCGGAGGGCTACTACCCGCTCGCGGAGGTGACGGTGTACCTCGCGCTCGCGCCGAAGTCCGACTCCATCAAGCGCGCGTACGGCGCGCTCATGGGCGACATCGAGGGGACCCGCGCCGATCCGGTTCCGCTCCATCTCCGAAACGCGGTGACCGGCCTCATGCGAGGGCTCGGGTACGGTCGCGATTACCGCTATGCCCACGACCGGCCCGAGCACTTCGATCCGGAGGAGACGTTCCTCCCGGATTCGCTGGCCGGGCGGCGCTACTACGAGCCGACGGAGCTCGGCGCGGAGGCGGATCTCAAGCGACGGATCGAGGAGCTCAGAACCAGCGTGAGAGCAGCAGCCCGACCTCGAACAGGAGGTACATCGGGATCGCCACCAAAGACTGATTGAATGGGTCCGGCGTCGGCGTGATGATCGCGGCGGCGATGAACGCGATGAGGAAAACGTAGCGGCGCTGCTTCGCGAGCCACGAGCGCTGGACCACCCCGACCTTTGTCACGGCGTAGATGATCACGGGCATCTCGAACACGAGTCCGAGCGCCAGGATGAACGTCGTCACGAACGAGATGTATTCGCTCGCCCGCGGAGCCGCCTCGAAGACGTCGCTCCCGAACGTGAAGAGGAACCGGATCGCGTTCGGCAGCAGGAGGAAATAGCAGAACGCCATCCCGATGACGAACAGCGCCAGGATGAACGGCCCGAGCGTGAGCAGGAAGCGCCGCTCGTTCGGTCGCAGGGCCGGGTCGATGTAGGCGTAGATCTCGTACAGGATGACCGGCATCGCGAGGGCGATGCCCGTCGAAAGCGCCACGCGCATGTAGGTGGTGAACCCCTCGGTCGGGCTGATGATCTGGAGCGGCTTGCCGAGCTGGGCCGGCGCTTCGAGGAACCGGATCATGTCCTTCGCGAAGATCAAGGAAATGACCGTGGCGATGACGACCGCGATCGACGCGAACATGAGCCGGTTCCGGAGCTCGGCGAGGTGTTGCATGAGCGAGAGCTCTTTGTCGCGATCGTGCGTCGCCATGCGGCAAGCGTAAGGTGACTTCGCGCCGGCCTCTCTCTGCGCCCGAACGGTAGAATCGTGCGTGTAGGCGCGGGAACCCGCCGCCTCACCCGCCCCCGTAGCTCAGTGGATAGAGCGCAGGCCTCCGGAGCCTGAAGCGACGGTTCGAGTCCGTCCGGGGGTACCGCCCCGCGGAGAGGCGGCGCTTTGACTACCGGGGGAGTGCATCGAAGGCCGGCGGCCGAGGTCCGCTCACGCCCCCGAGCACACCGACGACCTGGCCCGCGATCGGATCGACCATCAGCACGACCCAGCTGTACTTCGCTCCGCGGTAGGCGAGGAGGCCCTCCTCGGCGACCACCCACAGCGTGCTCGATCGGGTGGTTGGCGCAATCACTGGCGCGAGCGCGGGGAAGGCCCGAGCGACATCCAACCGAGCCGCCGCGATCGCCTCTACTCGGTCCCGCCGACCGCCTTCGAGCGCGAGATCGGCGACCCGGATGGCCGCATCGGCGGTCGTGGCTCCGGCCGAGTCGACCAGCCCGACCACCGCGGTCACGCGTTCGCCGCGAGGGCCCGAGATCCGAACGAAGTCGCCGAACAGCGTGCCATCGGCGCGCACGCCCAGGAGCTGCCCGTCCGGGGAGAAGCTGCCATGCGGATCGAGCACCACCCCGCCCATCGAGGGCGTCGAGACGAGACCGCCGCCAGTGTTGAAATGCAGGCTGCGCGGACCGAGATCGAGGCCCTGACGGGCGTCGAACAGCGCCACGCGGTCGACCACGTCCGGCGGTCCGGTGGTCGGATGCAGCCCCAGCGCGATGCGGTCGCCGACGACAGAAACGGCCCAGGCGGTTGGCTGAAGACCCTCGAAGCCAATCCGGCCGACGGAAGAAAGCGGCGGTCCGATCCGCCAGACCTGGCCGGCGTTCCCGAACGCGTAGAGGCTGTCGCCGGCCTGGGCCAGCCCGCCCAGCGTATCGCTCATGCGGAGCGTCGACGGCTGGCTGCCAGGGACCGCCGAGATCACTGACGACCCGCCGAAGCAGCCGACAACCATGGCCGCCCCGTCCTTTGCGATCGTGGCTACAGGACGGTCGCAATCGCCAAGCTCCGCACGAGCAACGCCCGCGCCCGAGGCGAGGTCGATCAGCTCGATCGACCACGCCACGCCGATCAGCCGCGCGATCGCCGCCCGCTTCGTGTCGGCCGAGACGGCGAGCAGCGCAGATCGCGTTCCAGCGCTGGTGCCCACGTCGACGGCGCTGACCAGGCGGCCGGTACTCGCCGAGAACTCCCGAAGCCGGCGCGAGGGCGCCGGGTCGAGGACGAGGATTCGATCCGGGCCCGCGACCTCGACGGACGATCCGCTCACGATCGGGATCTCGAGCCGGATGGTTCCGCTGGCGACCGGCCGCTGGTCGACCACGATGACATGCGACTCGGCGCCCCTCGTGATCGCGACGATGGAATCGCGCGGCGCGGCCACAGCAGGCGTGCTCGGCGCCGCCAGCAGGGCGCTCGTCGGAGCCGCGCTTGATTGGGAGTCATCGGGCGTGGCGACCAGGTCGGCCCGGGTCGCGGTCCCGACGAGCGCTGCGACGAGCACGACGGTGAGACACGCGGCCAGGACCCAACCAGCGCCCCCCGACCGTCGGGGGATCCGAACCCGGCGTGCGGGCGGGTCGATCGCAGGCTCCGGCAAACTCAACAGGCGTTCACCGCGCTCGAGATCGGCTGCGTACCTTTGACAGGCGGCACACTCTGCGACGTGCGCGTTCACGCGCGTGGCCGCCGATGCGTTCAGCGGCTCCTCGAGCCGAGCTTCCAGTTCAGCGCGGACGTGATCGCTCATTCGCGGAGTCCCTGCTCGAGCCGCTGGTACGCCGCGATGAAGTTTCTCCGGCCCCGAGCGAGTCGTGACTTCACCGTCTCATCGTTAGCACCCACGATCGCGGAGATCTCCGAGCGACTGAAGCCCTCGTGCAGCCTGAGGACCAGCGCCGTTGCCTGGTCGGCCGGAAGCCGCTGCAACGCCCGGCGGACCAGCTCCGCGGTGCCGCGATCCTGGCTCACCGCCACCTCCCTCCCGGTGAAGGTGACGAACACCAGCCGTCTGCTCTTGCGTGCCGCATCAAGGACCAGGTTCGTTGCGATGCGGTAGAGCCAGGCCCGCAGTTCATTGGGCGGCACCCGCCGCGGCGAGCGCAGCGCTCGGGCAAAGGTCTCCTGGAGGTGCTCTTCGGCCATTGCCTCGTCGCGCATCTTCCTATCTCACATGTTCTGCGCCCAGCGCCAGGAGAGCAGCAATCGAGCGTTGTCGGGCAAGGGATCGAGCAGCGTGCGGGGAATGTCGATAGGCGGTACGCCTGGGATTGGCGGTTTGATGCGGAATGGCTGGTCGGGCCTGAGCTTGGATCTCCAGTACGACATGGGGCGCGCGTCGGGCTCCCCATTCGCGCCGAGCGGAGCTTGGTCGTCGGCGTCGTACACCGTCGCCACGAAGTAGGCCGTCCCCTCCATGGATTTGCCATTGTTTAGGTTGGGAATGGTGCGCTCCACAAGAATGGGCGCCGTCTGCAGAATGACTCGCATCTCACTCCTCTCCGTCGGCAAGACGCGCCTCGGCCTCGTACCAGAACCCGAGCACGATGAGGATCATCTCGACGGCGTTGTATACGTTGTGCAGATCGACGCGCGGCAGTGGAATGACTCCAAATGCACCTCGTAGGCTAAGAAAGGAATGCGTCGTTTCGCCTGGGTACCAGCCGGCATAACGGGCACAGTGCGGCATCTTTGGGGCATGCCGACCGAGGAAGGGTCAGGACAAACACTGATGCCCCGTTCCGCCCTCCTAATCATGGATGAGGACGCGGACACAGGCGGAGTCTTCGTCATCCGCTACTCGGCGGAGGGCGAATTCGCGGGAGACACTTGGCACGCGACCATTGACGAAGCAAGACGGGAGATCGATGACGAGTTCGGGAGCGTGTCGTGGCAGGAAGCGCCACGCTCGTTACCCTCGAACGACTACGAATTCGCCCTCCTGCAGCTCCGAAAACGACCGACAGATTCGGCCCGGCCAGAGCCCGGTTCTGGCTAGGGCTCCTGTCCCGGCTGAATCGCGAAACCTTTGACGAGTTTCATGCCGCGAGGCGAGCCTCCTATTCGCGCTCTTCGGACGTACTGGTGGATGGTACGCAGCGCACGGCGCACTTCGGGTGCGCCCATCGGCGGTTCGGCGCAATGTCCGAAACAGTGGAGCGATCCGGGATCGAACCAGGCACGTAGTCTCCGAACGCACGGTCACTGCTCCGGACCGGACGACGGCCGCAGGCGGCTGACGTGGATCCAGAAGCGACCGAATCGGTTCTTCACCAGCCACTCCTCGCCGTTGGGCGAGCCGCGGACAAGGACGCCCTCCCGCCATTCGTCCGTGTGCGCGGGCAGATAGCGCACACGTGTGCCTGGCCGCAGGTCGAGCGTGAGACCGATCATCCTTTCGGAACGATACCGGTCACTTGCGCCTCGTCCAGGCGGCGGACGTACTCGCCGAACAGCGGCTCGACGAACTCGTAGCGGCCGCGCCCGAGACGAACCACCAGCCCGCGGGCCTGGAGCGACGCGAGCGCGCGCAACACTTCGGCGCGCGGGACCGCGCCATCGCCGTCGCTCGCGTAGAGCACCGCCCCATGCGCGATCCGCTTCGCCACCTGCTGCAGGTACTTGCCCTTCCCCAGATCGGTCCAGTGCAAGGCGAACGGCCGCTCGAGCTCGCGCAGCGCCTGCTCGATGGCGACGCTGATCGCGTCGCCGGTGACGATGCGCAGCCCCGCGTCGCGCATGAGGTAGTACAGCGCGGCGCAGACCTGCATCGTGTCCTGCGGATGACCACCCGTCGCGTCGAGGATCCGATCGACGTCGCTCTCGGAGATCTGCAGCTTCCGCTCGGCGAGCTTCGAGGTGATATAGGCCAGCCAATCGTCGGGGTCGATCCCGAAGCGATGACCTCCGGCGTCGGCGAGATCCTGCGGAAGGGCGAAGCGGTAGAAGGCGTTCCCCTTCTCGCCGAAGAGCTGCTCGAGGATGCCCGCCTCGGATCCGAGGAACGCGTACGAGACGCCGCGCTGCGCCTGAAAGCGGGCGCGCATGACATCGAAGACCCGCGGGCCGAGCAGGCCGGCGGCCTGGAACTCGTCGAACGCGACGACCACGCGCTTGCCGGTCTTCGCCGCCAAGGCCCGGGGCAGGTCGAGCGCTCCCTCGAAGAACCGCTGGGCGTTCTTCTCACGCGCCAGCTCGAGCGCGAGCTCGACGTGCTCGTAGCGGATGCGCACGGTCGGCCGCATCCCGGCGGCGATCGCCTTCGCCTGCTCGAAGCTCCGCTCGACCCCGCTGACGTTCTCGAGCAGCGCGTCGACGAGGCGCTCCCCCAGGCCGCGGACGTCCGTCGCGCCGAGGCAGTCGACGTAAGCGGTGAGCGCGCCCCGGCGACGGAGCCGTCGGAGGATCTCGAGCATCACCGACGTCTTGCCGATCCGGCGCGGACCGGCGATGAGGATGTGGTTGCCATCCATCAGGCGGGTGACGGCGCGGCGGATGTAGCCCTCCCGGCCAACGAGGTCGGCGGCCGGGACCGGACCGCCGAGCGGGAAGTACGCGGCGCTGAGCGCGGGCTTCGTGAACGGTCGTGGCATCAGCCCGAAGCATACATGAGATGTATACATTGGCCGCAGCTGCTGGATACAACGCCCTGACCTAGCATCCATCGCGTGCCCCTGCTGGCGGCCATCGCCGTCGCCCTCGCCGCGCTCGCCTTCGCCGTGACGCGTCCGGAGCGCCGGCCGCCGGAAGCGCAGCGGGCGCTGGACCGTGCGGTGGCGGCCGTCGATCGCGAGCTCGCGGCGGACCTCGAGCTCACCGCGATGTTCGACCAGACGAAGCAGGCCTTCGTGCTCGAGAACGGCCAGTGGGCGATCCACGGCGCGGTGATCGCGCGCGAGCTCCCGCCGACGCACGCCTTCGTCGCGGACCTCTATCGCCGGCTGCCCGACGCCGAGACGGCGATGGAGCGTCGCGGTCCGGCCGGCTCGCTGCGCGACGAGGATCGCCTGCTCGTCGAGGCCTGGGAGGGAGACGCGCGCGAAGCGCAGCGCCGGCTGCGCGCGGCGCTGATCGAGCGGCCGCCATCGCTTCTCGACCGGCTCATCGCTCGGTCGTTCCGTCGCCCAGCGCGCGCCTAGGGGAGCGGCGGCACGGCGCGTGCACAGCGGCCCGGCGTGCCACTCGGACGCAACACGTCGTTCGGCCGCGCCTATCGCGCATACCGCTTCCCGCACAAGCGGGGCGGCCGCCTCTCGCGCCGCTACTCGCCGGCCTCGAAGCTGGGCGCGGTCGCCGGCGCGCTCTCGGCGATGCTCATCGTCTTCGCGATCTTCGCCGGCGCCGCCGCGGCCGCGTTCTTCGGGTACTTCGCCGCCGACCTGCCGGCGGCCCACGACCTTGCGACCGTGCCCGTCCCGCTCTCGACGTACATCTACGACCGGACCGGCGAGCACCTCCTGTACACCCTCGAGGAGGAGCGCCGCGACCTGGTGGCCCTCGGCGAGGTGCCGAAGCTCATGCAGGACGCCACGATCGCGATCGAGGACCACTCGTTCTGGACCAACCCGGGCATCGACGTGAGTGGCATCGTCCGCGCGCTGTCCACGAACCTCCAGCGCGGCACGATCACACAGGGTGGATCGACGATCACCCAGCAGCTCATCAAGACCCGCCTGCTCGGGGACGAGCCGACCATCACTCGAAAGATCAAGGAGGCGATGCTCGCGGTCGAAGTGAGCCGGACCTTCAGCAAGAACCAGATCCTCGAGATGTACTTCAACCAGATCTTCTACGGGAACCAGGCCTACGGGATCAGGGCCGCGGCCAAGACGTATTTCGGCGTCGCGGATCTCAATCAGCTGACCCTCGGCCAGATGGCGCTGCTGGCCGGGCTTCCCCAGGCGCCGTCCGACTACGACCCCGTGCAGGACCAGGCTGCCGCGGCCGCGCGCCGGGCCCAGGTGCTGGACGCGATGCTCGATCAGGGCTACATCACCGAGGACCAGGCGGTCTCCGCGAAGGCCGAGAAGATCGCCGTGACGCCGGCGAAGACCTCCCTCTACGCGCCGCACTTCACGTTCCGGGCGCGGGAGCAGCTCATCCAGACCCTCGGCGAGCGCGCCGCCTACCGCGGCGGCTACCGCGTCTACACGACGCTCGACTGGAACATGCAACAGCTCGCCGAGAAGGAGGTGCGCGAGCACGTCGACGGCCTGCGGTTCGCCAACGTGCGCAACGCCGCCCTCATCACGATGGACCCGACGACCGGCGAGATCCTCGCGTACGTCGGCAGCAAGGATTACTACGACCGCTCGCCCCAGGTGCAGGGCGACTACGACGTGGCGGGCATCGGCCTCCGGCAGCCGGGATCGACGTTCAAGCTGTTCACGTACCTGACCGGGTTCCTCAAAGCGCGGATGACGCCCTCGACGATCCTGAACGACATCGAATTCGAGATGCCCGGCGGCGACGGGAAGACCTACCACCCGCACGACGCGCCGGGCGGGGACGGCAAGTCGCAGCAGCACGGTCCCACGACGGTCCGTCAGGCCCTCCGCGAGTCGCTCAACCTACCGGCGCTGAACGTGACCCGCATGGTCGGCGTGGACGCGATCATCGACACGGTCCACCAGCTCGGCATCACGCGCGATTGGGATCGTTCGCGGCTCGGGCTCTCGTTCGGCATCGGCGCCGGCGAGATGCGCCTCATCGATATGGCGAGCGCGTACCAGGTCGTCGCGAACTACGGGCGGCGCATCGAGCCGACGTTCATCTCGAAGATCGTCGACCGGGACGGGAAGGTGGTCCGCGACTACCAGAAGCCGGAGCAGAAGCAGGTGATCGACGAGCGCGTCGCCTGGCTGATGACCGACATCCTGAAGGACAACACCGACCCCGTTCACGGTTCCTTCGTCTTCGGGCCGTTCACGAACATCGGCCGGCCCGCGGCGTTGAAGACGGGCACGACGGACAACCTGCAGGACGTGCTCGCGATCGGGTACACGCCGACCCGGCTGACCGCGATCTGGATGGGCAATTCCGACAACTCCGAGATGAACGGCATCTCGTCGGCGCTCGGTCCGGGCATTCTCTGGCGTGACTACATGAAGACCGTGGTCGGCGGTCTGCCGCCGGACGACTTCAAGCGGCCGGGCGGCATCGTCGACAAGGTCGTGTGCGTCAACCCGTCGCTGACCGGTGGCAACGGCTCCGGGAAGCTCCCCGGTCCGTACTGCCCGGCGAGCTATCGCTGGACCGAGCATTTCGTCCAGGGCACCGAGCCGGTGAGCGACGATCGCGACGTGTACCAGTCCTGCGGCTATCGCCTGACCGCGCCGTTCGCCGACTGGCAGAAGGACATCGACAAGTGGGCCCGCGAAGCCGTGTCG